>JARGNI010000001.1:0-253286 GCA_029213195.1 Verrucomicrobiales bacterium
ATCTTGAGGCAGAACTTCAATTTTGGCACGTCCACTTTTTCGGGATCAGGTCACCAAAGTGGTCAAAAAAGGCGTGGCCCTCGCCTTCGGTCATTTGGAAGTCCACCTTGTCGTTTCCCATGGACGTGAGTTTTTCACAGGCCTAGTTCCATCCCTCCGGGCCAACGCAACACGAGATCCCGTTTGCGCGCTTCGACAGCATAGCTCAAGTTCCCAATCATGCGTTCCACCCTTCGACCCCGGTTTCACTGCGTCCTTGCCGTCCTGCTTGCGCTTGCCTCTTTCGCACAAAAGACCGTCGCCGAAGAACGCCCGAACATTCTGTTTATCCTCACCGATGATCAGCGTGACAATACCTTTTCCGGAATGGGGCATCCGTGGATCAAGACACCGCATGTCGATGACTTGCTGAAGAAGAGCACCCGGTTTTCCAATGCCTACATCGCCGAGCCGATCTGTCGCCCCAGCCGGGCTTCGCTGTTGCTGGGATGCCACGAGCGAGTCCACCGAATCGGCTTCAGCTCGAAACGAAAGCTGACCCGTAAGCAATGGCAGGGCAGCTATCCGGTGATGCTGAAACAAGCGGGTTACTACACGGGACTGGTCGGTAAATGGCACATTGATCAGGAGAAAGGCCTCGAGCCCGAAGATCTGTTCGATGTCTTTGACGGTCATAACGGGCACGGTCCCTTTTTGTTCCCCGTGAAGAGCGACAGCGGAGAGAAGACCAAGGTCACGACCAACCAGAAGAAAACCGATGATGCCTTTGCCTTCATCGACAACGCCCCGAAAGACAAGCCGTTCTGCCTTTCGCTTTGCTACGCCACGCCGCACAGCTCCAAGTTCCGCCTGATGTGGAAGCAGTTCGCGGAGCCTTCCTTCCACAACCCCGATCTGGCGGATCATCCGTTTTTTGGCAAAGCCGGGCCGTATCGAGATCTGGAAATCAAGACGCCGCTCGACGCCAATCCGAATCCCTACGATCACATTCCGCGCAGCGTGATCGATCACGACAAGGGTCGGAACAAGACCTACAATTTCTGCTACGACACGGAGATGTGCTACGAGCTGCACATGCGCTATCACCAGATGGTCACCGAGATCGATCAGATGATGGGCGAGATTGTCGCCGGCCTGGAGAAACGCAATCTCACCGGGAAAACGTTGATTATTTTCGGCAGCGACCATGGTCTGTTGATGGGCGACTATGGCATGGGTGGCAAAGGCCTTCTCTACGATCTCGCCTCCAAGTTTCCCTGTTTCATTTTCGATCCCAATGCCCCCGAAGAAACCCGCGGCCTCACCCGCACCGAGTTGGTATCCAGCCTCGACATCACCAGCACCATTCTTGATTACGCCGGGCTGGAGGAAATGCCCCACATGGTCGGCACCAGTCTCAAGCCCCTGCTCTATGACAAAGCCACCCCGGAGAACTGGCGACAGGGTTTAGCCTTGGAAAGTCTCTACCTCGGCCGTGACGGCCCGATCCAGGATGGCTATGTGACCGCCGATGGTTGGAAATACATTCGCTACTACAAGGCGGCCGAAGGCGGTTATGAAGCTTCACTCGATACCACCGGAAAGGCACCCGTTTTCGAGCAACTGTTCGATCTCAATACCGATCCGGGAGAGACGAAGAATGTGATTGCGGACAAGGCGAATGGCGAGCGTTTGGAGAAGTTGCGGAAGAGTTGTGAGGATTCCGTTGGGGATTGGTTTGAGCAGTTTGATCGGTATGCTGAGAGGTATTTTTAGCGGAGTGGTTCCAGGATGGAATGGCATTCCATTCTTTCCGTGGGCTGCCGGTTTTGTTGGCTTGATTTGCCTTTTCTGCGACCCCGTCGAGCGTGATCCCATCCTTCGATCTGCATTATCATGTGGATCTCGGATATTGCGGCCCGGTGGTTCCCGCACGATGATCCTCCATGACGAAATCAGGATGGATCGCCGCTGCCTTCTTCTCAGCGGTCAGCTCTTTTTCTCTGGCGGATGCGCCAAAGCAAAAGGCAAAGATCGCTCTGGAGACAGGGGCAGGCACTGACCTTGGCGTCGTTTACAAGAGCGTCGGCCAGCGAGAACTTGCCTTCGATGTCTACTATCCCCCGGAGAGAACCGCGAAACCCTATCCGGTCCTTGTTTACACCCACGGGGGAGGATGGGCGGCGGGAAGTCGATTTGGTGCGTCGAAAGGCCTCTTTGCCCCTCTCTTTCAGCAGCTGGTTCAGGATGGGTTCTGTGTCGTCTCGGTAGACTACCGGTTATACAAAAAGGGCGGCTCGATACGGATGAGAGACTGCGTGATCGATTCCAAGGATGCCGTTCGCTACCTCGCGAAGAACTGTGAAAGGTTCGGGATCGATCCCGAACGAATTCTGGTTTTTGGAGATTCCGCCGGGGGGCACATTGCCCAAATGCTGCTGCTCTCTCCGCCGGAGAGTCTCACCGGCGATCCGGGCCTTGCGGAGGTGGACTACACGATCGCCGGAGGCCTCTCCTGGTATGGACCCTGTGATTTCGAGAAGATCGATCTCTTCAATCACGACGACCGTCCCGATTTTAGGGATCGGTTTGGCATCCGAATCACAGGAGAGGATTCGGATCCGAACGAGAAGAAGCGTCTTTACCGGGAAATGAGCCCGGTGAGCTATCTGAAACGCGACAGCCCGCCGCTGATGATGATCCAAGGCGACCAGGACACCACCATCCCCGTCAAGCATGCGCGGCACATGGAGAAGCGAGCAAAGGAACTCGGGGCTCCCGTCGAGACATTGATCGTCAAGAATTCGGGGCACAACTGGCGAATGGTTGGAGCAGAGATCGAACCTTCGAAGCAGGAGATCATTCGCGCCTCGGCCGAGTTTTTTCGCCGTGAGGCAGAAGTTGAGGAATGAGACTCTTGCCGGTCATTTTGGGCAGCTCGCTCGCCCTTGTCTTCGGAGGCGGGCTTTCCAGGGGTGCGGATTTCTATGTCTCGCCGATGGGTTCGGATTCCTGGAGTGGGGCGCTTCCCGCTCCCAACGAGGAGAAGAGTGACGGGCCGTTTGCAACGGTGGAGCGAGCTCGTGATGCTATTCGAGCGTTGAAACAGGAGGGCTTGGCTCGCCACCTGGTCGTGCAGATTCGTGGAGGTGAGTATCGATTGCAGGAAACTGTCGTTTTCGGGTTGGAAGATTCTGGCTCGGATGACTTCACGGTGACCTACGAGGCTTATCCGGAAGAAACTCCGGTGTTTCATTCCGATATCGTTCTGAAAAAGTGGAGCAAGTGGGAGAGCCCCGCTTCGGACCTGGCGGAGGAGGCGCAGGGGAAGGTGTGGGTGGCAAACCTCGCTCAACTGAAAGAGGCGGATCAGCAGTTCTTCACCTTGTATGAGGATGGGGTGCGTCTCCCGAGGGCGCGATCGGAAGGCTTCATCCCCGTGATGCCGGAGTCTAAAGACGAGCACTCCAAGTCCGATCGAACCCAGATCCATTTTCCGGCGGGCGCGATCAAGAACTGGCCGAATCTTGTGGATGTAGAGATCATTGTCAGGCCCCTTCATGCCTGGATTGTAAACATCCTTCCGCTGACCTCGGTCCATGAAGCGACCCGGATCGCGAAGGTCGGTATCCCGGCGACGTATGCGATGGATGAATTGCATTTCCTTCGAGGAACCGAGTCGATCTGGGTGGAGAATGTCCTCGAGGCGCTGGATGAGCCAGGAGAGTGGGTCCTCAATTCCGAGGAAGGAAAAGTCTATCTCTGGCCGGGAAGCGGAGAATCTCCTGAGGGGATTGTGGCTCCCGGTCTGCAGGAATACTTCCGAGTCGAAGGGGACGTCGATTTGGAAGGTCCCACCGACACTCCGGTTCGGAATCTAACTTTCCACGGACTCACCTTTACACGGGGAGAGACCTATCGCATCGAGAGAGGCGACAAGGGGTTGCAGCACGATTGGGAATTTCATGACAAGCCCAACGCCCTTATCCGTTTTCGGGGAGCGGAGAATTGTGCGATCGAGAAATGTCATTTCGTTCAGAGCGGAGGAACTGCCATCCGTGTGGATTTACTCGGGCGGGAGAATCGAATCGAAAACAATCGCATCGAGCACATCGGTGCGACGGGGGTTTTGCTCTGTGGCTATGGACCTGGAACAAAGGATGTGAATCACCACAACCTAGTTCGCAACAATCACATCCACCATGTCGGCGAGATCTACTCCCATTCGCCGGGGATTTTTCTCTGGCAGAGCGGGGAGAATCGAGTGGCTCACAATCTGATCCACAACACACCCTACTCGGGGGTCATCATCTCGGGAGTGATGACGGATTTCTTTTCCCGAAACAGAGGAAGGGAGTTGTCACCCACGATCCGCTGGTCTGAGATTGGCGAGAGACGAAAGAACTGGTCATGGGAGCAAGTTCGCCCGTTTCTTCATACTCATGACAACCTGATCGAATCGAACGAGATTCATCATGCGATGGAGTTGCTGGGGGACGGCAACGGGATCTACATTCGAGGCGCTGGGGCGGGGAATGTGATTCGACGAAATTACATTCACCATCTGGTTTCTCCGGTGGCACTCCAATCGGCGATCCGAACTGATGGAGGACAGCGAGACACTCTCATCACCGAGAACGTGATCTATCGGTGCACCTCGCAAGGCATCCAGCTGAAGCTCAACAATCACGCAATCAACAACATCATCGCCGATATCATCGCCCCAATTCATTATGGGGAGAAGCGGCTACCCAGCTACTTCAAGCTTCGAGAGGGGCCAATGACTGGAGCGGTGATCCAGCGAAATATCCTTTATCACCCGGGAAAGGAAGCTGTCTTCTATGACCAGGGTCGCGTCCGGCGTCTCGTTCCTGCCTGGGCGAAAGAAGCGGATACGGATTTCAATACTTACTTTTGTGCGGGTGACTCGCAACTCGGGCAAAGCACACTGAGGAAGGGGAGGCGAGAGGGAATTGACAAAAACAGTCTCGCTGTCGATCCGCAATTCGTAGATCCTGGGAACGGAAATTTTGACCTCAAGCCCGACTCCCCCATGAGAAAGCTCGGATTTGTCCGGATTGATCTCTCGAGAATTGGGATTAGAAAAGAAGAGGAGTAATTTATGAGCGATTCCAAAAGTGAAGCCCTTTGCCGGGTATTCGCGCGATTCCATTCCATTCGCATATCATTCGCGTTGAGTGATCAGGACAGGGAACGCGAATGGAAAAGAATTTTCGCGAATGACGCGAATGGGAATCTCGCCTTTCGAGATTCTTTTGTAGACTTGTGCCAATACTGATGAGCGATTCCAAGAGCAAACCCATGAACAACGACGCGATCGATTCGCGGTTTCCCTCGATCGAGCACCTCCGCGAGCGTGCCCGTCAGCGGATGCCCGGGTTCGCTTTCGATTATCTTACGGGTGGATGTTTCGAGAACAGAAACTTGCAGCGAAATACGCAGGAGATCCGGGAGGTGCAACTGAAACCCTGGTATCTACGAGACTACGCGGGGTGCAATCTTTCGACCGAGCTGTTCGGGAAGACCTACGATGCTCCTTTTGGGGTCGCACCGATTGGGTTGCAGGGATTGATGTGGCCCAAGGCTACCGAGATTCTTGCGGCGGCCGCTCACCAGCACAATATCCCTTTCGTTCTCAGCACGGTCGGCACGGCCAGCATCGAAACGGTTGCCGAATTGACCGAAGGGAATGCCTGGTTCCAACTCTATCATCCTGCCGAGGACGATTTGCGCGACAAACTTCTCGACCGTGCCGCCGATGCGGGATTGCCCGTGCTCGTGATCCTGGCTGATACCCCCACGTTTGGCTGGCGGCCCAAGGAGATCCGCAATGGGTTGTCCATTCCTCCAAGAATGTCTCTGCGAAACGTGTTCCAGATGACGACTCATCCGACCTGGTCCTTTGGCCAGCTCTTCGCCGGTGCCCCGGAGTTCAAGACGATGAAGCCCTATATTCCGAAGGGGCTCAGCATGAAGCATCTCGGGCTCTTCATGAACAAGACCTTCTCCGGAAGGCTCACGGCCGACAAGATCTCCGCGATTCGGGATCGCTGGAAAGGAAAGCTGGTCGTGAAGGGGATCGTCAATCCCGAGGATGCAGAAAAGGCGATCAGCCTCGGGGTCGATGGCATGATCGTTTCCAATCATGGAGGACGCCAGCTCGATGCCGGACAGTCGACGATCAAGCCGCTCACGGCGCTGGCGCAGGAGTTCGGCGATCGCACCACCCTGATGCTCGACAGCGGAGTTCGCAGCGGCCCCGATGTGGCCTGTGCTCTCGCGAGCGGAGCAAAATTCGCCTTCCTCGGACGTTCCTTCATGTATGGTGTCGGAGCTCTCGGTGACAAGGGGGGAGATCATACGATGACGATGTTGAAACGTCAGCTGCAGCAGGTCATGGAACAAATCGCTTGCGAACGTGTCGCGGATTTCCCAAATCACCTTGTGAGCTGATCGCGCGAAGCAAACTCGATGAACGAAGACCCGGACCTCCAGGATGTCGAAATTTTTGGGTCTTCGACTCGATTCGAAGTGGTGCGGTCGAAGGAGGGCGACGAGCGAGGATGGCTATCCGATGCTCCGACTTGTGGGCTCCTCGAGACTCACCACATTTCTCATGTCGGGCTGATGTGGGCGATTCCACCCTTTACTGTCATTCGCGCGGAAGCCTCGGGAACCTTTGCCCTGGTCTGTCTCGAGGGGCAGGGAGAGACCCTGATCGATGGAGAATGGCGCGATGTGAAGGCGGGAGACATCTGTCTCTTGCCGGCGTTTGCTCCGACCGGGATTCGGGTCGTGAATGACGAACTCTGGAACTTTGCCTGGGTGCGCTATGAGGAGTCGCGAGAAGCCTCTCCGATTCTCTCCTCGAGCAGTCCCGTGATTCACACCGGGAGCGTCCATGCGTTGAATCACGCGATCGCTGGACTCTATGTGGAAGCCTCCCGAGACCCTGCGGAGCCGGCCATGCTCCATCATTGGGTTGAACTGATTCACGGATTTGTGAAGCGTGCCGCCCGCCCCTACCAGGGAGATGATCGTCTCTGGCGATTGTGGGATGCCGTGGAGAAAGACTTGAAGCGGGATTGGCGACTGGCCGACCTGGCGGCAATCGCCTGCATCAGCCCGGAGCACCTTCGAAGACTTTGCCAGAAGCAAATGGGGCGAAGCCCGATTCAACAGGTGACCTATTTGCGAATGCGGCACGCGGTTTCTCTGCTGATCAGCACCAAGGACAAGGTGGAAACGATCGCCAATGCGGTGGGATATGAGAATCCATTTACCTTCTCGAATGCCTTCAAGCGCTGGACCGGGAAGCGGCCTTCTGAGTTTCGAGGGTAGATCGCAAAGAGAATCCTGATCCTTTTCGGTCTTATTCTTTCGGGTGGGGGTGTGCCTTCAAGAGATCTGCGGGCTCATAAAACCCCTGGAACTCTTTGGTTTCCTCGCGCACCGATTTGACTTTCTCGGGGCGGATCGCAGAAGCGCTGTTTCCAAAGGTGTTTCGAACATAGGTCAATACGGCAGCGATTTCCTGGTCGCTCAATCCCTTGAATTGATTCATCGGAACCAGTCCCGGGTATTGCTTTCCTTTCACTTCGATCGGCCCCATCAATCCGTTCAAGGTCACCTTGATGAGGCGTTCTTCGTTCCCCATGACCCACTGGGTGCCGGCGAGGGGAGGGAACATCGCGGCAGGAAGTCCCTCTCCATTTTCCTGGTGGCAGGTGGCACAGTGTCCTTCCCGTCGATACACTTCTGCGCCCTCGGTGTAGAGCTGCATTTCTTCTTTGCCTAGCGGTTCGGTGGGGGGCGGAATTTTGTCGGGCTCTTCGCTCTCGATTTCTTCCCCGCGCAAGCTGGCTAGAGCGGATGTATAGACGGGCTCGATCCATGAGCCGATGGGATGCTTTCCTGCTTCCTCCACAATTGCGAGACCGGCTTTGGGCTCCAGCCAGGATGCGGCGGCGATCGCTTCGAGTCGCACACGTCCGTGAGAATCACTCGCGGCAGTCATGAGTAGGTCGGCCTGCTCTGCTACCTGGTGTCCCGAGTAGCGGAGGACGTGGACAGCGGCCGCTCGCACCCGGTGATCCTCGGCGCTCAGGAGTTTCCTCAACAGGTCCTCGTCGATCGCATTCATTCCCCAACCGACCCACAGTGCTTCGAGAAGCGCAGGCTCTTCCGTGACCTTCTCGGTCCATGCCTTGAGGGCGGGCAGAACTTCTTCCGGAGAGCGCGAGCGAAGTTCACGACGGGTCCGGTATCGAGTTCGGTCTTCGGGTAGCTTGAGATTCTCGAGGAGAGTAGGAATCGGTGCTCCTGCGATAGATGCGGGCTCGACCAGAGGCCTTTCAGGATAGGTGATTCGGTAGACTCGACCGTGTTGGTGATCGCGGAGAGGATCACGAGCGCTGTGTTGCATGTGACCGATCAGCACATTGTGCCAATCGAGAAGATAGAGAGAGCCATCCGGGGCGAACTCCATATCGACAGGACGAAAGTTTCCATCCTTTCCGACCACCAGGTCCTGCCGGAACTTGCATTGATAACCGGTGCCATCCTCCACCAGCTGGTGCTGCTTCGTTCCGAGAAAACCGATCGTGTTGTTCAGAAGGATGTCGCCCTGGACATCGTCAGGAAAATGTCGACTGGAGATGAACTCCAGGCCAGAGGTGGGGCGCACTCGGTGCTGGTTCTCGATCAAACTGGGAGGCCCCGGTGCGAACTCACCGTAACCAACTTTGACGGAGCCCGGTATCATCCAACGCATGTTGGGATCGGAGGTATCGAGGAAGAATGGCTGCCCAAAGCGATCGAAGGCAGTGCCCCAAGGGTTGGGAATGGACAACCGAGCGGTCCGCTCGAGATGCCTTCGACTTGGGTCGTAGCGAAAGAAGCCACCGTTTGAGCTCCTCACGGGACCATAGGCTGTCTCGATATGGCTATGGAGAAAGGTTCCTTCTCCCATGTAGATGGCTCCCGAAGGATCGGCGCAAAAGGCACTGATGACATGGTGCGTGTCGTGATCGTCGAAACCCTGGAGGACGAGTTCACGCTTGTCCGCCTGATCATCCCCATCGCTGTCGGTCAGGAGAATCAATTGATTTCCCTGGGCGACGTAGACCCCCTCCGGTGCGAATTCAAAGCCAGTCGGAAGATGCAGTCCATCGGCGAATACGGTCTCCTTATCGGCACGACCATCGTTGTCCGTGTCTTCGAGGATGAGGAGTTTGTCGTCGGGCTTGGGTCCGCCTGGCTTGTAGTGTGGATAAGTCGGCATCGTCGCCACCCAGAGACGCCCCTGGTTGTCGAAAGACATTTGCACCGGGTTCGCGAGGTTGTTGAATTCCTTCTCCGACGCGAACAATTCGATGCGATAGCCGTCCGCGACTTGGAAGGTATCCAGCGCCTCCTTTCCGTAGAGATAGCTCGTGGATCCGTTCTTGTTGCTGGGACGATAGTTTGACTCCACCGGTGCCAGGGGATGCGTTTTGGCATCCTCTGCGGCGAGATCGAAGGGCTGATTCTCGAGGGCTGCCCAGATGGCTCGGTCTCGAATCGCGGTCATCTCCTCCAACTTCTTCAGTTCGTCAGGATAATTCTGTGGGCCGAAGGGTTTGTGGCGCCGTCCGTGGACATGAACCCCATTGGGAACCTTGTAGAGCTTGTGCCACATCCAGTTCTTTTCCCGCACCGCAGCGAGGAGCTTGTCATTTTCCTCCGCTGTGTCTTTCTCTCCAAACAAAGCGTCGGCCAGCGCGGGCGCCAATCGGGAGTAGGCGGCCTCCGTGAGAAGCGCTCCGTCCAAGGTGATCGGCTCGTCCGACTCTGCGATCCACCGAGTCGTGAGAGCAAAGAGATTCACGAATGGCAGGCCTTCTTCTTTGGCGACTTCCTCCATGGCCCCGGTGTAGAGAGTGAGATTGGTGTTCTCGGTTCTGCCATCGGGAGTTCCGCGAGTGTCTGACAGATCCTCAAAGGCAGTCGGTGAGACAAGAGCGAGTTGGGGAGGGGCTTCCCCATTGTAGCTTTGGGTTTTGGTATGTTGAACGAAGGCCGTCAGCTCTGCTTTGAAGCGATCGAGTCCTTCGGGACCGTTGAAAGATTCGTTGTAGCCAAAGAAGGCAATGATGAGATCTGGCTCGAGGCGTTTCAACCATCCATCCGGTGAGTCGAAATTTCCGACGCCGACTTGTCCGGATCTCCACCGGTCGGTCGCTTTGGAGAGGGGAGGGTGAAATTTCTCTGCGCCCGGGAAAGCCCATGGAGAAGGCCGGGCCGAGTGAGGGCGGAACCCGGGGGTGTTGCCCTCGTCGCACATATTCCGGATGAAGAGATGGCTCGCGGAATAGCGTCGGTGCATCTCGGTTTCGAAATATCCATACTCCATCATTCTCGAGCCCAAGCCATTCCCGAGGAGAACGATGCGTGACTCTTTGTCGATGGATAGAGGCTCGCTTGCGAATGCACCTCGTTCGCCTGCGATCAGGGAGAAGGTCGCCGCGATCAGGAGATGAATCGGTAACGGAGTGCTTTTGATCATTGTGAATGAAGGGGGCTTCGAGATTGAGAGAGAATTCGATTCGGAAAGTCGGAGTAGCGGAATCTTCAGCGCAGTTGTTGAGATGGGTCAAGCTTTTGCAGGGAAACCTCCAGGTTACCAAAAGCAGGCCAATCTCTAACAGAGCAATACTACACTTCCGATAATCAACGAAATAACACGCGAGAGCGACTCCTTTAGAGCCGCAATTCTTCCCTTCTCTTGAATCGGCAGGTGGATCTACAATATGGAGTTTTGCTGCTTCTCGTTGGAAACTGTCGTAATTACTGAATCATGAAACTCCCCCGCCGATCACCTTTCGCGAGTCTCACCTTGAAATCGAACAGGGTTGCTTCTTCGACCCAACCCCGTTTCGACAATGCTTTGTGGGTTTGCTCCGTAGTTCTAAGCACTTTTCTCATTCTTCTCTCTGCTGGGGCCGCTTCTCAGGCCGCGGAACCTGTCTCGCTCTTTAACGGGAAATCACTGGATGGCTGGGTTTCCACAGATGGAATCTGGAGAGTTGAGGACGGTTCGATCACAGCGGGTTCGTATTCGAAGAAATTCCCGCGCAATGAGTTCATCAGCACGGAGAAAACCTATGCCAACTTCGAACTGACTCTGAAGATCAAATGTTCGGGTGATCTTGCCACCGGTCAGGTCAACAGTGGGATCCAGATCCGCAGTGCACGTTTGCCGAGCGGCGGGGTGGCAGGCTACCAGATCGATTGTGGAAAAGGATGGTTTGGAAAGATCTTCGACGAACATCGACGGCGGCTGATCTACCCGGAGCCGTTGAACGAAGAGAAACTCCTGGAGGCGATCGATACCTTCGGGTGGAATGAATATCGCATCCTCGCGGAAGGGCCTCGGATCCAGGTTTGGATCAATGGGATCAAGGCCACGGACTACACCGAAAAGAATCCCGATATTCCGCTGAACGGCGTTATCGCTCCGCAGATTCACAAAGGTGGGCATGTCATGGTTCAGTTCAAGGACGTGATGATCCGGGAGTTGCCTCCGACTCCGGGTGCTCCGACATGGGAATCCCAGGGAGGAGTGGAGGCCGCTCTCGCCAAAGTGAAACCGAAGCAGGTACTACGACGCGGGAAAGGAAAGCCGAAGGCTGTCGCAGCGAAGGCCGTAGCGGCGAAAGCAGCGCCCATGGCTGCTGGCAAGCCGAAGGCGGATCTCCCGGACACCAAGGACGGAACTCCCTACGTCTACACGGGGCGCGGAAGAAAGGATACCAGCTACAACAACGTTCAAGGCGATCCCATGCCAGCCACGGAGCAGCTCAAACTCTTCCAGGTTCCGGAAGGTTACGAAATCGAGCTCGTCGCGCAGGAAAGCGAGGGCATTGGAAAATTCATCTCCGTCTACTTTGACCAGCGTGGTCGTCTCTGGACCCAGACGGCGTTGGAGTATCCTGTCGACGCCAACGAGAACAAGGCGGTCGCTGAAGCCCTGTATAAGCGTCATGCTCGCGACAAGGTCCTCGTGTATTCCAGGGAATCATTGGACAATCTTCCTGAGGGCGGTTTGACCAATCCTACGGTTTTTGCCGACGGTCTTGCCATGCCACTGGGGATTCTTCCCTGGGGAGAAGGAGACGCAGCTTATGTTCTTCATGGACCGGATCTGGTCCTCCTGACGGATACCGATGGTGACGGTGTTTCGGACAAGCGTGAAGTCATTCTTACAGGAATGGGGATTCAGGACAGTCACCTCTTTCCTCACCAGTTTACCCGGGCGCCCGGGGATTGGATCTGGATGGCGCAAGGGCTCTTCAACAACAGCCAGGTGCGACGCCCCGGAGAAAAGGAATCCATTCCCTGGCTCAAGTGTTCGATGGCTCGGATGCGTCCGGATGGAAGTGGCTTCGAAGTCACAAGCACAGGACCCAATAATATCTGGGGTCTCGCCATTACCGGGGAAGGGGAGGCCTTTATCCAGGAGGCCAATGATTTCGGATACCCGCTGATGCCTTTTCACGAATTCGCCTACTACCCTGGGGGGATGAAAGCGCTCAAGAAAACCTACCAGCCATCCTTTCCCCCGACTGCGGAGTTTCGGATGGGCGGGACCAGCCTGAGTGGTTTGGCCCTGCAGGAAAATGGACCTGCCGTGGATGGGGATTCGTACCTGACGATGCTGGTGGCGAACCCCATCATTTCGAAAGTGCAGACTCTCGGTATGGATCGCGACGGCGCTGGTTGGGACTTGGAACGGCTTCCCGAAATGGTTTCCTGCGACGATCCTTTTTTCCGTCCTGTTGCTCTGACGCAGGGACCTGACGGTTGCATTTATATCATCGATTGGTACAACAAGATCATTTCTCACAACGAGGTGCCTCGAAATCATCCTGACCGAGACAAAACTCGAGGCCGGATCTGGCGATTGAAGCCCACAACGGGGGAAAGGCGGCTTCCCATTCCCGATTTCACGACGCTCCCTTTGGAAGAGTTGGTTGGGATGTTAGGAAAAGCGCCCACGGCACGGGCTCATCTCGCCTGGCAGACATTGGCTGATCGTGATGATGCGGAAATTGCGTCGAGTTTGAAAAAGAAGATGGACTCCCCGGAGTTCTCCGACGCAGGACGTATCCAGGCACTTTGGGCTCTCGGCGATTCGGCTTCTTCTACCGGAACGAAGTTTCTTGATTCGGAGAATCGGAATGTGCGACGCGAACTGGCTCGATACCCTGCCAATGCTTCCGAACTCCTCGGAGATCCAGATCCCGAAGTCAGGTTTGCGGCACTCTCGACCCTGGGACGCGAGCTATCTTCCGATGCAGACGAGGTTCTGCCTGCCTTGGTCTCTTCCGTGAAGGCTTCAACTCCAGATCCCGAAACGGTGAAATGCACCCGCACCAATCAGCCCATTCCGATCGGGAAAGCCTACGATCGAGAGTTCGAGAGATACCTGGTTCGTCTCTTTCTAGAGCAGTATCCGGCAGAGGTCGGAACGTTTCTCGATTCAAGCGCGGCTCAGTCTCTCAACCTGGAGGGAAGGATTCTCGCGGCGCTTGCTCTTCCTCCCAAGGAGAGTGCTTCCCGAGTCGCGGCTCTGCTTCCTCAGCTCGATCGTGCCCCGAATACGGAGGAACTCCTGCGGCTGGCCGAGTTTCCCGATGCGCCGGGTTGCGAGGAAGCACTCGCTGCCCTGCTCGCTAACCCGGAGGCCCGGTCCGAAGTCTCGAGGCAATTGTTGAAGCAGAGCACTCGTATCGATCCGAAGAAGATTTCGAAGCTCCTGACGGGAGCCGCTCGATCCCTTCTCGAAGGTGAAGGCGATGGGGTCGCCACTGCCCTGGAGCTCGCAGGGGCGTTTTCCCTGACCGATCTCGAACCGAACATTGTCGACTTTGTCCAGAAGAAGGATGCTGAGTCCTCGGCCCGTCTCGCTGCGCTGCAAGCTCTTCGTCAGCTTCGCAGCCAGGAAGTCGGTCTTTTTGCTTCGCTGGTGGCCACTTCTTCGGAGAAAGATGAAATACGAGAGGCTGCCCTCGAAGCTCTCGGCGCTTCTCCTGCACCCGATGCGTCGACAAGGCTGCTTGAATTGTATCCTGACCTGACGGATGCCTGGAAGCGCAAGGCTCTCGCCGGACTCTCTTCTTCCAAGACGGGAGCGCGGACGTTGGTGGCTTCTCTCGAGAAGAAGGAGATCCCCACGACAGATCTCGATATGGGAACGGCGGAGCGTCTCGCTTCGATCCTGAGTGGAGAACCGGAGTTGGCGACTCTTTCCACATTGCTGGATCATGTCTTTGGCGAGGTGCTCCAGCTGGATGGAAAACCCACTGCTTTTGCCGGAACAGAAATCGATCTCAAGGGGCCGTTCACCGTCGAGACCTGGGTGAGGCTTGCTCCGGGGATCTCGAATCAGGACAGCATTCTCGGAGGTTCGAAGGTGCTCGACCTGAACTTTGCCCATTCGGCGTTCCGCTTCTGGGCTGGCCCGACAACGAAGGATGTCGCCGTTTCGACCAAGCCCATGGCGGCCGAACTCTGGACCCATGTGGCGGCGACTCGTGATGAAAAAGGAATCGTAAGGATCTATATCGATGGGGAACTCGATGCGACCGGTGAGAAACAGGTCACTGCTGATTTCACGGGTTTGCGAGTGGGATGGTCGAGTCCGGCCAATGCAGGAACGAAGGGGACTCTCGCTGAATATCGAATCTGGAGCCGGGCGCGAACGGCTTCCGAGATCCGCCAGAACTTTGACCGGAGTTTCGGAGGTGCCAAGCTTCCTGAAGGGCTCGTCTACTACAACGCCGGTGGCGACAAAAACTGGGGCAAACTCGGAAAGGGTGCCGCCATCGCGAGAACGACGGAAGTCGCCCCGATGATGACGATCGAGGAGGCCGAGGCTCTTGATGCGAAATTCGCAAAGTACATGGCCTTGGGGCGCAAAGGAGGAAACCTCGAAAACGGCAAGGTTCTCGCAGCCATCTGCACGGCCTGTCACGTGATCGATGGCCAGGGCGGACAGATGGGTCCTGATCTGAGTGGCGCCCCCGAGATGGGACTGGAAGCCGTGCTCCGCAATATACTCACTCCCAATGCAGCGATGGAATCCGGCTACCGGATCTACCGAGTCGAATTGAAGAGCGGCGAGATCATCGATGCCTTTTTTGTCAGCGAAGACAAGGATGCCGTCGTCGTTCGGCAGATGGGGCTCACGGATCGTCGGATCTCGAAAAAGGAAATCGCGAGCACTCAGTTTATCCGCCGCAGTCTCATGCCGGAGGGGCTTCTCGATACCTTGTCGGATGAGCAAGCCACAGATCTCCTCGCCTACCTGATGAAGGTACGTGCCGAAGTCGCCCACCCGTCGCAGCCAGCGGCTGGGAAGCCGAAGGCTCCCGCCCCCAAGCCGGAAGCTTCAGTGCCTCTGTTCGGAAAACAGGTGTCCGCCTCCGGGATTCGACATTCCTTTCTCATCGCCGGAACGCACACGGTGTTGGTCGGTGAGGATGGCGAAGTGAAATGGCAGACCAAGGGAAAGGCACGGGATGCCTTCGTCCTTGAGAACGGGAACATTCTCGCTTCGATCAGCAATAAGGCGCAGGAAATCACGATGGATGGAAAGGTCGTCTGGAGCTATGCACTCGCCGCGGAAAACAAGGAACTGGGCACCGCGGTGCGTCTGGAAAATGGCAACACCCTGGTCGTGGAGCGAGGAGTGAAACCTCGCCTGCTCGAAGTGACGCCGGGTGGCAAGATTGCCGTCGAAGTTCCCTTGCAGCCAGAGACGGACAATGCCCACATGCAGACCCGCATGGCGCGTAAGTTACCCAATGGGAATTACCTCGTGCCCCACCTGCTTGCCTTCGCAGTCAAAGAGTATCAGCCCGACGGTAAAGTGGTGAATACGATTCGAACCGATCTCGAGGAACTCGGGGGGCGCGAGCAGCGCAACTGGCCATTCACTGCGATCCGGTTGGAAAACGGAAATACCCTCGTCAATCTGACCAACGGGAACAAGACCGTCGAGTTCGATGCCGAGGGCAAAGTCGCATGGAAGGCCACCAACGAGGACGTGGATGGTCGCTTTGCCGACCCCTGTGGGGGCCAGCGTCTCGCCAACGGAAATACGATCATCTGCAGTTATGGGCAGAAGAATCCGAAGAAGCCAAAGTTGTTCGAGATCACCCCGGACAAGGAAGTGGTCTGGGAATTTTTTCACCCCAAGGCCAGGGCTCACGAAGTGCACGTCCTGACCACCAATGGGAAGCCGGAAGGAGCCTTGAAATAGGCTCTCGTCTGCCGCGACCTTCGTGGCATCGCCTCGGGTGAGGGAACGACGCTGAGCTCGTTTCCTGCCCTGGGAAAGTTAGCTATTTCGAAACCGGAGTATTCCGGAACCGGATCTGCTGATCGGTCAGGTGATAATCTCTTTCACTACCCGTCGCTCTTCGACTCCGGTCAGTCGGGAATCGAGGCCGAGGTGCTTCACGGAGAAGCGTTCGTGATCGATTCCCAGGTTGTGCAGCACCGTGGCATTGAAGTCGTTGATGTGGACCGGGTCCTTGACGATATTCCAGGCGAAGTCGTCGGTTTCTCCGAGGTCGGCTCCGGGTTTGAATCCACCGCCGGCGACCCAGGTCGAGAAGCAGCGTCCATGGTGATCGCGACCGTGATTGTCCTTGGTCAGCTTTCCCTGGCTGTAGATCGTCCTTCCGAATTCTCCGCCGAAGATGACGACGGTGTCTTCGAGCATCCCGCGCTCCTCAAGGTCTTTGACGAGGGCGGCCGCAGGTTGATCAACACTTTCGCAGTTGTGTGCGAGATCCTTGGGCAGGTTGCCATGTTGATCCCATCCGCGGTGAAACAGTTGAATGAAGCGAACGCCTTGCTCTGCCATGCGGCGCGCCAGGATGCAGTTCGCGGCAAAGGTGCCCTTGGTCTTGGATTGCGAACCGTAGGATTCGAAGATGTGGTCCGGTTCCTTCTCGATGTCCATGAGCTCCGGGACAGAAGCCTGCATGCGGAAGGCCATTTCATACTGCGAAATTCGGGACTCAATCTCCGGATCGAGCACTTTCTCAAATCGCTGCCGATTCAGGTCTCCGAGCCCGTCGAGCATCTTTCGACGAAGGTCCCGATCGAAGCCGTCGGGGTCGTTGAGATACAGGACGGGATCCTTTCCGCTTCGAAACTGAACGCCCTGGTAGCGGGAAGGGAGAAAGCCACTCCCCCAGAGTCGGGCATAGAGCGCCTGCCCCGGCTTCTTTCCGACAGAAATCATCGTGACATAGGCCGGCAGGTTGTCACTGAGGGATCCCAAACCGTAGGCGAGCCAGGCTCCCATGCTGGGGTGTCCGAACTGCTGGGTTCCCGTGTTGATGTAGGTGATCGCCGGATCGTGGTTGATCGCCTCCGTGTTCATGGAACGGACGATGGAGATCTTGTCCGCAATCGCCGCGGTATGCGGAAGCAGGTCGGTGTTCATCCAGGTCTGGCGTTCCCCGACTTTCTCGAAGTTGAACATGGGGGCGACACAGGGAAATGATTTCTGGCCACTGGTCATCCCGGTGATTCGCTGTTCTCCACGAACCGAATCCGGGAGCTCGGTCCCATGCAGGTCGCGCATCGCCGGTTTGTAATCGAAGAGATCGATGTGGGAAGGGCCTCCGGCCATGAAGAGGTAGATGACCCGTTTCGCCTTGGCGGGGAAATGCGGGAGGCCGGGAACGGAGCCCGCAGCGGCCTGGAGACGACCGGGGAGCAGGCTGGAGAGCGCGGCTCCACCGAGGAGACTGCAGGAACGTCCGAGAAAATTTCGTCGAGCGAGCTGTTGCTGATGGGAGAGAAGGGGATCCATGGCTTAGTTGCGGGTTAACACTTCGTCGAGGTTGAGGAGAAGGCTGGCGACCACGGTCCAGGCGGCTTGCTGATCCGGGGGCAAGGTTTCATCGCGGGGGGATTCCCCGATTGCGAGAAGGGCGTTGGCTCGCTCTTTCTCGGCCGAAAACTCCTCGAGTCCGTAGCGGTAGACATCGAGCAGGGTGGCAATCTCGGACGGCTCGGGAATACGGGCGGTCGCGAGTTCGAAGGCCCAGGAAATACGAGCCGTGTCGGTGGAGCCTCCTTCGCGAAGAATCCGCCCGGCAAGATGACGGGAGGCTTCCATCAACTGGACATCGTTCATCGCCGCGAGCGCCTGCAGCGGGGTGTTGGTACTGGGGCGCTGGATGACGCAGGTCTCGCGATTGGGGGCATCGAAGATGACCATGGCCGGATGAGGAGCGGAGCGCTTCCAGTAGGTGTAAAGCGTGCGACGATACAATTTTTCTCCCTTGTCCTGGACGAACTTCGGATTTCCTCCGAGTCCGACCTCGGCCCAGAGGCCGGGTGGCTGATAGGGTTTCACGCCGGGGCCTCCCGCGTCCTTGTTGAGTTGTCCGGAGAGAGCGAGCGCGTTGTCCCGAATCATTTCCGCCTGGAGTCGGAATCGAGGTGCTCGCGCGAGGAGGCGATTTTCGGGATCCTTCTCGAGGAGTTCCGGCTGAACATCGGAACGTTGCTGATAGGTCTGGCTGAGAACAATCTGGCGAATCATCCGCTTGATGTCCCATCCGTTTTCCCGGAAGTCGACGGCGAGCCAGTCGAGCAGTTCGGGATGAGTGGGGAACTCTCCCTGGGCACCCAAGTCGGCGGGGGTGCGAACGATTCCGTTTCCGAAGAAGAGCAACCAGAGCTGGTTTGCGGTGACTCGCGCGGTGAGAGGATGTTCCTCGGCAAAGAGCCAGCGAGCAAGTCCGAGGCGATTGTTGGGAGCATCCTGAGGCAGGGGAGGTAGAATCGCCGGAGTCCCGGGGGAAATGACTTCATCCTCGATGGGAGCATCATACTGACCCCGGTCGAGAATGTAGGTCTTGCGCATTTTCTCGGGAGGGTTGTCGGCCATGACCATGGACGTCGTTTTGCCTTCGAGAATCTCTACCTTCTCTCGTTCGCTACGCAGAAGCGCGGCCTGGGCATTGAGATATGGCTTTGCCTGGCTGAGGCGGGAAACCTCGAGAATACTGCGTTGCTGAGGCGTGCGTTTTGCAGCGAGGGTGATGTTGGCCTCCGACACCAGGTCCTGTTGGGTCCAGGTGATTTCCTCGGGTTTGAGGTTGCGATCGTAGATTTGAATCTCGTCGACCTGCCCTTTGAATCCGCTGCTCCCAAACCGTCCTCCGATCCGAAACGGTGCGTCGGTTTTCATCGTCCCGGTCAGCTTTTTCCCTCCGACGCTCTGGGTCTCGACGGCGGCTCCGTCGATGTAGACTTTGACCCCCTCGGGATTGCCAGTGCCATCGTAGGTCGCGGCAACATGGTGCCATTGGCCCACCTTCAGGCCCTGGGTTGCGAAGACCTTGACCGAGTTGGCGGGCCAGGTGTGAACGAGATGCACTCCGGGTTTCCCTTTTTCCATCCAGAGGTCAAAACCGCGATACTGCTTCTGGGAATGCATCTTCGAGAAGACCGCACCCCCGGCATTGGCATTGTCGATCTTGACCCAGGCCGCGAGGGTGAACTTGCTCTTGTGAGTGAAGTCGGTAAACGTCGCGGCGTCATAGACCCGCGAACCATCGGTGACGAGTCCCTGTCCGAACTTTGCTTCCTGGGTGGTCTGCAATCCCTTTTCTCCCGTCGCATCTATTCTCCCGACAGCGTCCTGGAGGACGTTGCCCGCCGATTCATCGAGAGGAAAATAGTGCTTCAAATGTTTCAAGCGCGCGGCAAGGTCGGAAGCGGGTTCCTTCTCTCCAGCCGGGACGGGGGCGGAGAGTCCTTTTTTCTTTTCGGTCAGGGACTTCGCTTTCTGGGTTTCGATTTTCTTCTCGATGGCTTCGAGTTTGTCCTCCTCCACCTCGGTGACGACTTCGACGATGGGAGCCTGGTTGCCCTTGCGAGTTTGCATCCCGGGATCCGTGGTGTTGTTGAAGTAGGCGAAGAACTGGAAGTATTCCTTGTGAGAAATCGGGTCGTATTTGTGGTCGTGACACTGGGCACATTCCATGGAAAGCCCCAGCCACACATTGGCCGTGGTCTTGACGCGATCGGCGACGTAGCCGACCCGGAGTTCTTCCGAAATCGCACCGCCCTCATCGGAGCTGGGATGGTTCCGATTGAAGCCGGTCGCCACGAGCTGTTCGTTGGTCGGATCGGGGAGCAAATCTCCGGCGAGTTGTTCGATCGAGAATTGATCGTAAGGGCGATTCTCGTTGAACGATTTTACGACCCAGTCTCGCCATGGCCACATGTCGCGAGGACCGTCCGCATGCATGACCGAGGTGTCTCCGTAGCGGGCGGCGTCGAGCCAGAAGAGGGCCATGCGTTCTCCGAAGTGAGGGGAGGCGAGGAGGCGATCGACGACCTTTTCGTAGGCTTGTGGAGACGTATCCTTCACGAAGGCTTCGATCTCTTCCAGGGTGGGAGGAAGTCCGGTGAGGTCGAAAGTGATCCGACGAATCAGGGTTCGTTTGTCGGTGAGCGGCGAAAGCGACTTCCCTTCGCGCTTCAGTGCTGCATGAACGAAAGAGTCGATCGGATGCAGCTCGGCGATTTTCGAGTCATTCGCTGGAGGCACGGCAGGTTTTGCGGGCAGGGTGAAGGACCAGTGCTCGGTCCATTCCGCGCCGCTCTCGATCCACTTGCGGATCAGCTGTTTCTCCTGAGGGGTCAGTGGCTTCTTTGCCTTGGGCGGGGGCATCAGGTCATCCTCGTCCTCGGAGACGATCCGCAGCCAGGACTCACTTTTCTGGAGGTCGCCGGCGACAAAGGCGGCGACGCCGTCGCGATCGAGAAACGCCTCTTCCTTTTGATCGAGTCGGAGATCCGCCTTCCGATGTTTTTCATCAGGCCCATGACACGAAAAGCATTTGTCCGACAGGATCGGGCGAATGTCTCGGGCAAAGTCGATGGCGTGAAGGGGCGCCAGCAGGCAGGAGGCAGCGAAAGAGAAAGTGGTGAGTAGGACCCTCATTGGTAGTCAGGAGGAAAGGGAAACGATAACAGACCTTTTTGGTGCGCGAGGGTATTTTACGGTACGCAAAAAGGACGGGGCCGGACCGTAAGATTCAGCGGGAGCCATCGATATCAGAGACCTGGGAGGGTGCATTTTGCTGACTTGTGACCTGTCCCGTCAGCTTTGTTGCGCCGTCTTCTTCTTCCACGTTCATCTGGATCTGGTAGACGGAATTATCCGTGAAGACCGAGATCGCCCCGATGGATCCGTTCTGCAGGATGATCGAGGGCGCGGAGAGGAGTTCGACGTTTCCTTCGAGGTCCACGGAATGTCTCTGTGCCTTGATGAGAACGAGATTCTCCTCCGGGCCGGGTTCCGGGGTTAGTTGCGTAAACTGAAAGACCCCCGGGCTGACTTCCTGCACGTCCGTGACAAGGGTTTCTCCAGGAGCGAGGAGAGCTTCGAACTGGAGTGTTTTGTTCTCTCGCAAGGTTGGGGCCTCCTGCGCTTCCGCCCAGTCCTGCAGTTCCTCCAGATCTTCCTCCGACCAGGGTTTCAATACTGGTTTTACTTGATCGGAGATCACGATCTCTTTCCCTGGAGCAGGTGGTCGGCTCTCCTTCGGAGCATCTCGAAAAAGCAGCAGCAGTCCGGCGGCCACGGCAAGGAGAAGCAAAGTGATGAGCCATTTTCCTGGCGACATATCAGGTTGGGGGGGATTCGGGAAAGAGGGAGGGATGGACAGGAACTCTTGAATACGATATTCTTTCGCGATGAAAAAGCTTCTCTGTTCTCTCTTTCTACTTCCGCTCCTTTTTTCCCCGGTCACCGCTCAGGATAGCCAGGATGGATTCCAGCAAGGGATCAAGGGATTCTGGGAGGTCATTACCGCCGATGGGCGATTCGTAGCTCGACTTGATCAGATCTCCTCGGTCAGTCAGCACGAGTATGTGATCGATAACGCGGTTCGCGTCTACGAATGCACCGTCGATACGGTCGGAGGTCAGACCGCCAGGTTTTATTTCATCGAGCCGGTGACGGCCTCTTCCTCGATCACTTCCGGTTCCGCGACGATGAATCGGCTCAAGGACGTTGCGAACAAGGCTTCGAACCGATTGGGCACCGGAGACGTCGACAACCTGGTCACGAAACATTATCCGGACACGACTCATGCGAAGACTTCCGAATATCGGATGAAAAACAAGGCGACGATCGGCCAGATTTACGATCACGTCCATCGCGTTTGGGCCCGGGAGCGGGGACGGGGGGAAGAAAATACCCTCATCATTCGAAACGGCTAGGTGCCGTTCCTTTTCCCAGTTTCTATCCGTATCATGGAATATCGCGAGATTCCTCACACCGATCTTTCGGTCAGCCTCATCGGTCTCGGGACGATGACCTGGGGCGAACAGAATACCGAGGCCGAAGGTCACGAACAAATGGATTATGCGCTCGAGCAGGGCGTGAACCTTTTCGATACGGCTGAGATGTATCCGGTTCCCCCTCGACCGGAGACCTGTCACGAGACCGAGCGCATCATCGGGACCTGGTTTGCCGATCGCGGGAAGAGGGACGAGGTCATTCTCGCCACGAAGGTGGTAGGGCCGGGACCTCACGTAACGCATGTCCGCGAGGGCACTCGACACAATCGGGAGCACATCACCACCGCGCTCGAGGGAAGTCTGCGACGACTCCAGACTGATCGGGTCGATCTCTATCAGCTTCACTGGCCGGACCGTCCCGTTCCGCTGTTTGGGACCCGTGACTACTCGCCTCCGAAGCAATCGGATTCCATCCCGATCGAAGAAACCCTTCAAGTTCTCGCCGATCTTGTAGAGTCTGGAAAAATCCGTTACATCGGGCTTTCCAACGAAACCCCATGGGGGGCGATGAAGTTTCTTGCCGCTGCTGAGACCCTGGGGCTGCCGCGCATGGTCACGATCCAGAATTCCTACAACCTTCTGAATCGAACCTTTGACTCCGGACTTTCCGAAATCTGTCACGAGGAAGGATTGCGGTCGCTTCCCTATTCTCCGCTCGCTTTCGGACGGCTTTCCGGGAAATACCGAGGGGGCGCACTCCCGAATGGCGCACGCCTGACTCTCTGGGAGCGATTTGCCCGTTACAATGGGCCGAACAGTGACGCTGCAATCGAGGAGTATGCCAAGATTGCCGACGAGGCGGGCCTTGATCTTGCCCAGATGAGCCTGGCGTGGATCAATCAGCGTCACCACGTCGCCAGCAACCTGATCGGAGCGACGACGATGGAGCAGCTCAAGTCCAATATCGCCAGTGTCGACGTTGAGCTTCCGGGAGAAGTGCGAAAAGCGATCGATACCGTGCACCATCGCTACCCGAATCCCTGTCCCTGACTCGGGCGGAAGTTTTTCTGAAAGAGGACCAGCTCGTGACTCGTATGGGTCCCTGGGAATAGCGCATTTCCGAGGTGAATCTCGTCTCGGAATGGGTTATGGTTTTTAGAAATATGGTCCGCACCGCTTCCATTGTCCTCGTCTTCGTGACGATGTGTTTTGGGTCTCTTGTCTCCTCTCAAGAGATCGAAACGCTGCATGAGTTTACCTCCAAGACGGGAAAAAAGGTGATCGCGGAAGTTCTGCAGGTTTCCGTCGATAGTCGGACGATGAAGATTCGTCGCCAGGATGGCAACGAGTACGACCTGGAGATCGTGAGCCTGTCGTTGGACGATCAGCAGTATGTCAAAACGTGGATGCAGGACCGACCCGTAACGGTGGATTCTCTCCCGACGCTTTCCTCCACTGATTTTCGGCTCGAGTTGGAGATCGATAAGAAGAGCCTGGATACGGAGCGTCACAAAGATCGCATCTACACCTACGAGCAGAGATATTTCCAATACGATGTGGTGATCCGGAATATTTCGAGGGAAACCCTCGTCGGAGCGAGGATGGAGTATGCGGTTCTCTGGGAAAATGCCTTGGAGGTTTACAAGAATTCGTTGGGAGAATGGGACGGCAGGTATTCCAGCAGCGGTCCAGCGAAGCGTGCCAGAATTGTAGGCGAAAAAGAAATCGAGGATCTGTCCTTCAATCGTGACGTGGAGCTGGCCACAGAGAGTTTCGAGCAGAATCGCATGCTGTCTTCCGGCGAGCTGTTTAAGGAAGACGAGTTGCTGGGAATCGTCGTTCGGATCGTTGCTCCTGATGGATCGGTTATCGTCGAGGAACGTTCCGGATCTCCCGCGATTCAGGATATTCCCTGGAAGCTGGCCAGCTTCGTGGAGGATCCAGAAGACGATTGACCCTTCCTGGAGGAGTTTGGCGCGTTTGAAGTTGCCTGACCCGTGCGTTTTCGGCTTGCGGATGGGCTGATCCGCTCTTTGGTCATCGACCATGAGCGAAGTTTATCAGATAGCCGTCCTCCCTGGTGATGGGATCGGACCCGAGGTGATGCAGGAGGCCCGCAAGGTTCTCGACAAAGTGGCCGAAATGCAGGGACTCTCCTTCGAGTTGACCGAGAAGCTGGTGGGAGGAGCTGCGATCGATGCCACGGGTCACCCCTTGCCCGAAGATACCGTCGCGGCCTGCGAGGCTGCCGATGCCATTCTTTTCGGATCGGTGGGCGGACCCAAGTGGGAAACCCTCCCTCCCGATCAGCAGCCAGAGCGAGGAGCCCTCCTTCCCCTCCGCAAGCACTTCGGGCTCTTTGCCAATCTTCGTCCCGCGGTCTGTTTTCCGGCCCTCACGCATGCTTCCCCGGTTAAAGAGGATCGTATCGTCGGAGGATTCGACGTCCTCTGTGTGCGGGAGCTCACCGGAGGCATCTATTTTGGCCAACCCAAGGGAATCGAAGAACGGGATGGACAGAAAGTCGCGATCGATACCATGGTGTACGGTCAGGACGAGATCGAGAGAATCGCGCATGTGGCGTTTCGTGCCGCTCAGCTTCGCGACAAGCGACTGACCTCGATCGACAAGGCCAACGTGCTTCAGAATGGATTGCTCTGGCGCGAGACCGTGGAGGCGGTGGCCGTGGAGTATCCGGATGTCACTCTCGATCATCTCTATGTCGACAATGCGGCGATGCAGCTCATCGCTCGCCCCCGGGATTTCGATGTTGTCCTCGCTCCCAACCTTTTTGGAGATATTCTCAGTGATGAAATGGCCATGATCGCCGGTTCTCTCGGGATGCTTTCCAGTGCCAGCCTTGGCGAGAGCAAGGGC
Organism: Verrucomicrobiales bacterium; assembly: GCA_029213195.1. GTDB lineage: Bacteria > Verrucomicrobiota > Verrucomicrobiia > Verrucomicrobiales > DEV007 > Arctic95D-9. The sequence continues at coordinate 25,210 of JARGNI010000001.1, forward strand.
GATGGACTCTACTTCGGACTTTTCGAGCCGAGTGGGGGATCCGCTCCCGATATCGCGGGGCAGGGGATTGCCAATCCGATTGCCCAGATCCTTTCCGCCGCCATGATGTTGCGTTTTTCGTTTGGCCTCAACGAAGCCGCCGACGCGATCGACTCCGCGGTCAAGGCGGTCATCGATGATGGGTATCGCACTGGGGATATCTATACCGGCGCGGACGATCAGAAGAAGGTCGGTACTACCGAAATGGGAGATGCCGTCGTGGCTCGACTCTGATTTCGCGGCTCTTCTTGCTCAGGGATCGACTCCCGCCAGTTTCCGAGCGTAGCTGAGGGTGTCGATATCCGCTGGGGTCTTGTCCCGGCGGATCGCCTTGATGCGGGGAAATCGCAGGGAGAGACCCGAACTGTGCCGCTTGCTCGGCTGGATCGAGTCGAAGGCGATTTCGAGGACAATGTCAGGCTCCACTGTCCTGACATTGCGCTTTTTCTCAAGGGTTCGACTCTCGAAATGGGTCGTTAACTCTTCGATCTCCTCGTCGGTCAGACCTGAGTAGGCTTTGCCGAGAACGAGGAGTTCGCCCGTGCTTTCCTCCCGCAGGGCGAAGGTGTAGTCGCTGAGAACGTGGGCCCGCTTGCCGTGGCCCTGTTGCGCTTTGACGACGACCACGTCGAGGGTCGGCATTGCCTTCTTGAGCTTGAGCCACTGCTTTCCTCGACGACCGGGTGAGTAGACGCTCTCGGGATCCTTTGCGATGAGGCCTTCGTTTTCACGACGTCGGGCGGCATTGAATTGATCATCGACCTCCGCGGCGGTCTTTGCGGCGAAGACTTCGCATCGCCGAATCCCAACGCTCATTTCGACCGATTCCAATGCCTTGCGACGCTCTCGGAGTGGCCGATTCAGGAGGCTTTGCCCATCGATGGCGAGGATGTCGAAAGCGATGAAGCGAATCGGGATCGCATCTCCCAAGAAGAGGTCGCCCTGGGAAGCGATCTTCTTTTTTCCGAGTCGTTTCTGGAGATCGAAGAAAGTCAGCTTCTTTCCCTCTTCGAAGGCAATGATCTCTCCATCGAGGATGACATCTGCGGAGAGCTCTCTCGCTGCTGCGAACAGTTCGGGAAATTCCTCTCCGAGGGGGCGTAGATCACGTGAATAGACTTCCACCTCGTCTCCTCGGCGATGCAGTTGGGCGCGGATCCCATCGAACTTGTCTTCGAGCCAAATTGGTTCGCTCGACGCTCCCAATCGGGCGACGATGTCCTCCGCCGTTTCTTCAGGACTTGCGAGCATGACTCGGAGTGGGGTGAACCAGCGCGCACTGGCTTCCTCGAGTCGGTTCTCGCGGGCAAGCTGTGCGACCTCTCCGAGATCACCGGTCAGCATGTGGGCTTCGCGGATCCTCGCGAGAGGGGAGTCAAAGGTGGCAGCGATCGATTCTTCGAGCAATCCTTCCTTGAGACCGATGCGAAGATCGCCTGTCAGGATTCCGACGAGGAGTGCGGCTTCCGAGAAATGACAGGTCGCCAGTTCTTCCCGAAGGCACTTCGTTTTGTCGGACTGCCCGGACAACTCGGCGAGCGTTTCAAGAAAATCCTGAATTTCTCCCAGCGAATGGGGAATCGGTTGGGTGTGTCCCTGCAGGATCAGGTAGGTGGTGCGGACGACGTCGGCTTGCGTGTTCGAAACCTGTCGGTATTGCGCAAGGGTGAGGCCGGTGAGGTCGAGGAGCGCCTGGCGGATCAGTGCCCAGCCCACCTGGGTGGAGCGCCGTATTTTTTCGCCTCGAAAAGGCGTCCCGGCGAGTAGTCGAACCGCGATGCGGAGAGATTTCTCGGGCAACCCGGAGAGGAACTCGGCAAGGACCTCCTGCTTTTTCTTTTTCCCGGTTGTTGCCTGAATCCGTTCGCAGACTTGCACAAAGTCGGAAAATTCCGAGGCAGGCCTTTCCTCTGCTGAGTCAACAGGGTTGGGGGTGGGACTTGACCCTGTCGAGTGGGTGGTGGGGTCGAGTGCCAGTTCGAGTTGGGTCGCTCCCGAGAGCGGCCAGGCCTCGACTCCGCGAGTTCGAAGATCACGGGCGAATTCGTCTCGGTAGCCGTGAATCGTGAGGACCTTCCGAGGAGACGCCGACTCGACGAAGGCGAGAAGGTCGTCGTAGTCGGCATGATCAGAGAGTGGGAAGACCTCGTCGCACTGGTAGCGGTAGCGAGCGCTGGGATCCATTCCCCAGCCGCTGATCATCGCCAGTCGCGCTTTCTTTCGGAGCTGGCGGATGGCGCGACTCTTTCCGGCGTTGGGAGGAATCACGAGCACATACCCGGCCGCACTTTTTTCCTTCGGCGAGAAGACTTCGCATTCGGGGAGGGGATATCCCAGTTCCGCGACCGCCTGGTTCATCTTGGCGACCGATGGATGAACCTGGAAGCGGAGTTCCGGAGCTGAATCGTGGAGCGCGAGCAGGATCTCCTGGGCTTTCCCGAGCGAGTAGGCCATGAAGATAGGGATCTCTTCGTCCTCGATCGCCTCGCGAGCATACTTGGTCATCGATGCAATCACGGTCTCAGCAGGAGGAAGCCGGAACCGGGGAATCCCGAAGGTGGTTTCCATGATGACGAGATCGGCCTGGGGGATCTCGATGGTTTCGGCGCCGAGGGCTGGGCGGGTTTTGAAGTCGCCGGTGTGGAGCAGTTTTCTCCCGGTTTTCCCGCTCGTGATGCAGAGCATCGACGACCCGGGGATGTGACCCGCGGGGTAAAGCTCGACTTCATCGCCGGTCTCCAGTTCGTATGATTCCCCGAAGTCGAGACTCAGGAAATTTGCTTCCCGATTCCCGAAGCGAGACTCGATCAGGTGCCTCGTCGCCGAGGAGCAGATCGTCTTTCCATGGGGGGCGAAGTGATCGGCATGCGCATGCGAAACAAAGGCGAAATCCCGCGGGCGATGCGGGTCCAGCCAGAGTCCCAAGTCGGGCAGGAAGGCATCGCCCTTCTCGACATGGAGGGGAAAGGGATCAGGGCTGGGAGCGGCTTTGGGCATCGTGAATACGTTACGAGTCGGGAGGGGCGGGGGGCAATTCGGGCTGGCCAAAACGATGGATTCCGGCAAGAGTCCCCCCATGCGATTCCGATCATTCTTTCTCCTTGTTCTCCTGGCCTCCGGAGTTTCGTTTGCTGCCGAGCGTCCCAATATCGTTTGGATTGTCTCCGAGGACAATTCAAAGCACTACCTCAAGCTGTTTGATGAGGCGGGAGCAGAGACGCCCCACATCGCGAGTCTGGCCGAGCATGGGATCACTTTTACCCGGGCATTTTCGAACTCGCCGGTGTGTTCGGTCGCGAGGACGACGTTGGCGACCGGGTGCCTCGCGCCTCGCATTGGGACGCAGTTTCACCGTCGAAGCAAGCTGGCGGAGCTTCCCGACGAGCTCAAACTCTTTCCGGCCTATCTCCGTGAGGCGGGCTACTACACAACCAACAATTCGAAAAAAGACTACAACTGCGTGGAGACTCCGGGAACCTGGGATGAGTCTTCGAAATCGGCGACGTGGCGGAATCGGCCCGAAACCGATCAGCCCTTCTTTCACATGGAGAGTCATGGGGTGACGCACGAGAGTTCGCTCCATTTTTCGGAGAGCTCCTATCAGAACGACAAGACTGAGCACGATCCGGCCGAGGTAAAGTTGCCGCCCTACTTCCCGGACACTCCACTCTTTCGCTATACCTATGCTCGCTATCTCGACAATATTCAGAAGGCCGATGACATCGTGGGCGCGACGGTGAAGAAGCTTGAGGAAGACGGCCTTCTCGAAGATACCTTCATCTTCTATTTCGGAGATCATGGGGGAGTTCTCCCACGAGGAAAGGGGTATGCCTACGAATCGGGGCTTCATGTTCCCCTTGTCGTCCGGATTCCGGAAAACTGGAAGCAGCTGGCTCCCCTCGCTCCGGGGGCGACAACGGCGGGTTTCGTAAGCTTCATTGATTTCGGACCGACAGCTCTGCAACTCGCAGGGGTTGCGGTTCCCGAGGGAATGGATGGAAGCGCATTCCTCGGAGCCGACGTCGACCTGGCCGAGTTGTCGCAACGCGATTCCGTGATCGGATATGCCGACCGCTTCGATGAGAAGTATGAGATGATTCGTACCCTTCGGGTCGGGGATTGGAAGTATGTCAGGAGTTTTCAGCCTTACTATCCGGACGGAATGCAGAACAACTACCGCTACCGGATGCTGGCCTATCGCGAGTGGCGAGAGCTCTTCGACCAGGGGAAACTCGGCTCGGATCAGCGTCTCTTTTTCGAACCGAAGGGACCTGAGATGCTTTTCGATCTCTCGACCGATCCTCACGAAGTCAACAACCTCGCCGATGATGCCTCCCAGCAGGCACGGCTTGTGGTGATGCGGGAGCAATTGACGAAGAAGCTCAAGGCGATGCCGGATCTCAGCTTCTTCCCGGAGAACGTTCTCTACGATGACGCCATGGACGACCCGGTTGGCTTCGGGCAGGAGCACCGGGAGCGAATTGCGAAACTGATCGATCTCGCCAATCTCATGTTTCTTCCGGTAGCCGACGCTCGGGAGAAGATCGAGGGCGCGGCCATTTCCGAGGATCCCGTCGAGCGCTACTGGGCTGCCACGGTTTGTGCCTCGTTTGGGGAGCGCGCTGCTGAGCTGGTTGGCACGATTCGCCCCTTGCTCAAGGATGACGATCGCATGGTTCGGGTGCGGGCTGCGGAATTCCTCGGAGGGATCAACAAGATTGATCCGAGAGAAGTGATCATCGAAGTCGTCAACGATAGCGATCACCCGGTCGAGCATCTCATCGCCCTCAACGCGGCGGCCTACTTTCACGAGAACTCGACGATGTCGTATCCGCTGGATCCAGCGAACCTCAAAACGGTCTCTCCCAAAAGCGAGGCCCAACGGCGCGTGGACTATTTCGCCGGGGAGTGGCTGGGCAAGAAGCCGGGAAAGAAAGCCAAGCCAAAGAACAAGGCGAAAGGACAAGGGAAGGACTGAGACCTACTCGATGATGAGCTGGTCGCTGGAGTTTACGGCCGCGATCTGGAGGGCCGCTTTTTCGCGGCACTCCCGGGCCAACTCGGCTTCGCCAAGATCTTCGCAACGCTCGGCATAGTTTCCGAAGATGCTGATGAGTCGCTTTCGATAGAGGGAGCGCATCGGCTCCTCGATGGCTGGGTCCTCTCGGTTGAGCGTTTCCTGGATCTGGCCGGCCGTTTCCACTCCTCGAGTGATGACATTGCGAGCGGCCTCTTCTTCACTGTCAAGAAAGGCGAGAAGCCTGAGCCGGCTCTCGGCGAGGATGCAGAGTCCGGAGGCGGGTGGAGTTTCCGATTGCTCAAGAGCCGCCTTGAGCGCTTCGATACCCCGGACCGAGAGTTTGTAGCCGTCGGACCACCGGCCTTCGGTTCGCTCCAGTTCCCCCAGCTCATTGAGACTCTGGCAGAGTAGGGCCGCGACTTCGACATCTCCCGGATTCGAAGTGTTCAGAGGAGTGAGCAGTCGAAGCGCTTCATTGAAGAGTTGGTCCTGCTCTTCGCTCGTGGCTTCCTGTTTTCGGAAAAGGTTGCCCAGGTGAAGATAGCTGCTAGCCAGTTGTACGGACTGAAGCGGCGTGAAACCGTGGATGTCCCGGAGTTTCTCAAGGGTTTCCATGGAGGCGATGTGGGCATCGATCGCTTCCTGGTGCTTGGCCAGTTTTTCGAGGGACAGGGCCGCACTGAACTGGAGACGCCCGATCAAGTCGGTGAGAGAGTTGGAAGGTTCGGACGCGCCTTTCTGCAGGTCGTTGGCCAGCTGCGCGGAGCGGGAATAGGCCTCGATCGCACGAGAGTAGGCCTCGTGAGCATCATAGGCTCTTCCGAGGAGAAAGCTGGTCGCGGCCTGGCGTGAGACGGTTTCCACGTTGTCGGGTTCGAGCCGCAGGGCTTCCTCGAACTGGGCGACGGCTTTCTGGAGGTGAGAGAGAGCTTCCGCACCGACCAAGTTGGTTTCCAGAGAGGCCAAGTTCTCGTAACAGTCGGCCAGTCGCAGGCGGATATCGAGTTTCTGCTCCAGAGTCGAGTCCGGATTCTCGAGGGCGGAGGAAAAGACTTCTGCGGCGTCCGAAAAATGAAGGGCCGCTTTTTCCCGGATCTCCATTTTCCGTTCGATATGGGCGAGGCTGTGGAGGGCTCGTCCCTGTTCCAGTGCGGAGTCCTCCTGTGCTCTCACATCTTCGAGAGTTTTCAGGTAGTAGACCCGGGATTTCTCGAGGTCATCTTCCTTGAGGGTGGAGACTCCGCTTCCGCCTGCGGCGTCTCCCTGTGCCATCCGCTGGAAAAAGGAATCGGCGGCGGCACGTGAGGTTTTCAAATCCAGCTCGGTTTCCGCCCAACGCTCGTCGAGATGGTCAATCGTAGCCTTCTGAGTCAGGACAACCTGATCAAGCTCACTCACCTTGTTCTGAAAGAAATTCGATTTCTTGAGGTAATCGACCAGGTAGTAGGAGGCGAGGAAGAAAGAGATGCCGAGGCAGGCGGCCAACGAACGCGCTCCGATCAGCTTTCCTTTCTGCTTCAAGCGCTCCCTGGTGACGCGATCTTCTGCATGTTCCAAGGCAAACTGGTGATCGAGGTCGCGAAAGAGACCGCAGACTTCCCGCATGTCGACGGGGCGCTCATGGGGATCGAGGGCCAGGCAGCGTTCGATGATTTCGCGAAGCAGTTTGTGCTCGCGGGAGACGGTCAGGCTGATACCCCACGGGATCTTGGGATGGGATTGCACCTCTTCCAGGTAGGCATCCACGTCGGGGCGAACCGGGATTCCCGATTGGTGCGCGACTTCCTTGCGATGGTGTTTCAGGAAATGCATTCCACGAGGAAGGTCGGCATGGATGAGATGATAGGCAATGAGCCCGAAGCTGTAGACATCCCATTTCTGGGCAGCGCCTTCATCCCAGTCCTTTCCGCCGCTGACGAGCTGTTCCGGCGCAGCGTAGAAGAGCGAATCTCCGAGATCGATATGGTGAATTTCGCCGACGAGACCCGTCGAAAAGTCGAGAACGACGGGGTGGAGCTCCTCCTTCTCTTCCCGAACCCGAATCGTTCCAGGGTGGAGGTGGCCATGAATGACCCCGTATTTGTGGGCATGACCGAGAGCGTCTGCGATCCGGCGGATAACTTCCCAAGCCTGCACTTCCTTGAGGGGAACGATTTCTTCAAGAGTTTTCCCGCTGACTTTCTCCAACAGGGCTGCCGAGGGTGAGCTGGACAGGGAGTGGTCGTAAAGTGTTTCCATGCCGTCGATCTCCGGCATGCGTTCTCTTCCTCGGAAACTGCGTGCGAGCAGGCCCCGGTCTACCGACATCGCAGTATAGTGCTTCAGCACCACATTCGAGGCTTCGGCGACCGCAAAGACTTCTCCGGTGGATCCGCAGCCGAGCGATTCTGTTGGGGTGCAGGAGTGAATCCCGGGTGTCATGGGGAGGATTGAATACGAGCTTACCTAAGATACCAAAATAGTATGATAATTACAATAAATTCATTCAATTAAAATTTTGCCTCAACCGTGATTCTTCGGCAAGCGGAAATTTTCAAATTTGCGAAGGCTGAGTCTTTGTGGACCCGGGAAATTTTCTCTCGGTCTTTCGGCTGTCTGCTAGTCGCGGTGGGTTTGTCAGTAGATCACGGCAAGTTGTGCACAGGGTATCACCAAAAATGCGGAGCAGATTCCAGGCTCACCGCGCATTGTCTGCCATGACCCCGCATGGGGGCTTTTTCATGGAAGTTATCTTTCTGACCACCCTGTTCAGCGTTCTCTTCGCGGTTCTCTTTCTCCTGCTTTTCCTGCGGGTGCGACAGAACGGCGATTCCTGCGCGGATCAGGATGCGCTTCTCCCATTCCTCGATGAGGAACCTGCGCGAGCCACCGGCTCAAATGCAGCGGGGGAGTCTTCGGTGCGGAATGAGAACTCCTCTTCTTTGACTGATACCAACCACACTACAAGCCAAGATGACCAGTGATAGCGGCACGAGCCGAAAAGTAACGATCGAATTCGACGACAAGATTACGAGGTGGTTCATGATCGCCTCGATCGGTTGGTCGGTCGTGGCGATGTTGGTGGGAGCGTTGATCGCTTTCCAACTCAACTTCTGGCAGATGAACGGAAAGTTCCTGGAATGGATCACTTTCGGATTGTTTCAGAGTGAGGGGGTCGAGTATCTCACTTTTGGTCGTCTCCGACCGCTGCATACGAACGCCGCCATTTTTGCTTTTGTCGGAAACATGATGTTCTGCGGGGTCTACTACTCGACGCAGCGTCTGTGTAAGACTCGGATGTTCTCCGATATGCTGTCGAAGATCCACTTCTGGGGGTGGCAGCTCATCATTGTCTTTGCGGCCGTGACGCTTCCCGCGGGTCTCACTCGAGGAAAAGAGTACGCCGAGTTGATCTGGCCGATCAACATCATGGTCGCGGTGATCTGGTTGGTATTCGGGGCGAACTTTTTCCTCACCCTCAAGATTCGCCGCGAGAAGTCGCTCTACGTTGCGCTCTGGTTCTACATCGCCACGATCATTACGGTGACGATGCTCTACGTCGTCAACCACCTGCAGATTCCGACGAGCCTGACACATTCCTATCCCGTCTTTGCCGGTGTGCAGGATGCCCTTGTCCAGTGGTGGTATGGTCACAACGCGGTGGCCTTTTTCCTCACGACTCCGATTCTCGGGATCATGTATTACTTTCTGCCAAAGGCCTGTGGACGTCCCGTCTACTCCTATCGGCTCTCGATCGTTCACTTCTGGTCGCTGGTGTTTATCTACATCTGGGCCGGACCTCACCACCTCCTCAATACGGCGCTTCCCAAGTGGCTCCAGGTGCTGGGGATGTTTTTCAGCCTCATGCTCTGGGCTCCGTCCTGGGGTGGAATGCTCAACGGACTCCTGACACTCCGCGGAGCCTGGGACAAGCTGAGAACCGACCCGGTCATCAAGTTTTTCGTCGCGAGTATCACGTTCTACGGAATGTCGACTTTCGAGGGGCCGCTCCTCTCGATCCGCTCGGTCAGTGCTCTCGCCCACTACACGGACTGGATCGTCGGGCACGTTCACAGTGGAACGCTCGGTTGGAACGGATTCATGGCGGCGGCCATGTTCTACTGGATGGCACCCAAGCTATGGGGGAAACCCTTGTGGTCCAAGAGTCTGGCAAACATGCATTTCTGGATCGGCTTGGTGGGAATCCTACTCTACGTCGCCTCGCTCTGGTTTGCGGGAATTATCCAGGGGCTCATGCTCAATGAGACCGATCCTACCGGAACTCGTCTCGTGAATGAGTTCGTGCAGACGGTCGACAAGATCCAGTTGCTCATGCTTACCCGAGCCATCGGTGGAACGCTCTATCTCATTGGATTCGTCCTTCTCGTCGTGAACATCTGGAAAACGGCCAAATCCGGTTCTCCCGTGAACGAGACTCGCGAAGTCTTCGAAGAGATCGACTCGGACAAAGACAAGATGACCTGGAAGGCTGCCTTCCAGAACGATCCGATCGCGCTCACTTTCTGGGGCCTTTTCTTCGGGATTCTCTGGTTCTTCCTTCCTCCCGGAGCCAGTCACATGGCGCTCCTCTGCACACTCGGTTTCTCGGCTTATGCGGTGTATCGATTCAAGCAGAACTCGGAGGGATGGTCGAAGTGGTATGACCAGCTTTCGGAGAACTACCTGCCGTTTTCGGTCCTCGTTTTGATTGCGGCGGCCCTCGGAGGAATCATTCAAATCGTGCCCACGATTACCGTGAACCGTGCCGTCAATATCGAGGATCGTCTCCAGTCGGTCTACACGCCGCTGGAACTGGCGGGACGGGATGTTTACATCAGTGAGGGGTGTTACAACTGTCACTCGCAGATGATCCGAACCCTCGTTCCCGATGTCCTTCGGTATGGGGACTACTCCCGTCTCGGGGAGTCGATCTACGATCACCCCTTCCAGTGGGGATCGAAGCGGACCGGTCCTGATCTTGCTCGCGAGGGTGGTATGCGAGGTGACTCGTGGCACTACCTCCACATGCTCGACCCGAGAAGTATCAACCAGCAATCCCGGATGCCGAATTATCCCTGGCTCTTCACCAAGAAGACCGACTTCAAGTCTCTTCCTGGTAAGATTGCGGTGCAGCAGCGGCTCGGGGTTCCTTTCCCGATCATGACTCCGGAAGAGATCGAGCAGCATGCTCGTGAGCAGGCGCTTGAAATTGCGCAGGGTCTTGTCGACGAAGAGGTGAAGATCGTTCCCGAGAAAGGAGTCGACGAGCCGGGTAGTCCGGCAGAAGCCCGGGATCACCTCGCCGGGAAGCAGATCATCGCTCTGATCGCCTATCTTCAGAAACTGGGCTCCTACGAGGATGTGGTTCCGAAGGATGCCGATCCCATCGAGCCTCGAATCTTCAAGCCAGGAATCCCTGACAAACTCCGAATGAATGAGGACTCCGAAGAGGAGGTCACCGACTCGGAGGAGGGAGCCACGACTCCCGTCGCCCAGAACCCCTGAATTTCTAAACGAATCGAAGAATGTTTAAACGCGTAGCCCTGGAGAATTGGCATGAGTGGGTCCCCTATATCTGCTTTGCCCTCGTGGCGGGAGTCTTTCTCGTGATCGTGATTCGCGCGATCTGCATGAAGAAGTCCGAGATTGAAAGGATTTCCTCCCTTCCTCTCCAGGATGACGAAACTCTCCTAGAATCCATTAATTCCGACGAAGAAACTTCTCATGAGCAAAAAGACTGATTCCTCAGACTCCATTATTCTCCGCGATCACACGTATGACGGGATCGAGGAGTATGACCAGAAACTGCCGAACTGGTGGTTGTTCACCCTCTACATCACCATGGTGTGGTTTGTCTTTGCCTGGGTGGCCTACTACCAGCTGCCGATCGATATCCCGGATGACTTCGAGAAACTCGAGGGTCAAATCGCGGTCATCGAGGAAAAGAAGCAGGCTGAGCTCAACAAGATGATGGCATCGATCAACGACGAATCGCTCATGGAAATGAGCACCGATACATCGCATACCGCGGCGGGTCAGGCGATCTTCGAGACCAAGTGTGCAGCCTGTCACGGACTGGATCTTTCGGCGACCATGGCAGGGGTGGCTCTTCCCGGCGTGTCCTTGACCGATGAAGAGTGGCTCTACGGAAACAAGCCGCTGGATATCATGAAAATCGTGACAAACGGATCTCCCGACGTCACCAAGGGAATGATCGCCTGGTCCTCCCAGCTCAGTGGGTCCGAGATCGCTCAGGTCGTTGCTTACATTCTGAGAAAACAATCCAGCTGATTTTTTCCGCCATGCAGCCTCGTTCCGCGACCTCCTCCTCCTCCTCCTCATGCCCTCCCCCGCGAAACAACCCAACCTCACCTCTCTCACCTCCATCAACAAAGACGGGTCGAGGAACTTCCTCCACCCCGCCGACGTCTCAGGAAAGTTCACCCTGTGGCGGCGTGTGTTCGGGATCCTGCTGCTCGCGATCTACGTCCTCCTCCCCTGGATCCCGATAAACGGGAACCCATCGGTGTTCCTCGACCTGGCCGAGCGGAGGTTTCATTTCTTTGGGCTTACCTTTCTCGCGGAGGATCTCTGGATCGGTTTCTTTCTCCTGACAGGGCTGGGCTTTTCTCTGTTCTACGTCACTGCGCTCTTCGGCCGACTCTGGTGTGGCTGGGCGTGTCCCTACACCGTCTTTCTGGAACACCTCTACCGCCGTGTCGAGCGATGGATCGATGGCGATGCGACGAAGCGGAGACGTCTCGATGCGGCGCCCTGGACCCGCTCGAAGGTCTTCAAGCGAGTGATCAAACATTCAGCCTATGTCCTGATCTCGCTGATCATCGCACACATCTTCATCTCCTACTTTGTTTCCATCCCGCGGCTCTACAGCTACATGCAGGAGTCGCCGATGAACCACGCGAAGGCTTTCGGGGTGATGGTCTTTTTGACGGTCTGCCTCTACTTTTCCTTCAGTTGGTTTCGCGAGCAGTTCTGCATCATCATGTGTCCCTATGGACGGATTCAGTCCGCGTTGACCGACGATGATACGATCATCATCGGATACGATGAGAAGCGTGGCGAGCCCCGGGGCAAGAAGTCGGATCCCAATGCAGGGGACTGCGTTGCCTGTAACCGTTGCGTGCAGGTTTGTCCTACGGGGATCGATATCCGGAACGGATTGCAATTGGAATGCATCGGGTGCGCCAACTGCATCGACGCCTGCAATACGATCATGGACAAGACCGGCCGGGACCCGGGCCTGATCCGATACGATTCCTTGAATGGGCTCGAGGGGAAGAAGAGGAAAATCATTCGTCCCCGGATTCTTCTCTACACTGCCTTTCTCTGCCTCGGTGCAGCGTTTCTGTCCATCGTTGTCGGTGGCCTTCATTCCGCCAAGGTCGAGATCATCCGGATGTCGGGCCAGCCCTACTACCGGACTGAGGATGGGGTCCGGAATCAGTTCCGCCTGCAGTTGATCACCAAGCAGACGGAAGAGACCACCTTCGAACTCGAGTTTATCGGTCTTCCTGACGGGGCTGTCGTAGCCGGCTTGGAAGGCACTGTCACCCTCGCCGCAGGGGAGGAAACGATGAAGACCTTCATCGTCCAGGTGCCAACCGACAGTTACGAAGGCGAATTTCATTTCACCGTGGAGGCTGCGGTCACCCCGGGCGATTTCACCATCAGCGACGCGATCGATTTTGTCGGTCCCAGTGCCTACACCCTCAAGAAAGAATAAGATGAAGAATACCCTACGAAAACGACCCTGGATCCTGATTGTCATTGCTTTCGTGGTCCTGATTTCGGGTTGGATTTTTCTCTTGAAGCTTGCCAGCGAACATCGCCCTGAGTCGGTGGCGATCGAAACGATAGTCCCTGATGACAGCCATTGATCCACAGACCCTGACCCTCGGTGGATTGTTCGTCGCAGGCCTCGCGACGACTCTTCACTGTGCGGGGATGTGTGGACTTCTCACCTGTGGCCTAGGGATTGCCGGCAAAGGACCTGCCCTCGCTTCGGTCGGGCTGTATCACGCGTTTCGTTTGCTCGGATACTCCACCGCCGGCGGAATCATGGGGTGGATCGGAGGTCGGCTGGGACTGGAGGTCACGATTGCGGGGATCTCCTGGCTCCCACTTCTCCTTATCATCTTTCTTTTTGCGATTGTGTTAGGCTTGGATAAGAAGCTGGGCGCGATCCCGGGAGTGGGGAAGGTAATGATGCAGATCCGGATGCGGACGCTGAAGTTTTCTCAACCGGTTCGTGCTTCTGTTATCGGGTTTGCAACGCCTCTTTTGCCGTGTGGCCCTCTCTACGCCATCATGGGGCTGTCCCTCGCCAGTGGTTCGGCGATCCGCGGTGTCGAGATCATGCTCGCTTTCGGTCTTGGAGCGATTCCCGGTATCTGGGCCGTGCAGGTGGGTTCCTCCTGGATGAGTCAGAAACTCGGAGCTAGGGGCTTCCTCATTGCCAAGAAGTCGCTCGCCTGTGTCGCGGCGGTATCCCTGCTCTGGCACTTTTCTTTCATTGGAGCGGCTTCGACGGGCGAGGGTGCTGACGGTTCGAGTTGTCGTTGCGATTTGGAATTGGAGACGGAATGAGCAAAGGATCTTCCGTGGTGACTCCCCCGGCGTCCCGCGCTGCAAACGCGGTGCCGTCACCCGTTTTGTCCACGACGGAGGCAGCCTCGGGCGGCCGTTCCTGTGGGGAGGGGAAACGGAGTTGTCAGCACTGTGGCACGGAGTTCATTCCCCGTTTTGAAACGGAGACTTTCTGTTGCGCGGGCTGTCGCGTCGTCTACGAGTTGATTCAGTCCGGCGGTTTCCAGTCCTTCTACGATCTTCTTGGAAAACGGAAACTCCAGCCGGTCGAAAACGCCGAGCCAGCTGGCGACTTCCTTGCCGAGCTGGAGGAAGAAGTGGATTTGGTCGAGAAGGCGGCCAGGGAGAAGAATGGCGCCGCCCGGCTTCGTCTTCGTGTCGGAAACCTCTCCTGCACCGCCTGCGTATGGCTGATCGACCATCTTTTCCGACACTATCCCGGTGCGCTCAAGATCAATTCCGATACGTCCCGCTCCATCCTGACACTGTGGTGGACACCGGGTGAGTTCGCGATTCTCGACTTCATCGCTGACCTCCATCGCTATGGCTATCCGGCCGGCCTGGTCAATGATCTCGACGAGGACACGCAGAGCGAGAGCCGCTCTCTCTTGACTCGTCTCGGATTGACAGCCGGTTTGGCGATGAATGCGATGGCGTTCTCCCTGCCTGCCTATCTCGGGATGGAAGCGACCAGTGAGTTTGCGCGATTGTTTTCCCTGGTCGCCTTTGCTTCGGCCTCACTCGCGATGGCGGTGGGAGGAAGCTACTTTTTCCAGCGCGCCTGGGCCGCTCTCAAGATGCGGACGCTTCACATGGACGTGCCGATCTCGCTGGGACTCATCGTCGCCTACCTGGGGTCGCTTGGAGGGATGCTCTTCGGGATCGAGGAGATGCTCTACTACGACTTTGTCGCGACTTTTGCCTTTCTCATGCTGGGAGGGCGTTGGTTGCACCTCCGTCTCCTTGAGAAAAACCGACGTCAATTGAGAGCACGAGAGCGGGATCTCTCGGTCACGTTTCGGATCAGGGAGAAGGGGGCGAGGGAAAAGATTCCCATCCATCGGATCGAAGCGGAGGATTGTCTCGAGATCCAACCGGGCGCGCTTATTCCGGTCGAGTCGAACCTGGAAGCCGAGTCCGCTCGCGTTCGTTTGGATTGGATCAATGGAGAGCCCGAACCCGTCCCCTTTGTCCATGGCCAGGTCGTTCCGGCCGGGGCGAAAAATGGAAGTGCGACCGCGATTCGCGTTCGGGCTCGTGAGGCCTTTTCGGGCTCATTCCTCGAGAGCCTGCTGGAGGACCCTTCTTCCGAAGGTGAGGAGGTGGATGCCAATGTGCACCGAGGAAACCCCATCCTGAAAATCTATCTCATCATCGTTCTCGTGGTCGCCTTCCTCAGTGGGTTCGGCTGGATCGCCCTGGGGAAAGGGCTTGCTCCGGCCTTGCAGGTCATGATCTCCGTCCTCGTCGTGTCCTGTCCCTGTGCCCTAGGGCTTGCGTTGCCTCTGCTCGACGAAATGCTTCTCTCCAAGCTGAAGAATCGAGGGATTTTCATTCGTCAGCATTCTCTCTGGGGACGCTTGCGAAGCGTGACGAGGCTCGCCTTTGACAAGACCGGAACGCTCACCGAGCCGGTGCAGAAATTGGAGAATCCCGAGGTCCTCGAAACGCTTTCCGAAGACGAGCGGCAGGTCCTGAGAAGCCTCACGATGAACAATGCTCACCCGGTCGGGAAAGCGCTGCATGAGGGGATTACGGCTCGCTACGGATTGGCGTCGGTAGCGCCGGACGAAGGAGTCCGAGAGGTGCCGGGGAGTGGTGTGGAATTTCAAGAGGGAGACCTTCATTGGAAATTGGGGAAGGCAAACTGGGCACTCGACACGGAGAGTGCCGGGCAGGGGGATTGCGTTTTTTCGTGCAATGGCAGGGCGATTTGCACGTTCCGGATCAGCGAATCGATCCGGGAAGGTGCGGTGGCCCAGCTTCGCGATCTCAAGTCGCTTGGGTTTCACCTGCAGATCCTGAGTGGGGATCCCGACGAAGAGCGGGTGGAATCAACCGCCAGAGCCCTGGGGCTCTCGCTCGACGAAGTCAGCTGCAATCTCTCTCCGGCAGAAAAGGCGGCACGCATTGAGGCCCAAGGAGGAAATGGAACGTTGTTTGTCGGAGATGGAGGAAATGACAGTCTCGCCTTTGCTGCCGCCGGCGTGACCGGTGCCCCGGCAACGGGAATCCGGGCGGTCGAAAGCAAAGCGGACTTTGTGTTTACCGGGCGTGGTTTTCACGCCATCGGTGAACTCCTGCAGAGTAGGGCAAGGCGTGAGAAGCTGATCCGGATTATTTTCCTGACCGCGATCACCTACAACCTGATTGCGGTTTCTCTCTGTGTCCTCGGCATGATGAATCCACTCCTCGCTGCCGTTCTCATGCCCTTGAGTTCGATCGTCACGACCGCCATTGCTGCGCGGGTGTAGGAAAGGAATTCGAGTCACGATCCGAAATCAGTCCCGCCTAGTTTCGGGTCGTGAATTCGCTTAGATTGAGCACCGCTCGCGCAAGGGCTGTCCAGCCGGCCAAGTTGGTCGGGTCTACTTCAGAATTGTTGGCGTGCATTCCGGTTTCGTGGAGCCGGTTCGCCAGTTCCGGATTCGATTCATACTCGGAGATCGTCAGTTCAAGGAGATTGGTGAGGAGGCGGAGTTCTTTCTCCTTCGGGGAGCGGGAGACCGTTTCGAGAAACAAAAATTCGATTCTCTCCTCGTTTGATTTCCCGGCTTCGGCGAGTGCGCGCTCAGCGAGGGCGCGGGCGGCTTCGACAAAGGTGGGGTCGTTGAGCAGGACCAGCGCCGCGTTGGGAGTATTGGAGCGGGGGCGCTCGGCGGTGCATTCTTCCCGACTCGGCGCATCCATGGCTTTCATCATGGGATGAAGGAACATTCGCTGCCAGTGGACATAGACACCGCGACGGTATTGGGAAGCGTCCTTGTCGTGTTGATAGGTTCGTGTCGGGAAGTTGAGGTGACGGAAGTAACCTTTGGGCTGGTAGGGGCGGGCGCTCGGCTGACCTTGAAGCGAAACTTGATCGAACTGGGTGGAGAGCTGAATCAGTCCACTGACGGCGAGCGCATTGTCTCGCAAGAATTCGGCAGGGAGTCGATAACGGTCCTGTCGGGCAACGAGCTGATGGTAGGGATCCCGATCTGTCAATTCGGGACGAGGAAGGGAAGCTTGTCGATAGGCTCGACTCGTCACGAGGGTGCGAATCAGGCTCTTCACATCCCAGCCGTTCTCGTAGAAGGAAATCGCGAGCTGATCGAGGAGCTCGGGATTCACCGGCGGTTCGCCCTGCCCACCGAAATCTTCGAGAGAGCGGGAAATACCGGTTCCAAAAAAGAGATACCAGAATCTGTTGGCGAAGACCCGGGCAGTGAGACCGCCGACACCCTCCTCGGGGTCGACGAGCCAGTTGGCGAGATCAAGCCGGGTGAGAGCTTCACTCTCCGACGAAATGGCTCCCAGGAACTCCGGGACGGCAGGAAGAACGATTTCGCCACTGTCGTCCTGCCAGTTGCCACGAGGAAGAATTCGCATTTCACGGGGAGGCTTTGCTTCGGTGATCATGGTCTTGCGCCCACGGGTTTCGAGTTTCCCCAACTCCGATTCGAGTTGCTTCCAATCTTCTTTGCGATCGGCCGGCAAGGTCCGTGCCAGGGCGGCCTCTATCTCTTGGATCCGGGCCACCATGGTTTCCTTTTTCTTCCCCGAGGCCTTACCGATCTGTCCTTTCAGCTTGGCAAGTTCTGCCTGCCAACGACGAAGGTCGCTGGCTTGTTTCTCGGTGAGAAAGGATGCAATCTTTGCCTTGACCTCCTTGACTACTCTTTCCGTCGCATCGTCGAAGAAAAGCATTTCCGGCGGACGGTTCGAAGGCAGTGAGTTTCCGCTGAATCCGCTGTCGTGGATGTCGGCAAAAAAGGCAGCGAGAGCGTAGTGATCCCGGATCGTGATGGGATCATACTTGTGGTCGTGGCACTGGGCGCAGCCGACCGTGGCCCCCATCCAGACCGAGGAGAGATTTCGGACCCGGTCAGCGGCGTAGATCGCGTTGTATTCCTTGGCCTGAATGCCCCCTTCGTGGGAAGTCTGGAGAAGGCGGTTGTAGCCCGAAGCTACCTTTTGCCATTTGTCAGGGTTGGGTAGGAGGTCACCAGCGAGTTGCTCACGGGTGAATTGATCGAAGGGAAGGTTCTGGTGGAAGGACCGAATCACGTAGTCTCGGTAGGGTGAGATGTTGTGAGTCTGGTCTCCATGGTATCCGACGGTGTCGGCATAGCGAACGAGGTCGAGCCAGTAGACGGCGATGCGTTCCGCGAAATGCGGAGAGGCGAGAAGGCGATCGACCCAGTCCGTCCAGACAACCTCACGATCCCGCTTGTCGTTCCGAAACTCGGCCACATCCTCCGGAGTCGGCGGGAGCCCGAGAAGATCGAAGTGAAGGCGTCGCAGCAGGGTGACGTCATCAGCGGGAGGAGAGGGAGCGATTCCCTCATTCTCGAGCCGGGAGAGTACGAAGTGATCGATCCAGTTGGCTGGCCAGTTCTTGTCCTGAACGACGGGTGGCTTGGATACCTTGGGTTTCTGATAGGCCCAGGGGACCTCGTATTGGGCGCCTTCCTCGACCCATCTTTCGAGCAAAGCGATTTCCTCCGAAGTGAGAGACTTGTGGGAGTCTGGTGGAGGCATCAGGTCATCCGGATCCTGGCTCAGGATGCGGACGATCAACTCGCTCTTCTCAAGGTCTCCGGGAACGATGGCGGCATACCCGCCGAGATCGGCAAAGGCGCCCTCGGCGGTATCGAGACGCAGATCCGCTTTCCGCTCGTGGGAATCCGGGCCGTGACAGAAGAAGCACTTGTCGGAAAGGATGGGGCGGATCTCCCGATTGAAATCGACGGCGAGCCCCACTTCCATGGATACGAGAAAAGCGAGAAGGAGGCCGAGCGAACGAATCGAAGTCATTTCGAGAGGAGTATGACAGGAGGCGAGTCTCCTGTCAGTTACGCAGTCGGGGGAGGGAGTGAATGTGAGATGGAGGGACATCGTCCCCGATGTCCGCGGACGAAGAGAATTCGCACGATTCAGGGCAAGCGGACATCGGGGACGATGTCCCTCCATCTATTGCGACAAGTCGGGCTTACTTCTTCGCAAGCTTCTCCAGGTAATCCAACAGGCTGGCGGCCTCGTGAACGGTGAAGTTCATCATGAGTCCAGGAGGCATCATCGAGGTGGGGAGTTCCTCGCGTTTCGCGATGTCCGATTTCTGGTAGGTGTGTTCCTGGGCGGCGATGTCACGAATCGTGACCTGCTCGCCCTGTTCATCGGTGACAAATCCCATCCCGACTGTCCCATCCTTGAGGGTGAATACATTGGTCTTGAAGCCCTGCGCAATGGTCTTGTTTGGCTCGAGGATGGCGACGGCAAGCTCGGGGCGCTTGTAGGTCTCGGCGATGTTGCCGAGGTAGGGACCCTTCTGTGCTTCGCTCTGGCTCACGGTGTGACAGGCCGCGCAGGTGGCTCGGGCGAAAACGGCTTCTCCGAGCGCGGCATTCCCCTTGTGAGAGACGATCATCTCGACGGCCTTGGCGGGATCGAGACTCGAGAGCTTGGGCGTTTTGTCGGCCCCGGCTGCCTGGATCTTGAGGGTTTTCGCGGCCGACTTGGCTGCCTTGGCGACCTTCGGGTCTGGATCATTCATCGCGATCCGGATGCGATCATCGAGACCACGATTCTTGATCAAGGCAGCGGCTTCGATGAGAAGGACTCGGTGTTCCGGGTTCTGCCATCCCTGATCGAGAGTCTTGTTGGTCATCTCGCGCGACTCGGGGCTGCCGCCTTTTCTCCCGGCGAGAGCAATCAGGGCGGCATTGGCCCAGAGGGTTTCCGGTGCCTCGAAGTTTTCGGCAGCTCGCTTCTCGACGAGAAGGTGATGATTTTCCAGCTTGGGAGATTCGAGGAAAGCCTTGCGGGCGTTCTCCCACTGTTTCTGAGCGTTTCCGAGTGCCTGCTTGGCATACTTGCCATCGCTCTTGGCTTTGTTCGGATCGGGATCTGCCTGGGCTTTCTTGATCGCTTCCTGGAAAACGGGAAGGTTCGCCTGGAGACGGGTGAGGGCGGTCAAAGAGAGAGGGACCGTGTCCGCGCTGTCGGTCCGGGCAATGGCGGCGACCGCGGCGGCGAGCGTGGCGTGGTCGGAAGTCTCGCTCTGCAGCGCTTTCTCGAGCAGGGGCACTCCTTCTGCGGGAATGCTCTCGGCGGCAGCGAGTTGACTCACGGCTTCCGGCAGCATCTCCAGTTTGTCTTTTGCCAGGGTCAGAACGCGGTTGAGGGCGTCGTTGGACTGAATCCGGTTCCGGCTCATCTCACGGACGAGAAGGGTGGCTTCGTCAGGGGATGCCTGGGCGAGATGCTTTTTCAGGGCGGCGGAGATCTTTTCAGTCTGCTCCCAGGTTTCCGGCTGGTAGTAGGGGCCGCGTGTGTCGGGACGCGTTCCCCAGGAGTCGCCTTTCCATTCTCCCTCGACATGATAGAGACGGCAGAGGGCCGAAAGCGCACCCTGGCGAACTTCGGTTCTCTCTTCCCTGTCGGCGAGAGCGATGAGACGGTCGATGACGGCAGGCTGGTGCATTCGCATCAGGGCAAAGGAGGCGCCTTCGCGAGCGGCGTCGGAGGCTGTGTCGCTTTCGAGGACGGCGAAGGCAGCATCGGTAGCCTCGAGGCGAGCGAGCGATTGGAAGGCGGTGTGGGCGATCCGTGGATCTCCGCTGTCGAGATGAATTGCGATCGCGGGAGCGAGGGAGACGAATTCCCTTCGCGTCGCTGCAATGAGGCTCTCCAGGATGCGGCGTGGATCGTCCGATTCGAGTCCCCAGGAGAGAAATTCGGCGGCGATTTTTCCTGCCTCCGAATCGGGTTCGATCGATTCGTCTCCGATCGCTCGGGCGACGAGGGGAGCGATGTCGGCGTTTTCCCCGGCGACCGCGATGATTTTCGGGAGAAAGGACTCGGGTGCGGGGGCTCCCTTCCGCAGCAGGGCGGTGTAGAGAGCGGCGATGCGAGTTTTCAACGAAGCGTCCTGCTTTCCGAAGAGGTCGAAGATGGCCTCGTTTTCCGTGGCGGTGAACTCACGACGGAGGAGTTCCCGCTGCGCCGCAAGGGTGCGGATGTGACTGGGAGAATCGAGAGCCTTGATCAGCTCCATGGTGTCCAACTTTCCAAACTCGGGAATCGGGTCCGGAGTAAAGTCCTTGGGGGTGACCCTGACGACATACCCGACATCGGGACCCGCCCAGCGGAAGGTAGCGCCTTTCCAGCTCGCCTGGTAGACCGCGCTGTTGCCATCGACATCCGCGTCGGTGGGTCGGGGGAGACGGACGAAGGCCTGGGGTTCGGTGATTTCCTCAAAAGTGGCGCCGTGACGCTGCACGGTGTGTTTCCAGAGTGCGCCGGTTCCCCAGTCGCAGGTGAAGGGAGCATTTTTCCACTCCTCCGGAAATCCCGGTTCGTGGATGTAGACCGATCCACAACCGGAGCCACCCCCATAGTCGGCGAGGGGCTGGACGTGCTCCTTGGGAAAGTTCTTGTAGAGACGGGGATAGCCATGGGCCTCGAGGCCGCTGAAGTGATGAAAGCGAACATCCCATCCTCCTCCATCGTTGGTGTTGTCGCGGGCAAACATGTCGAGGTAGGGGCTGGTCGGGGTGCCGAGGATGTTCCGGGTACCCGTGGAGTAGATTTCCAGGCCGCTGCCGTCGGGACGAAAGCGAAGCACGCCTCCGGCGCGATGCTGGAGCTTGGTGCCATCGGCTCCGGTGGCCTCGACGAATCCGAAGTCACCTCCGGCGACGTAGATCCAGCCATCGATCCCCAGTTCGAGAGCGTTGGTGGTGTGATCGGCAGGGCGACCGGAAAAGTCGAAGGCGATGTCGTCGACGAGGCGCTGGGAATCCTCGGCCACGCCATCCCCATCCTTGTCGATGAAGGCGGTGATATGAGGGGGGTGCAACAGGATGAGACGATCGACATCCCAGACCGCTCCGCGAGGCGAGTCGATATCGGGAACGAATTCGGTGACCTCGTCGGCACGGCCGTCGCCGTCCTCGTCGCGAAGGCGGAGGACACGACCACGGTGCGGATCACGCCCGAGAGAGCCATTTCCGTCCGAGGAGACATAGAGGTCTCCGTTGGGAGCGGCCGTGACATAGACCGGGTAATTCGCTGCTGCGGAATTCGAGAAGAGAGAAACTTCGAAGCCGTCGGGAATCTTCACCTCGGAGAGGATCGCTTTCTCCTCTTCCTCTGTGAGCTGCACGATCTTGGGCTTCACATTGCCCTGCTTGGCATAGGGGTCGTTGGCCTTTTCCTTCTCCTTGGCGAGGGCGGCCTGTTGTTTCTCATCGAGCTTCGGGAAGAGGGCGGTGAGACCGGGACCTTTCATGGATACCTCGCGAATACTAACCCAGCCTCCCTTGTCGGTACCGGTGCCGGTGATCTTGACGAAACGAATCTCCTTGGCGGAAACCTCGGCCTGGGTATCACCGGATTTTTGATTGCCGCTCTGATCCGAGAGCATCGTCCAGCTTTTGCCGTCCACCGATCCTTCGATTCGGTGAGAATAGATATTGTTCGAACTCTCCCAGGCGATTTCGATCTTCTCGATGTCTTGCGGCTTCGGAAATTCGATCTGGAGAAACTGCGGCTTGGAGGCGTTGCTCGCACACCAGCGGGTGTCCTTGTTTCCATCCACCGCTTTCCAGATGAGATTCCCTTTGCCCGTCTCTTCGCTGCTGGCGGTCACGGTGACGAGGGTGGCGTTCTTCGGCGCTTTTCCTGGTGTCGCGGAAGCCTGGGGTTTCTTTTGCTCCTTGGGTTTCCCTTTCAGGAAGGTGACTTCATTTTTCCCCGTGTAGGGAGATCCGAGGTAGTCATCGATAGTCTTTCCGGCAGCCCAGAGCACACCGCGGGTGACAAGATTGAGATAGCGATCGTCCTCGACCGTGAAGTTGTTGTGACCAATCGTGGTGCTGAAACTGGGGGCTCCCTTGGTCTCATTGGTCCAGGCGACGATCGCGACGTCGGTGGTCTCCTTGCCGTTCCGGGTGTATTTCTGGGTTCCTACCGCCAGAGGCTCGATATCGAAGACATTGACGTTGTTGTAGAGCTCTTCTTTTCCCGTGGTCCAGTCTTCGAGTCCCTTGGTAATGGGGTGGTCTTCGACGTAGTCGATCGCGATCGGTTCCTGGGGCCCGTGGCGGGTCGACTGGACACCGAGATGCTGGAACCACTGGTCGGTGCCGTTTCGAAAGCTGTGCATCGCGCAATGCAGATGCACTGCGGGGATGGTCTGGTGAGCATCGAGAATGTGCTTCATGACCTTGAGGTCCTTGTTGCCTGCGGCACACTCGTTGTGAATCACGAGGTCATAGCCCTTGGCCCAATCGGGATCGTCGTAAATCGGGAGCGGAGGGTTCACCGATTTGTCGTCGGTCCACCAGACATCGACCCGAACGTTGGCGCGAGCCTGGATGCCCTCGTAGAGCAGTTTGTGCTGGGTGGCATAGTCATGACAGCAGCCGCCGGCGACGAGCAGGACCTTGAGGGTTTCGGTGGGCTTTTTCTCCTGCGCAACGAGGAGAGAGAGTCCAAGAAGAATCGAGCAGGCGGCGAACGCCGGGATCAGGATGCGTTTCATAGAAATTTGAGAGAGGGAGAGGACGATGAGGGAAAATCGGGAGAATGGAAACAGAAAATCCGACGCGAGTGAGGGAGGCAGATAGCCTCGCGGGACTATCTCGAAATTTCTTCGAAGATCTTTTCGAGCCTCTCGCGGGCTGCCTTGGTTTCAGTGGTTTCGGTCTCGACGATTTTTTCGACCGGGAGCTTGCGGGCATCGATCAGCTTCCCGCTCTTCCGGAACAATCTCCAGGAGCCATCGAACAGGGTTTGGTCATGGGATAAACCCTGATGAGTCCAGGTGCGCGCGGTTCCCGGTTTGCCATGAAACTGCGGTTTCAGGCTTTGGCCGAATCGCCTGGAAGAGGCTTCGGTCTCGACTGCCGCGAGGTCAAGGAAGGTCGGGAACAGGTCAATGACATCGACGAGGTCGTCACAAACCGCTCCCTGGGGAACGGTTTGCGGGCCCCAGACGAGAAGGGGGACATGAGTCCCGGCGTCGTTGAGATCTTTTTTTCCTCCGTTGACCCGCCCGGCTTCAGTGTGCCGAGTATGTTTGTCCTCACCGGGCTTTCCTGCCTTTGGGTTCTGGAAATAGCTTTCCTCGGTGCCGTTGTCGCCCATGAAGAGGACGTAGGTGTTCTCGCGGATTCCCATGTCCTCGACAGCATCGAGGAGCTGGCCCACGAGTCGATCCATGTATTCGATCATGTGATCGAGGGACTTTTCTCGACCCAGTTCCCGATCGAGCGGGGTATCGATCATGGGGTAGTGAGGGAGCAGTTCGTTGTGGAGAATGAAGAAGGGCCGCTCTTCGGATTGTGCAGATTTCATCTCACCGATGACATATTCCGTGAGCACATCGGGGCCGAATCGATCGGAGACGTCTTCGCGAATTTTTCCATCATGATTGTAGACCGGGCCCCAGTGCCGTTCGGTTTTCTCCCCCTCGAGCCAGATCTGCCAGACACACCAGGAATCGAATCCTGCGCTGCGGATGTGATCGGGCCAGGTCTCGAGAGTGGCGAGCTGCCACTTCCCGGTTACGCTCGTGGCATAGCCGTCCTCGCGGAGTGCCCGGGCGAAGGTTGGCATTTTCTCGAAGTCCACTTTCTTCTTCGTCCCGAGATGGACGGGAAGGACTCCGGTGTGTCCATGATGGTTCGTGATCAGGCCGGTGTGCAGGCTGACTCGGGAGGGAGTGCAGACCGGACTCGTGTAGGCCCGCGTGAAGCGAAGGCCTTCCGCAGCCATGCGATCGAGATGTGGGGTTTTGAAATCGAGCCCGCCATACGATCCAAGCGCTTCGTAGCCGATGTCGTCCGCAAAAATGAGGAGGATGTTGGGTTCTTCTTCCGATTCGGAGGTGAGGGTGAAGAAGGAGAAAAAGAGAGCGAGACAGAGAGAACGCATAGGAGATATCTATCTGCCTGTCCGTCGTGGGCAATCCCGGAATCCGAAATCAATGAGGGGAATGAAGAATTTAAACATCGTCAGTTGCGGAGAATTGCAGTAAAAGCGACCTATGAGATGGAACGGGGGTGGGAAGCGAAGAGGAATGATGCTGTTGCTGGGAGCGAGTTGGCTCGCCCTCGGTGTCACCGGCCATGCGGGCGATCCCGGGATCGTCCGGATCTCGGCTTCGATCTTTTCAGTCGAGTCCGATGGGAACGAGAAACCACTGGGCGAAGCTGAAGTCACGGCTCCCCTCGGAGAGTGGGCTCGATTTCGCAAGGGGCAGGACATCCCCTCTGTCGTCCAGTATTCGCTTCCGAGTATCCCGAAAGAGATTTCCGAATCCGTTGTCGGAGCATCGGGAGAGGCTCCCGAGTTCGAGACCAATGAGTTGAGTGTCGTGATTCCTTCTCACCCGGAGAAGGTGGAGACCCTCGAGTTGGGATTGTCCGGGCGATTTCGTCCCCGTGTGCTCGCAAATGGAACCCTGACCGTGGATGCGGAGATCGGCTACCGTGAGGTGTTGGAATCGATCGAGAAAGCAGAGCCGATCTATTTCGTAAAGAAGAACGCTGCGGGGAAAGAAAAGAAGATTCTCGTAACTCGGAACGAGACCCGGGCTCCCGTGACTCGGTCGCGCAAGACTTCGGTGCACTACACGCGAAAGAAGGGAGAGACGAAAGGCGTCGTTATCCCGGTTTCCGGACCGGATTCCGATTCTTCCCTGATTGTTCGAATGAAGGTGGCACCTGTCGAGCCGGGGGAGAAGAACACCAAGGCGATTCCCGCGGGAAACTTTTTCTACATCACCTCCCGGTTCGTCGAAATCACGGAAGGGGAAATGGAGAACGAAGAGGACCTCTACCCGGATAAGCCGGTGCTCTCCGATGCCGAATTTCAGATGTGGATTCGCCGCATCAATCAGCAAAAAGGCGTCGATCTGCTGAGTGCTCCGTCGCTCGTGGTAAAGCCGGGACAGGATGGAAAGATCGAGGTGGTTCGCGAATTTATCTATCCCACGAGTTTTCAACCGCCCTCTCTGGAGGGTGTCGAATCGACCAGTGAGGCCGAGAAGGGGAGCGAGATCTCACCGGTTCAGCCCGCGAGCCCGATCGTGTTTGAGACGGAGAATGTGGGAGTTTCTCTATCCCTCAACGCGAAGCGATCGAGCCGGAAAGGGCATGTCGAATTGTTCGTTGAGCCTCGGGTCGACCAGTTCCACGAGTTCGTAAATTTCGGAAAGCCGGTGCAGACCTGGACTCTGCCTGCGCTGGGACCTCCGAAAACGGTCGTCGTCACCGAGAACAAAATCCAGTATCCCATTTTTGAAAGACTTTCGATGCAGACCGTGGCTACGATTCCTGATGGATCGACCCTGGTAGTGGGAGGATTGACTCGGCAGGAGATCCAGACGGTCGAGGACAAGGTGCCCATTCTCGGCGACCTCCCCTTGATCGGACGTTTTGGGAGAAGCCGGACCGAGCTCCACTACGAGCGCAAACTCATCATTCTCGTCACGGTCCGTTCCGTCGATTCATCAGGGATGCCGGTGGAGTGATCTACTCGTATCGAAATTGCACGGTCGCCTCGGTGTCGGCGTCGCTGATGGCCCGAACCCAGTAGGCGCTGAAACTATCTGGAAATTCTCCCTTGTGGGTTTCTCCGGCCTCCAAGGGGAAGGATGCGTAGGGGATCCAGAGACCGGTTCCATCGACATCGACCTCGAGATGGATCGTGGTCGCGGTGCTGGATGAGAGAGTGAAGGACTTCCTGTCGTATCCGGTCATCAGGTAGCGATCCGAGGGGACTCCCGCTTTCACCACCGAATTTTTCCAGGGGCCTCCTTCGCCACGCGGTTTCCCGAGTTTCCAGAGATCGTCGATCGCCCCGGCCCAGACCGCGGCCTTTCCGTCATCGCTCCGGAAGATGTGTTCGCTCTCGGTATCGGCGTCGATCCCGGTGAAAAAGAGCAGCCCGTTGTGGGAGCAGAAATCCTGGATGTGCAGGTTGTGGGTCGCGATCGGGCGGACCTTGGCGAGTCCCTGGGCGTTGCGGGCCGGGAGCTCGTAAAATGTGCCATGCACGTTGAGGAGGTCACGCTCGGTGGCAACTTCGCGACAGACTCGTGCCGGACCAAAACCCTCGAAGGGGGGATCGGCTACTTCGAGCTCCCGATCGAAGGCGGCGATCTCGTAGATTCTCAAGTGACCTGGGTTCTTCGCCCGGAGCCGCATCTTCGAGAGGGTGAACGCTTCGGGGAGCACGAGCTCCCAATCCGTTTGGGTGTTCCCACCGACCTCTCCGCCGGGAAAGGGTTTCCACTTGCCGTCCGATTCGAACTCCACGGTGAAATTGGAAGCGACATGGCTGGTGCGCCCCTCCCATCCTGACACGATCCAAATCGATCGAATCGACTTTTCCTCGCCGAGATCGATTTCGATCGTGGCAGCCGCTTTCCCGTTGGAGACCCAACGTTTTTCATCGGATCGGATTTCTCCATCGACGGCGTGGCTTCCGGCATACTCGTCGAGCGTAGAACTGACCTTGACCCCGGCTCCGAGGAGGAGACTCTCTGCCATCAGGTCTGCGAGGGAGTTTCCGGTCTCGCTTCCGGATTTCGCTTCCGGATTTTCCTCCCGGGACGAATAGCCGGGTTGGCGGGGCAGTCGGTAGCGTTCGCCGTCTTCGATGAGGAGCAGGGAAGCCTCGTCCTCCGTGTAGCTGCGGGCAGGCTGGCGGACATCGTTGACCAGTTTCGTCGCGGCCTTCGGGTCTTCGATTCGTTGAAAACGAAGCTGGGAATCGATTTCGTAGTAGGCAATGTCGTCCGGGTTGCCAGTCGTGGCGGCGACGAGACCGAGCCGGTCGTAGGCGAGGCTGCGCATCACGCCGGTGGTAGCAGCAGGGGTGTCTTTGGTCGCGACTCCTGCGATGAGGTCGTCGTTCTTCTCGGAACGAGGATCCTCGTTGCGATACTGGAAGTGGGCAGTGACTTCCGTGGCGTGTGCCAGGCTGGTCAATCGCAGCCACTCCCCGGGTTCTTCGCCGGAGAAGGCATGGGAAACCGCAGCGCCGGGCTCGACAGAGAGCGAAAGAAGTTTCTCCCAGTTTCCGGTTCCCTCGCGATCGACCTCGACCTGGAACTCGACGGTCGAATCGCTTCCATGAGTGAGGTGCAGCATGCGATGATCGTATCCGGCAAAGAGGTAGGGATCGCTGGGCGCATTTGCCTCGACCCTGTCCCGGAGCCAGACCGAACCCCGCCCAATGACCGGGCCGATGTCGTCGAGTTTCTCCGGGGAGATGAACCAGAGGTTGGAGTTGGATTGAAGTGGAGCTCCGTGCTTTGCCTTGAAGGGGCGGGTGTTGAGAAACTCTCCGGCGGCAGAGTCGTCGCACCCGATCACGAGCCGGTCTCCCCAGCGGCAGAAATCGCCGACTACCTTGAGGTAGTTGGAGCGGGGACGGATACCGGCCGAATTCTCAAGGGAGAAGGTCGAAGGAAATCGCCAGAAAGTGCCGTGCATCGTCGCGAGAAAATCCTCTTCCCCGATCTCGCGGATGCGGGGCCACTCTGTGTTCCACCCGTGGGCGCCATCGTAGCTGTGGCTTCCCTTGGGGACACGGAAGTAGTGCCAGGTTTCGTCCTCAAGGAGGGCGAGAAGGAGGGAACGCTCATCCCAGCCCATGGCCCAGATCGGGTCGGAGTCGGGATTTTTGTTGCCGGAGATACCACCGGGACCAGTCACCTCGGTAAATTGATTCCGACGAACGAGCTGCCAGTCGCCTTCGCCGAACCACTCGGCAAGGGCACCAGATGCCACGGTGGGGTCGACCCGGACCCTGGGATCGCGATCGCCGTTGTTGGCGTAGACAAGTCGTCCCTGGGTCGTGTAGAGACCCTTGCCATGATACCCGGGGAGGGTGCTCTTGATACCGTTGTCAGGGGCTCCGTTGTTTCCATCCTGGATGAAGCACTTCACGTCCAGGGTGTTCACATCGACTTCGTAGAGCCCTTCCTCCATCGTCGCGTAGTAGACCTTGTTCTCCGGATCGGTGAGGTGGCGTGCCGTCCCTGTGAGACGGCCGAACATCTTCGTGGGTGGGAGGACGCGGATATTTTTCTCCGCATCGATGAGATAGGGGCCGATGAGGAGCTGATTCGACTCCTTGTGGATCATGCGGTTGGCCGGGGTTCCGCCGACACTGCCTTCGAAGATCTTCTGCTCGAGTTCGGGTGTGATCTCGTAGAGCTTGTCGGTCGAGCCTTTCGGCATGTGAGGGGCATAGGTGATCGCCCAGAGACTTCCCTGCCAGGGGACAACGGCTCCGGTTCCGGCTTCTGCGTGACTGTTCCACATGCGGAGGTGGGGGTAGATGCCGGAAACCTGCAAGGGCGCTTCCTGCGCGGCGAGAGTCGTGCAGATGGCAAAGAGAACGATCGAGATTTTTTTCATCGTGGGTTTCCCAAACAAGTCAGGGAGAACGGATTCTGGACACAAAAACCTTCTTTGGGAAGTCCAAGAGGAAAGGATTCTCTCGCGGCGACGGATTGGTTCTTTGGGCGGTCCGTCAGGGTCGTGGGGGGATTTTGCAAGGAATTGCTTGCGGCCTTGGTATCCTGTGATTGTTTTTGGAGGAAACCTCTAATCTCGACCGGAGCGACCCAGGTCCCATCTCATTTTTTCAGCCCAAGTCCCTACTCTTGTTCATCGCGATCCTTTTGTGCGGGGAACAGGTGGGGTCAAATGAGATCGACTTTACGGACCGCGTTGGGCTGGAAAAGAGCGTTTCGGACGACGGTGCCGTCACGCTGACCTGGGACAAGGAACCGTCCGCCACCATCATCCTTCAGCGGGATCGTTCCGCCGCTTTCACCGATCCATTGGTTCTCTATGAGGGATCCGACAACGGGTCTGTCATCACGGGACTGGAGGAAGGAGAGCACTTTTTCCGTATCGGTTCCTCGAGGGGAATTTTCCGAGCCTCTCAGGATTCGGGTCGAATTCGTATCCCGGGTCCAGTTGACGATTCTCCTGTCCCTGGGAGCGATCGTGGTCCTCGCGACCGTCCTCGCCATCGTGCTGGGATACCTCGGGACGAGAAGAACGGAAAGGGGGGGCGGGAATGCCTGAATTTTTTCTCGCCCAGTCCTCCGTCTCTCCCGCGACGGGATGGATCATCGTTCTCGTCCTCGGAGTTCTCTGGGTCGCGCTGGGAATCTTCTGGGGTCGCAAGGCGAAAGACTCCGAAGGTTTCATGCTGGCGGGGCGAAACGTGGGGCTCTCGCTAGGTTCGGCCACGGCCATGGCGACCTGGGTCACGTCCAACACGACCATGCTGGCTCCGGTCTTCGCCTTGACCCTCGGGATCTGGGGCATGCTTGCCTATTCGACGGCGAGTTTCGGGCTACTGCTCTTCGCCCTGTTCGCTGGACGGATTCGCACCTTGCTTCCCAAAGGCGTCACGGCGGGTGATTTTTTCCGACTCCGCTACGGGCGATTCGGGTGGTCGTTGTTTCTCATCATCACGATGCTCTATTCGCTGTCCTGGCTCGTGAGTATGGCCATTGCCGGGGGAGATCTCCTCCTCGCCCTTGCGGGCATTCCCTATCTCCAGGGAATGAGCCTCATCCTCATCGTCTGTGTCCTCTACACCCTGTTCGGGGGACTCTATGCGGTGATCGGAACCGACTTTCTGCAGAGTGTCATCATCCTTCTCGGCATTGTTCTCATCGGGGGACTGGTTGTGAGTCAGCTCGAATTTTCCGAGGCCTACGAACACATTCAGACCTACCAGCCTTCCCTTCTGAAAATAGCGATGCCGGCGGCTTTGCTCGCGGTTTTCAACAACATGCTCTTCGGGTTTGGTGAGGTTTTCCACAACAATGTCTGGTGGTCGCGAGCATTCGCGATGAAGAAGGAGATCGCGCCCAAGGCGTTCGCTCTCGCCGGGATTCTCTGGTTTCCGATTCCGATTGCGGCTGGTTTCATTGCCCTGGCAGCGGGTCCGCTCGGGATCAATATCACGGAGGCAAATCAGACGGGACCTACGGTGGCTGCCGCGGTTTTGGGGAATGCCGGATTGGGAGCTTTTGCCGGGGTTCTCATCCTCGTGGTGTTGTTCTGCTCGATGGCGTCGTCGATCGACTCGCTGCTTGCCGCCACCTCCGACCTCCTCATTCGAGATGTCAATGAGGGGCTCTTCAAACACAAGGTCGATGAGAAGCGATTTCGGAAGCTCGCTGCCATCGTCATCCTTTCGGTTGGCGCGTTGACGTGGCTCCTCGCGGCACCTCATTGGCCGATCATCAATGCCCTGTTCATCTCGGGACCGCTCGTGGGGAGCCTGATCTGGCCGGTGATCGCCGGACTGTTCTGGAAGCGGGTCAATCGCGGCTTTGTCATCGCCGGTATCCTCGCGGGTTCCGCTCTCGGAGTCTGGGCCTACTTCACTCTCGGATGGTTTACCGCTTCGCTGGTCGGCGCAGGTGTCTCCATGGTCGCCACGCTGCTGGGCAGGTTTATCTCTCCCGGTCCGTTTCCGGACTCGACTGAACTCACTTCTGAATCGTCATGAGTTTCTCTGAAGCATTTCTCGAAATCCTGATCACCGCAGCCCTGCTCTGGACTGGAGGCGGTGCGGTGGCACTCATCGTGCTTCTACTGATCGACTGGCGCAGGGGGAACCTCTGGTAGGCGATTGATTTTCGTCCTGTTCGCACCCGAAACTTGGCCATGAAAGAGACACCATTCCCCGACGATCCACCGGAACAGGCAGAGCGACCCAGTATCGAGCCTCCCGAGGGCTCGGAGGCAATTCGGCCTGAACCGGGAAATCTGTTTGAGAGCAACCCGATCGATCTCCCGGTTCTCAATCAACTGGAGAATCAGAATATCCTCGAAGCGGGGCAGTTCACTTTTGAGCAGGTCACGGAACTCTGCAAGCTCGCTGCCGTTCTCGAGAAGCTGGAGATCTGGCCCTATCATCCCCTCGACGGAAAGATCACGGTGACAGCTTTCTTTGAAGCGTCGACAAGAACGCGGACGAGTTTCGAGAGCGCGATCCTTCGTCTCGATGGGAAGGTGATTTCCATTGCCGACGGGAACACCACCGGGCAGGCGAAGGGGGAATCTCTTGCCGATATCGGCGAGATGTTCAATGCCTACGCCGACTGCATCATCATGAGGCATACGGAAACGGATGCCCCGGAGCAGAATCCTGCAGAACCTGAGAATCCCGCTGATCAATGCAGGGAACGGCTCCGGCGAGCACCCAACCCAGGCTCTGGCCGACTGGTTTGCCCTGCTGAAGTGGAATCCCGAACTTGCTTCTCCGCGGAAACCGGACGCTCCACGAATGAACCTTGGGATTCTGGGTACCCCGGGATCGATGCGAGCGGTAAAATCCTTTCTTCTCATGGCATTGCTTTTCCAGGATCACATCGGGAAAGTGACCGTTATCTCAGAGATGGCAGATCCTTTCGGGGAAGACGTCATCGAAAGTCTTCGCGAGGCTAACATCGACTACGAGGTCTCGAACGATGTCAGGGAGCACCTGCCGGAACTGGATGTCATCTACATGAACTCGATCGCCTTCCTCGGGGATTCGTACAAGAACATGGACAGCCGGTTCAAGCTGAACTCGGAGAGCCCGATCAAGGAGAACGCGGTCATTCTCCATCCGCTGGCGCGTCTCGACGAGCTCGATACCTCGCTCGATAAGACGCCCCACAATCTCTATTTCTCCCAGGCGCACGGAGCCGTTTTCATCCGGCAGGCCCTCCTGCTTTCCGTCCTCGGCCGTCTCAAGGCCTTGCCGAATCTCATCGATCTCGAAACCAACACCACTTCCTGAAATCCCCCATGTGTGGAATCGCAGGCCATTTCTCGGCCGCTCCTTTACCCGAAAATACTCCCGATCGTCTCGAGGAGCAGTTGAAAACCATCGTCCATCGCGGACCGGATGGAAACGGTCAGTTCGTGTTGCGAGAGAAGGGGGTTGCTCTCGGGCACACCCGGCTCGCGATCAACGATCTCGAGGG
This sequence comes from Verrucomicrobiales bacterium, assembly GCA_029213195.1. Taxonomy (GTDB): domain Bacteria; phylum Verrucomicrobiota; class Verrucomicrobiia; order Verrucomicrobiales; family DEV007; genus Arctic95D-9. The sequence continues at coordinate 58,083 of JARGNI010000001.1, forward strand.
CGGATGTCAGCCGCTTCATGCCATCGACGATCGATTCGTCCTCACCACGAATGGGGAGTTTTACGATTTCAAGATGCATCGGTCGACCCTCATGTCGGAAGGAGACCGGTTCATTACGAAGTCGGATTCCGAGATCGCGATCGGGCTCTATCGGAAGTTCGGCCTCGATTTCACGGATCACCTTCGGGGTGAGTTCGCCTTTGCGTTGTATGACCGTCAGGAAGATGAGCTGATCCTGTTGCGGGTTCGCTTCGGCGTGCGTCCGCTCTTTTACTGGGTGTCTCCGGATCAACAGACCATTGTCTACGGATCCGAAGCCAAGTCCGTCCTCGCTCATCCTGACGTGCCTGCCAAGCTCGACGGGAAAGCGGCGCTGCATCAGCTGATGCAGACGATCGCACCCGGAATGAGTGCCTTTGAGAATGTGATCTCGCTCGACCCCGGACATTTTCTCCGAATCCGGAAGCGGAACGGCAAGCTCGACATTCATCAACAGCGCTACTGGGATTTTGATTTTCCTCATGAAGAAACCAGGGCCCGTGAGTTCGATGAGCAGGAGTATGTCGAGCGAGTCCGCGAAGAGTTGATCCGCTCCATCGTTTTGCGACTGGAAGCAGACGTCCCGGTCGGATGTTATCTTTCGGGAGGCATCGACTCCTGTTGTATCCTCGGACTCGCGACCGGGGCGATGCAATCTCCGACCCGTGCCTACACGATCTCGTTCGACGATGATTCCTATGACGAGGCCCCGATCGCACGGGAGATGGCGGAGTCGATGAATGCGGATCAAGAGGTGATCAAGCTGAAGGCTGCGGATCTCTATGGGGAGAACTACATCAAGACGGTCTGGCATGCCGAGCGCACCTTCTACAATACGCTGGGGGTGGCGAAGAACCTGATGTCGAAGCGGGTCTGGGATTCGGGCTACCGATGTGTCATCACCGGGGAGGGGGCCGACGAGTTGTTTGCCGGCTACCCGGCCCTGAAGCGGGACATGTTTCTCCACGGACTGAGCCACGAGCCCGATCATGTCCGGGCGGAATACCAGGCCGCGCTCGAGAAGACGAACAAGCTTTTCAAGGGGGCGATCCTGGCAGAGAACCAACGACACCATTCGGCCTGGGAGGCAAAATGCGGATTCACTCCTTCCTGGATCCAGCCCTGGATGGATACACTCGATCTGGCTCGTCCTCTCCTCGCCGATCATCTGCAGGAGGAGTTGAAGGACTATGACCCCATCGAGGAGATCGCGAGTCGCATCGACGGATCCATGCTCGAAGGCCGACACCCTCTCGATATCGCCCAATACACCTGGAGCAAATGCCAGCTCGAAGGGCAGATCCTGAACTGGGGAGGCGACCGGGTCGATATGGCGAATTCGATGGAGTCGCGACCCGCCTTTCTCGATCACCATCTCGCCGCAATCGCTGTCGACGTCCCGCCGAGTCTTCGCATCAAAGGGAACATCGAGAAGCATGTTCTGCGGGAGGCGGTCAAAGGAGTTCTTCCGGAGGTCCTCTACAAGCGGGAGAAGTTCGCTTTCATGGCCCCCCCGGCTCATACCGACCAGGCGAAAATGAAGAAGGTGGAGGAACTGATCGGGGAGTATCTCGATGAGAAGACGGTCGAGGAAGCCGGGATCTGTTCGCCAGAGCGGGTGTCCGGTTTTCTCAACGACTACCGGCGGGATACCGATGGCACCTCTCTCGTGAGGAAAGATACGCTGCTGAATCACCTCCTCACCCTTCACATCCTTCACCGTCAGTTCGTCGCTTCATGAATGAGCTGAGCGTCGACATCGAGCGGATCAAGTCCGACATCCTCGAACTCGCCAAGATCGGATATCACGAGCAGGATCGCGGCATCTATCGCATGGCCTTCACCGACGAGGACATGGAAGGCAAGCGCTGGCTGTTGCATCGGATCGAGGAAACCGGTCTAACCGCAGCCTCGGACGGTGCCGCCAATATTTCCGGGATCCTCGAAGGAAAGAGCGATTCGCCCCGCATCTTTGTCGGTTCCCATATCGATACCGTCCCCTGCGCGGGGATGCTCGATGGCACCCTAGGGGTTGTCGTCGGATTGGAATGTCTCCGCGCACTTCGGGCAGCGAATGCGGATCTTCAGCGCACGATTGAGTTGATCGCTTTCAGCGATGAAGAAGGGAGATTCGGGGGCACCTTTGGTTCCGAGGCTTTCACCGGGCTTCTCAATCTCGAGAAGGTCCGCAGTGCCGCGGATTTGAACGGAATCCCTCTCCAGAATGCGATGCAGGAACATGGACTCGATCCGATGAAATCCCTCGAAGCAAGACGGGTTCCGGAGGAGATCGATTCCTACCTCGAGCTTCATATCGAGCAGGGGCCCATCCTCGATGAGAATCATCAGCAGGTCGGGATCGTGGAAAGCATCACGGGACTGCAGTCGTGGTCGTTGCGTTTCGATGGCGTGACCAATCATGCCGGCACCACTCCGATGGATTATCGCAAGGATGCTTTCATGGGGCTTGCCGACTTTGCTCACGAAGTGCCTCGAATCCTCGAGGAAAACGGAGGCGAGAACAGTCGTGCCACGATCGGGAATGCCGAGATCCTGCCCGGGGCCCCCAACTCCGTTCCCGGAGCGGTCGAATTTTCTCTCGATTTCAGGGATCCCTCTCCCGAGGTTCTCGAGGAGCTTTCGAATGCCTTTCAGAAAGCACTCTCTGCCATCTCCCGACGAAGGAGCCTGAAGTTTGAATTCCATGTCCAGGGGGAGATCCGACCGGTTGCTTCCGATGAAAGACTGACCGGGATTCTCACCGACGAAGCGGATCGGCTCGGTCTCCGCTATCGGACAATGCTCAGCGGGGCGGCGCACGATGCCCAGCTCGTGGGCCGGATTGCCCCCATGGCGATGATTTTTGTTCCGAGTCGAGGTGGCTTGAGTCATTCCCCGGAGGAATGGACGCCCTGGGAGGATATCGAGGCCGGGGCAAATTTGATGTTGGCCGCCCTTTACAAACTGGCGTGCTGACTTCTAGTTTCCCATCCATGTCCGAATTTCCGAAGGAAGATCCACTCCGCCAGATTTATCGGGATTCCTTTGTCGAGAATGCCAAGCACCAGGTCGATCTTACCAATCGCGATACGGCGCTCCTCTGCATCGACATGCAGTATCTGGATGCCGCGGAGGGCTACGGTCTCTTCCGTAATTATGAGACATCTCCGATTCCGCTCGACGAAATGCAGTATTACTTTTCGCGCTTGCGCGAGACGGTTCTGCCCAACGTGCACAATCTGCAGAATTGCTTTCGCGAGCACAATCTCGAAGTCATTCATGTTCGGATCCAGTCGTTGACAAAGAACGGGCGCGACCGTTCCAAGGGGCACAAGCGTCTCGAACTCCACGCGGCACCCGGATCGGGCGATGCCTGCTTTCTCGAGGAAGTGGCTCCGGTGGGGGACGAAATCGTGATCAACAAGACCGCGAGTGGAGTTTTCTCATCGACGAATCTGCACTACGTGCTCAACAACCTCGGCATCACCTCCCTGTATATCGTCGGAGTCTACACGAATGAGTGCGTCGAGACGACGGTGCGAGCCGCCTGTGACCTCGGATACCTGGTCACGATGGTGGATGATTGTTGTGCGACGCAGACCCCCGAGTTGCACGAGGCCAGCATCAAGACGCTTCGGGATCGCTATTCCAGGATCGTCACAGCGGAGGAAGCGATGTCGGAAATCGAGAAGTATGTCGAAATGAAGGCTCGAAATTCCTGAAGAGGTACCGGATATGCGCGGGATAAGTGGAATGATGCTGGTGTTTTCGTCGCGATACGTTACTATGAAACCGAATTAAAGAAGAAGTGAAGCCCGGTTTCGGGTGTTGGGTGTTTGTTAGTTTTCTATTTCTGATTGTACTGGCTCAGGCACAATGCTCGCGATCGATACGGGCATTCATCGAGAAATAGAAATTACTGAATATGAAGTTGTTCATTGGCAACGTTTCCTACGACACCCCCGATTCTGAATTGCGAGCGCTTTTCGAAGACTACGAGCCCGTCCTCGAGTTTGTCCGCCCTACCGACCGTGAGACTGGTCGCCCGAGAGGCTTCGCTTTTGTGACCCTGAAAGATGACGAGCAAGGGCTTGGCGCCATTGAGAAACTCGATGGGCATGAGATCGATGGACGGAAGTTGCGGGTAAACGAAGCCGAAGAGCGCTCTCCTCGAGCTCCCCAACAGCGTTATCGCTCGACCGAAGAAGACATTACTTCGGGAGACGCTCCCCGTGTTGATGACCGCCCTACCGATAAGAAGGGGAACAAGGTCGTCTACAAGTCGATCTAGTTCGATCGATAGGCCGGAAATCGGCACGCTAAGGTGCCGATTGGAATTTTTCCGTTTCTTCCTGGAGAGAGAAACCGGGGTCGATGGAATCTCGTGACCCATTGATCGACACACTTTGCGATCTCGTTTCGATCGATAGTGTAAACCCGGAATGGGGTGGCCCCGGGGAAGGGCAGATCGTCGCCTATCTTGACGATTTTTTTTCGGATGCGGACATTCCGCATTGGAAAGAGGAGGTCCTGCCGGGGCGGTGCAATTTCTATGCCTGCCTCGAAGGCCAGGACGCCAGTCGAGCGATTCTCCTCGAGGCGCACATGGACATCGTGTCCGTCCAGGGCATGACGATCTCTCCGTTCGATCCCGTTGTGGAGGAAGGAAAACTCTACGGCAGGGGAGCCTGTGATACGAAAGCAGGACTGGCCGCAATGATCGAGGCGATCCGGGTGATTCGCGAATCCGGCGAGATTCCACCTGTGACGATCTGGTTCGCCGCCGTCATCGATGAGGAGTCGGCCTTTCGTGGAGTCCTCGCTGCGATCGACTGGTTTCGTGAGCGAAAGATCGAGTTCGAAGGCGCCATCGTAGCGGAGCCAACGGAGCTTCGGCTCGTGACGACCAACAAGGGCGTCCTGCGTTGGCGGGTTCGTACCCTCGGGAAAGCCGCTCACAGCTCCAAGCCTCACCTGGGGAAGAATGCGATTTCGATCATGGCCGAGCTCATCCGCGAGCTCGATGCATTTCATTTGGAGTTGGATCAGAAAGCCCACCCCTTGGTCGGAAACGCGACCTGCAACATTGGGACCATTGAAGGAGGCGACCAGGTCAACTTCGTGCCCGAAACCTGCGAAATCGCGCTCGATCGCAGAATGCTTCCGGGAGAGTCGGGACAAGAGATACTCTCCTCCTACAAGCCCCTATGGAAACGCTTTCCAGAGGGCGAGATCGAGGTCTTACCGCCAGATCTTGACGATGCGGCCATGGAAACTCCGGTCGATGCCGAGGTCTTTCGTTTCGCGTCGAAAGAGGTTGCCGATCTGGGACTGGACCCCGAGCCCCAGGGGGTTCCCTTTGGATGCGATTCCACCAAGCTCTCGCGAGCGGGAGTTCCCTGCCTGATTTTTGGGCCCGGATCGATCGATCAGGCTCATGCCGCGATCGAGTGGGTCGAACTCGATCAGGTCAAGTTGGCGTTTGATTTCTATCACCGTTTTCTGTTGAACTACGGGGGATGAAAACCACTACCCGTCGTCGGTTCGTTGCTACCTCCGGAGCCCTCGCGCTTCAGTCTTTGCTCCCTCGGGCGTCGGGAGAGGAGTTGCCTCGCTGGATCGACTCGCATGTCCACGTCTGGGACGCCGACCGGGAAACGTATCCTGTCTCTGCCAATTTTCGGAAGACGGCGATCAAACCTTCGGTTTTCACACCCGCGGATCTGGAGAAGGAGCAGAAATCCACGGGAGTGAGCCGGACGGTCCTCATCCAGATGAGCTTCTTCGAGTTCGACAATTCCTACATGCTCGATGTGATCGCGGCAGACCCGAAACGATTCCGCGGTGTCGCTATTGTCGATGAGTCCAAGGCGGACGTAGCGGAAACCATGAAGAAGTTGGCCGAGCAAGGGGTGCGAGGCTTTCGGCTCTACGCCTTTCCCGACCGGGTTAAGGAGTGGGAAGGTTCCAATGGGATCCAGCAGATGTGGAAAACGGGGGGCGAAGAGAATCTTGCGATCTGTTGTCTCACCGACTCGCTTTCTCTCCCCGTGATCGATCGCATGGCGGAGCGCTACCCGAAAACTCGCGTGGTCATCGATCATTTCGCAAGGATTGGGATGGGTGGAAACATCGATTCACAGCAGCTCGATCAGCTCGTGGCCCTGGCGCGGTTTCCCGAGGTGTATGTGAAGACTTCAGCATTTTACGCTCTCGGAAAAAAGGCACCTCCCTACACCGATCTGGCTCCCATGATTCGCGAACTGAGAGATGCCTTCGGCTCCGATCGACTGATGTGGGGTTCGGACTGCCCCTACCAGGTTCAGAATGAGCACACCTATCGTGCTTCCGTCGACCTCGTCACCGACAAACTCCCGTTTCTCAAGGAGACAGAGATCGACGACCTGATGAGAAATACTGCGGAGAAAGTCTTCTTCGGGTGATACCCCTAGAACCCCCGGATCGCCGTGAGAAGATTCTCGATGTCGGCGTACGAATTGTAGCCGTGGATCGAGACCCGGAGTCGGCCGGCCTGGTGCATGATGTGGAGGTTCCGCTTTCGAAGATGCTCGTTGAGCGCTGCTGCCTCCGGATGCTGAAAGGAAACGATGCCGGAAGAATTTCCGGGCTGGGGAGGGGTCATCATCTGGACGCCCAATTCCTCGAGTCCCACCTGCAGTTGAGCGACCAGTGGATCCGAATGACTGGCGATCCTGGCGACGCCGGTTTGGGTAATGAGTTTCATCCCTTCCTGCAAGGCATAGAGAGAAGCGAAGGACGGCATGCCCACCGCGAACCCACGGGCTCCGGGGAAGGACTCGGCCCGCTCGAAGCGGTCTGCGTCGAACGCGTTCTCGAGGTGATACCAGCCTCCGGCTCGAGTGATCAGCCGACCGCGGGCATGGGCAGGAATTCCGACGACACAGGAGCCATGGATTCCCAGGAGCCACTTGTAGCTGCTCGCGAAGAGGCAATCGGCATCGAGACAATCCAGTTCGATGCGCCCTGCCGCCTGGGTAACATCGACCGATAGGATCGTGTCAGGGCTGTTGCTGCGAACCGTATCTCGCACGGCCGGCCATTCGAGGCGGTAACCCGTGAGAAAACTCACGAGCGAGAGTTGAACCATGCGAGTCTGAGAATCGAGGAGTCTTTCGAGGTCTTCCAGGTGAAGAACTCCATCTCGTTGTTTCCAGATTCGCACTTCCGGGGATCCGGGATGGCGGAGCCAGGGCGTGGCTCCCGAGGGGAAATCGAGGTCCGAGATTACGATGTTGTCTCCTGACTGAAATGGGATTGCCGTGGCGAGGAGGTTGTAGGCTTCCGAGGTCGATGAGCAGAACGAGATCTCATCGGCGGGCAGGCGAAAAATGGGAGCGGCGGCTTCGCGGCAGGTGTCGAAGGTAGCGAAGAGGGCCTCTCGCCCATCCATTCCCAGGGTCTTGGTATCGAGGTAGTCGAGCAGAGCCCGCCTCGCCGAGGTGGGAGGAATGCCCTCGGCTGCCGTGTTCAAGTAGTGCTGGTCCTTCAGGGACGGGAAATGCTGGGCGAGGTCTTCGGGTGTGAGCATGATCGAGTCGAGCGACTGCGTGATTCTGGAAAGGTTTGGTCTGTTCAGTCAAATCCTGATTCGACAAGATCCTTCGATATGAGAGAAGGGGAGAAAGAAGAAAGTCTGGGAGACTCTTTCCGACAATCGCGGAAAGAGTTTCTGGTTATGGTCGCCGCCTGGGCTGTATTTGCGACATGGACCACCATCTACGTGGGGAGAAACAGCTCCTCGGAACCGGGGGAACCCTTGCGGCTGGTGCTGGGAATGCCTGACTGGGTCGTCTTCGGGATTCTGATTCCCTGGGGATTCGGATTGGCCTTCACGATGTGGTTTTCGCTCTGCTTCATGCGAGACACCGACTTGGAATCGATTTCGGAAGAGGGGGAAAAGGAATGAGTGCCCTAGTCAGTTTCGCGATCTACCTGCTCTTTGTTTTCGTCCTTGCGGCGGTCGCCAACCGCGTGGGGAAGGACAAGGGATTTCTCAAGGAATACTTCCTCGGGAGCCGAACCATCGGGGTCTGGGCGTTTGCGCTGACCTATGCGGCGACGTCGGCATCCGGAGGCAGCTTCATGGGGTTTCCCTCGCTGATCTATACGCATGGCTGGTCCCTCGCCTGGTGGATTGCCGGATACATGGTCGTCCCCTTGATCGCTCTCGGTCTCATGGCGAAGCGAATCAATCAGGTCAGCCGGATCGCGGGAGCCATCACGGTTCCGGAACTCTTGCGGCGACGCTTTGGGAGCAGCCTCGTGGGAAATGTGGCGACGCTGATGCTGATCTTCTTCATGTTTTTCTATCTCATGGCGCAGTTCAAGGCCGGAGCCCAGATCATGGCGACCATTCTCGAGGGCGTGCCTCTCTATACCGAGGCGGTATTCGCGACGGAGGCTTTGTTCGATGGGGTCCCCTGGATCGGCCAGGCCGAGGGTGACTATCTGCTCTGTCTCGCTTTCTTTGCCGTATCGGTGATCATCTACACCACCTACGGCGGGTTTCGCGCCGTGGTCTGGACCGATGTGATGCAGGGACTGGTCATGGGCGTCGGAGTCATCATCCTGCTCGTGATGACTCTTTCCCAGGTCGGTGGTCTTGGAAAGGCGACCCAGGAGCTTTCGAAGATGACTCCACCGGAATTCCTCGATGTGGTCGTGGAGCGTGAGGACCCTGACGTGGCGGAGGAAATGAGGATTCCTCGGGGGACCTGGATCCTGACACGAGATCAAGAAGTCATTCGCCTGAAGTCGGCTGTGGTCGTCGTGAGTGGCGAAGCTGCAAGCGAGCCTGTCGAGGCGATACGACTCACCTCTGCCGGAGAAATTTCGCGGGTGAAAGAATCGGGCAAGTTGCTCCGGGGGGGCTTTGCCAAGGTTTCAGGCGAAGTCGAAACCTATGCCTACGGAGCCGGGAAGCCTGGTGTATATACTTCCACTCCCGGGCCCTCCCGCGACAACCCGATGGGATTCTTGACCGTGTTTCTTGCCCTGAGCTTTTTCGTTTTCTGGAACTTCAGCGGAGCGGGACAGCCGAGCTACATGGTTCGCCAGATGGCATTCAAGAATACGCTCACCCTGAGGCGGTCCATGGCGATGGTGGCGGTCTACTTTTCCCTGATCTACTTTCCCCTCGTCATCATCTTCACCTGCGCGCGCGTCCTGTTGCCGGGGATGGAGATCTATCCGGATCGGGTCATGCCTGAGATGGCGCAGGCGGTGACGTCCAGTGCAGGTATGCCGTGGTTGGCGGGATTGCTCGTTGCGGCCCCGTTCGCGGCAGTCATGTCGAGTGTCGACAGCTTCCTCCTCCTCGTCTCTTCGGGAGTCGTCCGAGACATCTACCAGGAATCCATCAATCCGAAGGCAAGTGAGAAACAGATCAAGCGCCTGACCTACGGGGTCACCGTCGTGGTCGGAGTGCTCGGAATGATTGCCGTCCTGCAGCCTCCCGTTTTTCTCCAGCACCTGATTGTCTTTGCTTCGGCCGGACTGGGAGCCTCTTTCCTGATGCCGATGATCTTTGCTCTCTACTGGCGTCGCACAAGTGGAATTGCGATCGTCGCGGGGATGGTCGCCGGTGCCATCACGATCCTGTCTCTGTATCTGGTCGGGATGCTGAAGACCGGAAAGTTTGGCGACTACCCGTTCTTGGGGCTGCACCCCTTCATCTGGGCCGTGATGATTTCCGGAATCCTGATCGTCCTCGTGAGCCTCAGGAGCAAGCCGCCAGGGAACTCGATTCAGGAGAAATACTTTGGGAAGGCGGAATCGGATGGATCCGACCCCGCTTCGCCAATAGGCAAGTGATGGATCACTTCTTGAACATCTCGTTCTCTTTGTCACCACCGCTGAGGGTGTAGGCAAGGAGATCGAGCACCTCTTCCTTGGTCAGCATGTTGAGGAGCATTGGCGGCATCGGGGAGATCTTGGAGACCTCGATGCTCTCGACTTCCTTCCGGTCGATGTTGACCCGCTGATTCGGATCGGAAAGGTCGGTATTGAGAGTGACGTTGTCTCCACTGAGGTTGACGACCACACCCGAAACAATGTCGCCGTTGTTCTTCGTCACTACGATAGGAGCAAACTGCTCGTTGATCTCTTTGCTCGGGTTGATGATCTGGTCGAGGAGATCGTGTGGGCTGTAGCGTCCTCCCGCTCCGGTGAGATCCGGACCCGTCATTCCGCCGGCGTTGCCGAAGCGGTGGCAGGCGTAGCAGGCGGCGGCGGAGAACATCTTCCGACCTTGCTCGAAGTTCCGGTCCTTCATTCCGGTTTCCGCAGCCTTGCTCAATTCGTCGAGCGTCCACATCGTTGGAGTCCGTCCGGCAAAGATCGCTCCGACGTTCTCGATCGCCGACTTCACTTCCGGCTTCTTCGCAATCAACTCGGCGTGTGCCTGTTTCTCGGCATCGGTAAAGGTCGCGAGACTGTCATTCTTGATGAACTCGATGAACTTGGTGAAGCTGGCGCCGCCTCGATAGTTGGCAGCCTTGAGAAACCACTCGAGCTGCTGCTCGCGGAGCTCCGGCGTCCAGCCTTTCTTGAGGTGACGCAGGCTGCGAGCGTATTCCATTTGCGGCTCCTGGCTCTGCGCATCGGCGATCAGGGCCATGCCCTTTTCCGCGGCGCTGGGTGCCTGGAGATAGGCGAGCGTTTCGAGCAGCATCCAATTGAGTTCAAAGCTCTTCGAAGGAAGCGAAGGGTCCAACTTGGCGATGACCGCGTCGACCGTTGCTTGATCGGGATTGTCAAATCGATGAAACACGATCTGGAGGGTCCGGACGTAGCCGAGCTGGTCGACTTGGGAGAGTTCCGCGAAATCGAGCTCAAGCAGCGAGGTGAGAATCTGGTCGCGAGTTTCGGTATCGATGAGGTGTCCACTTTCCGGACGGTGAGAAGGGCTCACTCCCTTCACTCTCGCGAGTGCGAGAAGAGCGGGGATGCGACGTCCTGCCATCGGCTCGGTGAGAGCTTTTTCGGCCCACTCTTCGGGAGCCTGGTGTTCGAGGACGACACGAGCGGCCCAGGCGATCCAGCGATCGCTCGCGTTCAAATGAGGCCATGCCGTTCCGACAGCAGCGGGGTCCTGCTTGCCATGAAAGGCTTCGAGGGTGTGCCGGAGTTTGCGAGCCGGAGAATCCTCTGAAGTCAGGTCGATCGGTGCGGTCGAATCGTTTCCGCTGTAAGTGACCCGGTAGAGACCGGACTGGACGCGGCGTCCACCGATCGCAAAATACATCGCACCGTCTTTCGGGTGAATGATCGCGTCGGTTACGGGAAGGGGGGCTCCCGTGATGAATTCTTCTTTCGTCCCGGTGTAGCTCGCCCCGTCTTCGTCCAGGTGCACGGCGTAAATCTTTCCCCAGCTCCAGTCGAGGACGTAGAACGCACTCTGATACTTGGCGGGGAACTTGGCGCCGTATCCGAAGCGGGTTCCGGTGGGAGAGCCCGGTCCGATGTTCAGGTTACTTGGCAGATTGTCAGGGTAAAACTCGGGATACTTTCCGGCTCCGTTTCTCCAGCCATACTCGCCGCCGCTGACGACGTGGTTGACCCGGGTGGGGCGATACCACGGAGTGTTGAAGTCATACTCCATGTCGGCGTCGTAGGTGAAGAGTTCGCCATCCTTGTTGAGTGATCCTCCGTAGATGTTCCGGAAACCGGAAGCGAAAATTTCGAACTCCTTCCCGTCGCGAGAGATGCGATAGACGATTCCTCCCGGGGCGAGAACGTGGCGATTGTGACCCCGTCCGTCCGGCATGCGGGGGAGAAGGTGATCGTCGCCCCAGATCTTGGCGACGGGAGACTTGGCGGAGGTGCCCTTGTAAGGACCCTCATTGATCACCGCATTGTTTCCGGTGATGAGGTAGAAATACTTTCCGTCCGGTGTGGGAACAACGGCATGGACTCCGTGGTCACTCTTGGACTCGAAGGCCCGCAGGAGCTGGACCTTGTCGAGTTCTCCGTCGTTGTCCGAGTCGGAGATCTTGTAGAATCCGCTCTGGAACTTCTGCTCGTAGTCGTTGACCCCGGCATAGAGAGCGCCGTCGGCAAAGATCATCCCGTTGATGGCTCGAACATTGACGGGAACTTTCACGACATCTTTCTGGTCGAGGGGCTTGCCGGGGGCAGGAACGGGGAAACGATAGAGGTCGCCATACTGGTCGCTCGCATAGATCTGTCCCTTGTCGTCCGGAGCCAGAGCGACCCAGGACCCCTGGGCACCACCGGGGACCGAGTAGAGAAGCTCCACTTCGAAACCGGGGAGTGCCTTGACTCGATCGACCGGCGTTGCCTTGTTCTGCCCGATCGCAGGTCCGACTTCCTGCGGGCGTCGGTTCTTGGGCTTTGCTTTCGCTTTTGCCTGGGGAGCGGCTTTCGCCTTGGCCTTGGGTGCCGCCTTGCCTTTGGCACCGCGGGGAGCAGGCTTCGCCACCATCTTGGCGTCTTTGAGATCGGATTTCTTGAAAGCGACCACGCCACCCTCAGGAAGGGTCTTGAGACGCACATCCTTGATTTGGACGGTCATGGCTGGACCCCGATGGATCTGGAAGGCGAGAAGGCCTTCGAGCGACATTCCTTTCGGATCGTGATCGGTGTATTCGGCGGTCACCTTCCCGTCGACCTTGTGGATGACGTGATTGCCCTTGGCGATCACCGTGTATTCGTGCCATTTCGCGACGTCGACCGCGACAGGATCACGCTGGGCGGTGATCCATTTGTTCCCCTCGGGATCGATCGTGACGGTCTGTCCATTTCTCGCGACGATGCCTCGTCCCCGTTCGTGATAGAGCATCGCATTGTTCACCGCGGTAGGGTGGGCGTCGCACTGGTAGCCTCCGATGGACCATTTGCCGATCTCGGGCATCTCCTTGCTGCGATACTGGATCCCGGAGTTGTTGCCTTCGGTCTTGATCTTGGCATGGAGTTCGAAATTCTTGAGGGTGCCACCTTTCCAGATCAGGAACTGGTTGTAGCCGAGCTGTTCCGGACCGGTGGTTTTTCCAGTGATCGCGCCGTCTTCGACGGACCAGAGTTCGGGATTGCCATCCCAACCGGTGAGATCTTTTCCATTGAAAAGAGACTGGAATCCTTCCTCCGCATAGCCGAGTGAGGCCATCGCAAGAAGGGCGAGAGAGAAAAAGGGGATTTTCATAGTGAGATTTGGCGTCGAAAGACGTATCGGAGCTTACGATAGAATTCGGTTCTTGTGTTTGCCGGACACGGCAGAAAGTGTGTCGGGTTGGCGGAGATGAAATCAGTCCTTGATGGGACGAGGGGCTTTGGGCTGATCCCACCATCCGCCCTTGGGGGCAAAGTCAGGATCGAGAAAGGCCGCATGTTGCCGCTCTCGCTGGGGATTGCCTTCGCTCGCCATTTTTGCGCGCTGTTGTTCATCCTGCTTCTGATTGTATTTCTCGTTCTCCGAGGGAAGGGCTGCCCCGACTTCCTTCTGCCAATCCATGAGCACTTTCTCCATTTGGGTGACGGTCTCGGGATGCTCCACGGCGAGATCATTCTGCTCTCCCAGGTCGGCGGTGACATCGTAGAGCTCATTTCTCCCATCCTCGAAGTAGTGAATCAGTTTCCACTCATCCGTCATCATGATGGCCGAGGGTTCGCCTCCCTGGTTCCCATAGTGAGGGTAGTGCCAAAAGAGAGGGCGATCTTCGACCGTTTTCCCTTTGAGGACAGGGACGAGGCTGATTCCGTCGAGGTGCTGATCGGGGCGCAGGGAGAGTCCCGCGATTTCGAGGATGGTGGGATAGAAATCCATTCCGGTCGCGAGAGTCTCAGTGGTTCCTCCCTCGTCGGTCACTCCGGGCCAGGCGATGTAGTAGGGCTGTCGGATGCCGCCTTCCCATTGGCGGCCTTTTCCTCCGCGCATGGGGAGACAGGAGGTGGCGAATCCATCGCCTGAAGAAACTCCTCCGTTGTCGGAGGTGAAGATGACAATGGTATTGTCCTTTTCTCCACTTTTCTCGATCGCTTCGAGCACCAGTCCTACCGCGTCGTCGAGAGCCGCCATCATGCCGGCATAGATGGGGTGATCCTGGACTTGTCTCACTTCCCTGGTGCGGTCGAAGAGAAAGCGCGGCTCGGTGCGGTCGGTCAATCCCATCTCTTCCGCCTTGGCCTGGAATTTCTTCCAGCGCTCCTCGGAGCAGTGGATGGGTCCATGGACCGAGTAGAACGAGAGCATCGCGAAAAACGGCTCGTCTTTTTCGGCTTTCTCGGTGATGAAATCAGCGGTTTCGCGACCGAGGCGGAGGGGGAGCTCGGCTCCGGGCTCGTCGTTACTCAGCTTCGAGTTCCTGTAGGGCGAATGATAGCCACCTGGAGGTGTTCCCCAGTGAAAACCTCCCTTGTTGATCTCGTAGCCCTGCTCTTCTGGTGTGAAGCCGTCAGCACCGAGATGCCATTTCCCGGCAAAGAAGGTGCGGTAGCCGTTCTCCTTCAGCGCTTCGGCGAGAGTGACCTCTTCGAGGGCAAGTTCGGGGGTGTAGGGGGCGGGCAGCAGCTTGGTATTGCGCTTCCACTGTTCGGGCTGATTTCGTCCGGCGACTGAGATGTAGTCGGTGATCCCTACGCGAGCGGGCGTCTTTCCGGTCTGGATCGCGGCCCGTGAGGGACTGCAAACCTGGCACGCCGAATAGCCCCGTTCGAAACGAAGGCTCCGCTCTCCAAGGGAGTCGATGTAGGGGGTTTCGTAGAAGGTGCTGCCTTCGATCCCCATGTCCTCTTTCCCCAGGTCGTCGACGAGGATGAAGACAAAATTGGGTGGATCCTCCGCTGCCAGGAGTGAGGACCCGAGAAAGGAAGAGAGCAGGAAGAAACGAAGGAAGAAACGCATTCTGCAATGAATGCGTATTTCCCGTTTCTTTCCAAGGCGTAATCCCGTGGAAAGATCGCGGCTAACAGGGTTGGGTTCGTGGTCCAACCCTGTTGACTTGAGACTGCGAAACCTACTTGCCGTAGATCCGGCTCTTGGGATTGCCGCTCGACATCAGGTAGGCCATGAGGTCGCGAACTTCTTCCGGATTGAGTCCATTGATCAGTCCTGGAGGCATCTGGGAGATTTCCAACTGCTTGACCCCTGCGACCTCGCTGCGCTTCACCCGGGTGGGTTCCGCGGTGTGGTCTGGAGGGTAGATGGAAACGTCTTCTCCATTCTCCACATAGAGTCCTGTCTGCTTGGTGCCGTCTTTCAGGGTCACCTCGAACATCCCGTATTGGTCCGAGATGTCCTTGCTGGGATTGATGATCGCTTCGAGGACGTAGGCATTGTCGAACTTGTTCGGAATGCTCGTCAGGTCGGGACCGATATCTCCGCCGAGTCCACCGAGGCGATGGCAGGCACCACAACTGGTCGCGAAGTAGAGGCTGCGTCCCCGCTCGAAGTCTGCCTTGCGATAGTTCAGGTGCTTCGAGGCTTCCTCCACCGTCCAGTTTCTCCCGGGGCCGACGACTGGCTGAATCGGAAAATCGGGAACGGGATTGAACTCTTCTCCCGAGATATCGGCCAGTGCGAGGCGGTGATCATTGCTCATTGCGCTGAGATGGAGATCGCGAATATTGGCCAGGAATCCAGGGAAGCTGGCGCCCCCGGATGCCTTGGAGGCTTCATTGAGAAGCTCGATCACGGTGCGACGTGACTCCAGGGTCCAGCCCTTGCGAGCGTTCGCAATCATCATCGCATAGTAGACCTCGCGACTGGGAGGAGGGTTGTCGATCATCTTCTGCACGCTGGCTCCATAGCGAGAGTTTCGAGCGGCGATGGAAGTCCAGTCGGGGACTTCGGGGGTCCCTCGATTCGAAATGAGGGCGGTGGTTTTTTCCACGACGGTGGGAGATTGGAGGTAGGTGAGGACACGGATCAACTCGGTGTTGAGATTGGCACTCTCACTGGGTAGATGGGAATCCAGTTTGGCGAGAAAGTCGGCCTGTTGCTCGGCGTTTGGTTCCCCAAGTCGAATAAAGGTCAGGGCTGCCGCTCTCAGGTAGCTCAGTTTTTGATACTCGCTGAGTTTCTTGAAATCGAGTTCGAGGAGGGCGTTGACCACTTCTCTCTGGTAGCTCGATTCGGAGCTTCGGGCGAGGGCGACGATTCCGGCAATCACAGCCATTGGATTATCGCTCTCAAAAAGGCGTCCCGCCCATTGTTCGACGGGCTGTGATTCAAGGGCGACGCGCGCGGCATGCCTCAGGTAGCGATCATCGGAACCCAGCAGGGAGAAGGCGGCGTCGACTGCTTCTGGATTCTCGACTCCATGAAAGGCTTCCAGCTTGCGAGCGATTTTCCGCTGCGGGGTGGGTTCGAGTGGGGGCGCTTTCTCAGTGGGCTGGCTGCCGGTATATTTCACTCGATACATGGCAGACTGGGTTCCGCGTCCTCCGACGAGGAAGTAGAAATTTCCATCTTCACCGATAGCACCGTCGGTGAGGGGGAGGGGCGCTCCAGCGACGAAGACTTCCTTCGATCCCTTGTATCCAGCTCCGGCCTGTTCCGGGTGAATCGCCCAGATCGTTCCGAAGGTCCAGTCGAGCGCGTAGATCGCTCGCTGGTATTTTTCAGGGAACTTGGCGTCGGTTCCGGAAACGAATCCGGTGGGAGAACCGGGGCCGATTTCAACGACGGGAGGCAGGCTGTCCTCGTAGTAGGTGGGCCACTTTCCGGTGCCGCTCCGCCAGCCGTGATCGGAACCGCTCGTGGCGAAGTTGATCCGTGTCGGGCGATACCAGTAGCTGCCCATATCCCACTCCATATCCGCATCGTAGGCGAAGAGGTCCCCAGCCGAGTTCAGGGTCGCATCGTATTGGTTTCGATATCCCATGGAGATGAGGTCATGGGTTTTCGTTTCCGGGTCATATTGGCTGATCCATCCGCCCGGCGCGAGACGTCCGCGGGCATGTCCTCGGGCATCCCACATGCGGGGGAGAAGAAGGTCCTCGCTCCAGGACTGCACCCGCTTGCGGGCGATGGACTCCTCGGGAGGAATCGCGGCATGGTTACCGCCTACGATGTAGAGATCCTCGCCGGTCTCATCGAGCACGACCGCGTGGTTTCCGTGCTCTCCTCCGCCGGTGGAGGAGGGTTGCTGCTCGACCTGGTCGAGCACTCCGTCGCCATTCGAATCGGAGATCCGGAAGAGGTGCCCTCCATTGCGGTGGAACCAGAGGCTGTCGTGGGCCCAGAGCAGCCCCTGGGCTCCGGTGAGCCGTTTGTTGTTGCTCGGATCTTTCAAATCGAGTGGCTTGATCTCAACTCCCGAGTCACTCACGGAAATGTGAAAGAGTCCCTTGTCACCCTGATCACAGGCATAGAATCCACCGGAAGGTTCGGAGCAGATCGAAACCCAGGAGCCCTGTTCGGACTTGGGGACCTCGTAGAGAAAGTCGACTGCGAAGTCCTTGGCGATGGTGAGGCGCGAGACGTCGGAGAGGTTGGTGTTTTGCGAGCCGCCTTGTTTCGTTCTTCCGGGGATTCCCCAGGGAGAAACCCCGAGGGCGCCCATGGCCTTCAGTTTCTGGTTCCATTTGGCATCGCTGAAGTCTGCGTTTTTCCAACCCTCTTCCGCAGCGAGAGCGAGTTTCCAATTCGGATTGGAAACGACACTGAGCTTCTTTCCTGATTTCGTGGTGATCTCCAGTTTCAAGACAAAGGCGGCGACGCCTCCTTTGTTCGTCGCTTCGACGGCGATGGCATTCCGACCCTTTTTCAGCCACTTGCTGGCATCGTCGATGACGATGGGGAATTGCCAGTCCGGATTGGCCCCCGCCTTCTGTCCGTTGATCCAGATCGTGGAGCCGTTGTCACAAGTAGCATACAGCTGCGCGGTCTTTGCCTCTTCGGCGAGATCGAAGGAGTGACGAAGAAAGATCGGTTCGCTGTCGGTTTTGTCGGAGCGCCAGATCCAGGTGGGTTTGGGATCTTCCGAAACCCATGCCAGGTCGGTTTTCTCGGCTGGCTTGGGTGCCGCTGCGGCAGCCGTGGGGAATTTGCCAGCGGCTTCCTTCAGCACCTTCTTGGCGGAATCTCCGGTGAGTGGGCGATACTGGAGTTTCCGGAATTCCACTTTCATGGGAGGGCCGGCATGGAGCTGCAGACCAAGCTTTCCGGAAGACAATGACTCCGGGTGGTCATCGGTGATGTCGACGGTGACGACTTCGTTGACGAGATGGATGAGACGATTGCCCACGGCGACGACTCGGAGAGTGTTCCACTCGGTGCTTTTCCACTCGGCAGAGGGCGGCACCTGCGCTTCGACCGACTTCTTCCCGTCTTTTGCAAAACTGACGCGCTGGTGGCGGGTGGCGATGATGCCGCGCTTGCCCAGTTTTTCTCCATACATCATGCCGAAGTATTCGGGCTTGGGGTGAAGATCGGCCTGGTAGCCTTTGAGCACGAGGCCCGCGTCGTCGACGGTCGAGCTGCGGTATTGCACTCCGGAGTTGTTGCCTTCGAACTTGACCTCGCAGGTGAACTCGAAATCGGAAACCTCACCGCCCTGCCACACGAGGAAGGTGTTTCCCTTCGCGGGGTTTTCCTTGGTGGTTTCTCCCAGGATGGTTCCGTCCTTGACCTGCCAGAAACCGTCCGCGCCTTTCCAGCCATCGAGGGATTTTCCGTCGAAGAGAGATTGCAGTTCCTGCCCTTGAGAATGAGGCGTGATCGAAACAAGGAAAACGGCGAAAAGGAGAAGCGTGAGCCAGGGGTTTTTCATGGCCGGCATGATGCCAGAATCGCAATCGGCTGCCAAGTAGCATCATGAAGGGGGCCGTCGCCAATTCCGTGTCGTTTTCGTCAGCAGGGGGCTGGTGGTGATCTCGTTTCAGATCAAGCGCTTCGGTCTTCGACCAGGACCTGGCAAGCTCGCTCCCGAAGAGGGGAGCAGGTCTCGCGAGAAGCCAATAAGACCGTCTGGGGAGTGTCGGGAAACGCTTTCGTCTCGACTCGCAAACAGGAACGAACCGATTTGGCGTTTCGTGGCCAACCCGTGTTCGTGTTCTCCTGAGATGGCTTCCTACTGCTTGGTCAACGGAGTATGGGCTTCCTCCATTCGCTCGACCATGGCTTTGACCTCGTCGGGGAAGAGCGAAGCGAGGTCGTTCTTCTCGAAGGGGTCCTTGGCAAGGTCGTAGAGTTCCAGTTTCTTCCCTCGCTGGCGGAATGCTTTCCAGTTTTCCTTGCGCACGGCCTGGGAATGAATTTTCTGATCGGCCCCCTGACAGAACTCCCAGTAGAGGTAGTCGTGTTGTTTTTGCTCTTCGGTTTTCCCCTGGAGAGTCGCGAGGAACGAGATCCCGTCATTCTGCTCGGGAATACCCTGTCCGAGCAACTCGGCTACCGTCGGGAGAACGTCCTGGAAGGAGCTGATGTGATCCGTCGTCGTTCCGGCGGCAATCGTTCCGGGCCACCTTGCGAGCATGGGGGCGCGAATCCCACCTTCGTGCATGTCGCGCTTGTGGCCGCGCAAGCCTCCTGATGATCTCCAGAACTTGGGATCGTGGCCGCCTTCCTTGTGCGCTCCATTGTCGCTCGTGAACATTACGACGGTGTTCTCGTCGATCCCGAGTTCTTCGAGTTGTGCCAGGATTCGGCCGACCTGGTTGTCAAAGTTTTCCATCATGGCGGCAAATCCCGCGATCGGGTTCTGCACATCCGGGCAGGGCTCTCCTCCGGCTCCGTATTTCCCAATCTTGTTGTCGAACTTCGGGAACTTTTTCCTCCACTTCTCGTGGAGTTCGGCAGGTGCATGCATGGCGGCGTGGGGCACGGCGGTCGGGATGTAGCAGAAGAAGGGTGTGTCCGACTTGGCGTTCTTTTCGATGAATTCAAAGGCCTTTTCCATGATGAGATCGTGAACGTAGGTTCCCTCCTCGAGGGGGAGTTCCTTTCCGTTCACCACCCATGTCGTCGGGTAGTAGGTGTGGGCGATGGTCTGGCTTTTCCAACCGGCAAACTCGTCGAATCCATGGGTCAGGGGATTGGGAGATCCCTCCACATGGGTGTGACCGAGTCCCCATTTTCCGAAGGCTCCCGTGGCGTAGCCGGCTGCTTTGAAAAGCTCCGGGAGGACGGTCATCTCGGGATCGAGGGCCGCTCCGACCTCGCCCTTGAGATTCCCTCGCACATAGCAGTTCCCGGAATGTTGCCCGGTCATGAGAACGGCACGCGAAGGAGTGCAGACGGTGTTCCCGGAATAATGGGCGGTGAATCGGAGGCCCTCGCTCGCGAGTCGATCGATATGGGGCGTCTGCAGCTTCTCCTGCCCGTAGCAGGAGAGGTCCCCATAACCGAGATCGTCGGCGAGGATGTAGATGACATTGGGCGAGTCTTTGGCAGAGGCGACTTGCCAGGTGAAGGCGAAAAGCAGGGCGGTGAAATGGTGCAATCTCATGGGTGGTGGAAGAACTTTGTCAGGAAAGAATCGGTTTCACGACGTCTCCGTGGACATCGGTCAATCGATAGCGGCGACCCTGGAAGCGATAGGTGAGGCGCTCGTGGTTGATCCCCATGAGGTGGAGAATCGTCGCGTGGAGGTCGTGCACGCTGACCGGATTCTCGACGATGTTGTAACCGTAGTCGTCGGTGGCTCCATAGGTCGTTCCTCCCTTGATGCCACCTCCGGCCATCCAGATGCTGAAGCAGCGAGGATGATGGTCGCGCCCGTAGCTTTTCTCACTGAGGTTGCCCTGGCAGTAGACGGTCCGTCCGAATTCACCACCCCAGACGACGAGGGTTTCATCAAGAAGGCCCCGCGTCTTGAGGTCCTTGATCAGCGCGGTGCTCGCCTGATCGGTTTCCTTGCATCGCGTTCGTAGCTGTCCGGGCAGGTTGCCATGGGTATCCCAACCTCGATGAAAGAGTTGCACGAACCGCACACCTTCCTCGGAGAGTTTGCGTGCCATCAGGGCATTGTAGGCATAGGTGCCAGGCTTGCGTGCGTCCTCTCCATACAGTTCGAAGGTGCTCTCGGGCTCCTTGCTCAGGTCGGTGAGTTCCGGCACCGAGGTCTGCATGCGGAAGGCCATCTCATACTGCGCAATCCGCGTCTCGATCTCGGGATCGCCGAAATCATCGTGGTGAAGGCGGTTCAGTTCCCCGATATGATCGAGGGTCGACCGGCGAAGATCGCGGGTCATCCCGTTGGGATTGGAGAGATAGAGAACCGGGTCTCCCGAGGAGCGGAATTTTACTCCCTGGTGCTTGGAAGGAAGAAAGCCGGATCCCCAGAGCCGATCGTAGAGAGCCTGTCCGCTCTTGTTCGAGGTCATCGCCACATAGGCGGGAAGGTTTTCACTCTCGCTGCCGAGTCCGTATCCCAACCAGGCTCCGATACTGGGGCGCCCGGCCAGCTGGAAACCGGTCTGGAAGAAGGTGATCGCGGGGTCGTGGTTGATCGCCTCGGTATGCATCGAGCGGACCAGGGCGACGTCGTCGGCGATGCTGCCGAGACCGGGTAGGAGTTCGGCATTGAGCTCCATGCCCGACTTGCCGAACTTCTTGAACTCGAAAGTGGATCGGGCCACTGGGAACGAACTCTGACCGGCCGTCATCCCGGTGAGGCGTTGGCCGTTGAAGACGGAGTCGGGGACTTCCTGCCCATGCACCTTGTTGAGGTGGGGCTTGTAGTCGAAGAGATCGTGATGGGGCGGTCCACCGCTCTGGAAAAGATAGATGATGCGTTTCGCCTTGGGCGCGATCGGCTGGTAGGTGCCGGCTGCGGAGAGGTCTTTCTGCAGCAGCGAACCCAGGGCGATGCTGCCGAGTCCGGCTCCGCTTCGCGAGAGAAACTCGCGTCGATCGAGAGGGGAAGGAGAGAGGTTCATGCTATCTTCGGGTGATGGTTTCATCGAGGTTGAGCAGGACGTTGGAAAGCGTGGCCCAGGCGGCGAGTTCGGTTTCGGGGAAGCCATTGTTGGGCGGCGAGGCTCCGGTGGCGAGGAGTTCCTTTGCTGCTTCCGGGCGGCTCGCAAAGTCAGCGCGATAAGTTTCGATGGCCTTGGAAAGAACCGTGTGCTCTTCGGCACTCGGCTCTCGGGCAAGAACGAGGCGGAAGGCATAGTCGAGGGGAGCGTCACCACCCTCCTCCAGAATTCTCTCGGCGAGATGCCGCGCGGCTTCGACATAGCCAGTCTCGTTGAGCAAGGTCAGGGCCTGGAGAGGGGTGTTGGTTTCCTTCCGATTGACCCAGCAGGCTTCCCGGTCGGCGGAATCAAAAACGGCCAGGGTGGGCGGGGCGACAGTTCGCTTCCAGATGGTATAGAGACTGCGGCGATAGAGATCTTCGCCCTTCGATTGCTTGTAGGTCATCCCCATGCTCATTTCCCGCCAGAGATTGGTGGGTTGATAGGGGCTGACGGAGGGGCCGCCCGTCTTTTCCACGAGGAGGCCGGAGAGATAGAGCGCCTGATCCCGGATCGCCTGACCGGTGAGGCGCATGCGAGGTCCGCGAGCGAGAAGACGATTGTCAGGGTCGATTTCCCGGCCCTCGGAAGTCATGCGGGAGTCCTGGCGATAGGCGTGGCTCGTCACGATCAGCTTCTGCATCGCGGCGACATCCCATCCCGTTCGCACGAATTCCGTGGCAAGCCAGTCGAGGAGATCCGGATGGCTGGGGAGTTCTCCCTGCAGTCCGAAGTCTTCCACGGTCTTCACGAGTCCGATCCCAAAGTATTTCTGCCAGTAGCGATTGACGGCGACTCGGGCGGTCAGGGGGTGGTCGCCGGAGACGAGCCATTCGGCGAATCCCAGGCGGTTTCTCGGAGCCTCTTCCGGGAGCGGGGGCAGCTGGCCCGGCACCTCGCGTTCCACTTTCTCCCCCAGGTCGTGATAGACACCCCGATTTCGAAGAAAGGTCTTCTTGGGAACTTCGGCTTCCTTCATGACCATCAGGCTGGGGAGCGTGGACTCGAATTTCTCGAGGTCTTCCCGAGCTTTCACATACTCGGCGTATCGCGGGGTCATCTTGATTCGGGAGAACTCTTTCCGCATTTCGCCACCGTAGGGAGCGGCAAGGATTTCCACCTCCTCGGGCCAGAGCTCGCTCTTGTAGAGGCGAAGGTCACGGATGGCTCCTGCGAAGCTCTTCGCTCCCGGGCGAATTCCTTTTCCGATCCGGAGGGGCTCCTTTTCCGAGACGCCACCTACGTTGCTGTTGGTGTTGTGCCCGACTTCTGTCTCGGCGAGCTTTCCATTGAAATAGATACGCTGACCTCGTGCGCTCTGAGAACCGTCATTGCTGATCACGATATGGGTCCACTTCCCGACGGGCAGAGCCTCCTTGGTCGTGACTCGCCCTGCTCCGGCGACCCAGCGGGAGATCAGATCGAAACGCATTTTCCCTCCGTCGACGAGGGCGACATCGAGACCAGGCCGAGTCGTGCCGCCCTTCTGGCGAGAGAGAATAATGGCCTCTTGCTTGTTTTCCGGCCGGATCCAGAAGGAGAGAGAGAATCGGGAATTGGCACGCAGCGTGAGTGCCTTTTTCTGCTTGGCAAGTTCGAGAGAGGAGGCGCCATCGAGGACCAGGGACTTCTCCTCGAAAGTGGGAGTCCCGGTAGTCTGGGCATTCTCGGCGGGAAGTGCGTCGAGGGGATAATGGGCGACGAGGTGGCGATCGATGAGGGCTCCTCCATCCTGTGGGGTATCGCCGGGCTTGAGCTGTTCTTTCAGGGTCGCCAGCTTCTTCTTTCGCTCTTCCCAATCATTTTGCTGCGCCTTCGTCGGAGCGAGGATGACAGGTTCGGAGTTCCCATTCTTGATCGCCCGACCGGCTTCGGGAACGCTGTTGAAGAAGGCGATGAGTTGGTAGTAATCCTTCTGGGAAATCGGATCATACTTGTGATCGTGACAACGGGCACAACCAACGGTCAGCCCCATCCACAGGGTCGAGGTGGTGTCGACCCGGTCGACCGCATTCTCGAGAAGGAATTCTTCCACGACGAGACCGGCTTCGGAGTTGTAGCGATGATTCCGATTGAACCCCGTGGCGATTTTCTGATCGAGTGAGGGATTCGGGAGAAGGTCCCCGGCGAGTTGCTCGATCGTGAACTGATCGAAGGGCATGTGTTGGTTGTAGGCATCGATGACCCAGTCGCGCCACCGCCACTGGTAACGAGGTCCGTCGAACTGGTAGCCATCGGTGTCGGCAAACCGAGCCGCATCGAGCCAGGGGAGGGCCATGTTCTCCCCGTAGCGAGGACTGGCAAGGAGTCGATCGACAAGCGCGAGGTAGGCCGGTTCGCCTCGTTTCGCATAGTCGGCGATGAAGTGGTCGACTTCAGCCAGGGTGGGAGGGAGTCCGGTCAGGTCGAGGGTGACTCGTCGGATCAGTCGCTCGGGCGAGGCTTCTTCAGCAAAGGAGAGGCCTTCCTGCTCGAGTCGCCTGGCGAGGAAGGAATCGATGGGGTGATCGTGACCTTCAATCTTAGGAACCTCGGGACGCTGCGGAGCAACGAACGACCAGTGTTCCTCGTATTCTCCACCCGAGGCCACCCACTCGCGCAGGATGGACTTTTCGGATTCAGTCAGGGTGAGGTTGCTCTTGCGAGGTGGCATCGGATCCTCGTCGTCTTCGATGCGAAAGATCAACTCGGACTCTTCGGGCTTTCCGGGCGCGAGGGCAGCGTATCCACCGAGATCGGCAATCGCTCCCTCGAAAGTGTCGAGTCGGAGATCGGCCTCGCGATGATTCTGATCCGGCCCGTGGCATTGAAAACACTTGTCCGAAAGGATGGGGAGGACCTCTTTGGCGAAGTCTGCGGATCGAGCGGCCTGCCCATTGAGAAGCCCGATGAGAGACAAGAGCCAGGCAAATCGAGAGACGACAGATAGTTTCATCTTGGGGTGCACTGGAAAACGGTAGAATGGCCCTCCTGGGAAAATAGGTACGCGTGAACGGAAGGCGATGAAATGTCCACTATTGCGAATCGCCTATCATGGGGCCGATGCAGATCAGCTCTCGAAGGGTGTGGGCGTAGATCAAGCCGTCGGCAAACGAGAGGCTGGCGCGGGTGTAGGATTCTCCGACGGGACCCAGGTCGTTGATCGCGACGATTGCAATTTCGTCGAGAACCTCGGTGTCCCATCGAATCACGTAGACGGTTCCGTTCATGACCGGGATGTAGAGGTGATCCCCTGCCACGCTGGGAGAGGGCGAGGCGACGTGCCCCCAGCCGCTTCCCTTCGAGCGTTTGTCGCCGAAGACGACATGGCTTCGGGAGTTTTTCATCGAGTTCGGAACCCAGACCTGCTGTTCGAGTTTTGGATCGCCTTTCTTCGCCGGCTCCTTGAAGTAGAGGAGCTGGTCCTCCTCGGAATCCCATTCCCGCTTCAGTTGCAGGGGCAGTTCGAGGTATTCGACCTTCCCGGTGCGCACATCGACTCGTCCCAGCCAGGGGCGGGTATAGGACCGGAAATAGTGCCACGGCCCGACAAGGAGATTGGACGTCTGCGTAATCATCCGCTTCTTCTTCCCTGATGAGAGCGATTCTGTTTCCCATTTCCGGCCGGGCATGTTCTCCCGATCAAACGCTCGGACCTTTACGTCGTTCACAATGGAAACCCGAGTGAGAATTTCACCGGTGCCGGCATTGACGGAGAGGTGTTCGTCGGCGTGAAAGAAATGAAGATTCCCTCCATGGATTCGATAGCTCATCGTCGCCATGAAACCGTCGAGGGGGAGCGTCCAGATCGTGCTGCCGTCTGCGAGGTCGACGAGAGAGATTCCGGCTGGTTTTTCCGGTGGACCATGTCCGCCACCACGTCCCACTACCGATACCGATCGGCCGTCGGGCAACGTTTCCGGGAGGATGGCGCAGCCCATGTTGACCCCGCATTCGGTGGTCCAGAGTGTCTCTCCCGTTTTCATATCGAGAGCCTGGAGTTGTGTCCACATCTCACGAGGAGAGTCGGCATACTTGTGTGGGAAGTTCCCATCGGGCTCCGGGGGGTAGATCTGCCGGGTGAAGACGAGCTTTCCCTGGTGGAGAAAGGGAAGGGTTCGCCCGACGCTCAGGGTTTCTTTCCGCCACTGGGGTTCTCCACCGACCGTAAAACACTGGATCCCACCGGAGGCATTGATGAAGACGACGCGTTCTCCATCGCACACGGCGGGTGGGGCGCTGCTGTCGCTGAAGCATCCCGAGAGCCGCAAGGGGTGCTTGCCCGGAATGGGCTTTTCCCAGAGGACGCTGCCGTTTGATGCATCGAGGCACCAAGCGACGATGTCCTTTCCAAGATCAGAATCCTTTTCCACGGGTTTCAGGGTGGAGAAAAAGACTTTTCCGTTCGCCATGACCGGAGTGCTCTGTCCCGTCTCCGGGAGGATCGTTTTCCAGCGAAGGCCTTTCTCCTGAACGACACTCCAGCTTGTCGGCGCGGGATGCTCGGAACGAAAGCTTCCGCTGGCCCCGGCGGCCTGAGGCCAATCCGCAGCCGGGGTTGCCGTGAGCGTGAGCAGTAGCAGGAGGAGAAGGGTAGCACAGTGATTCATTCAGGGAGAAGGGGATACGTCGCGTCGAAAAGGGTGGAGGAAAGCACCGAGATCGACCAGCCTTTTTGCGGTGGACTCTTTCACGTGCCTGCGAATGAATCGTTGGATTCCCTGGAATGTTTTTCGTTGCAGCCGTTTCGGGGATGTGAGAACTAGCCAACATGAGTCAATTTGCAGATAAGGTCGTCGTCGTCACAGGATCCGGTCGTGGGATCGGCAAGGAAATCGCAAGAGCCTTTGTCGAGGGCGGCGCCAAGGTCGCGATCGCGAGTCGAACGGAAGCCAATTCCCAGGCGACCGCCGATGAACTGAACGCCCTCGGTAAAGGAGAGGCGAAAGCGTATGCGGTCGATATCGCGGATTACGATTCCACGATCGCTTTCGGAAAACAGGTCAATGCAGATCTCGGTCCGGTGAGCATTCTCGTGAACAATGCCGGGGTGACTCGAGATGGTCTCGCGCTTCGCATGAGCGAAGAAGACTGGGACACGGTTCTCGATACCAATCTCAAGGGGGCTTTCAATGCGGTAAAGGCATTTCAAAGAACCCTGCTCAAGGCCGACCAGGCTCGCATCATCAACATCAGTTCGGTGATCGGGTTGATGGGAAATGCAGGGCAGGCCAACTATGCCGCGAGCAAGGCAGGATTGATCGGGTTCACCAAGTCGCTCGCGAAGGAGTTTGCTGCGCGAAAGGTGTGTGTGAACGCGGTCGCGCCCGGGTTTATCGTCACGGACATGACAGGGGAACTGACCGAGGAAATCCAGGAGCAGATCAAGAAAGACATCCCGCTGGGGTCTTTCGGAAACACCGAGGACATCGCCAACGCCGTTCTCTTTCTCGCCGGTAAGGAAGCCCGCTACATCACGGGGCAGGTTCTGACCGTCGATGGTGGGATGGTGATGTAGAGAATCGGCGACAGCGGATTATAGCATTGCTTTCTCAGCCCGGAGTCGCTAGACCGGGAGGATGTTGACCGTGCGGACCATGCGCCCCGACGACTTCGATGAGGTCGCCGACCTGATTTTTCTATCGACGAACAGCTGGTATCAGCAGAATCAAGGAGTCCAGGCTTTCCCTGGGAAGCCCGAGGATTGCCGACTTTTCTGTGATGTCTACGAGGATCTCGATCCCGAGGGCGGACTCGTCGTTGTGGATGAGAGGAGGGAACTGATCGTAGGTTCCTGTTTTATCCACCCCCGAGAGACTCACGTGTCCCTCGGGATTCTGAACGTTCATCCTCTCGCATTCGGTTCCGGGGTCGCGAAGAAGCTCCTCGACGAAATCCGGGAGATGGCGACTTCTCGGCAACTGCCGCTTCGTCTTGTATCCAGTGCTCTCAACCTGGATTCCTATTCGCTCTACAATCGAGCGGGTTTCATCCCGATCCAGACCTACCAGGACATGAAACTCTCCGTCCCCGCTCGCGGGATCCCGGAGGAAGAGAAGGATCTCCCGAGTGTGCGGGAGGCCGACTTGGCCGATCTGATGTCACTGGGGCAGATCGAGTTCGAAGTGAGCGGGATCTCCCGGGAAAAGGACTACTGCTACTTTCTCGAAAACAGTTCCGGTTTATGGCAGACGCTCGTGTCCGAGGACGAGAATGGGGAAGTCGACGGCTTCCTCGTTTCCATTGACCATCCTGCCATCCGAATGATCGGGCCGGGCGCGATTCGAAGTGCGGCTTCCTTCGAAGCTCTCTTACGGGCACAGCTGGATCGATTCCGGGGGAAGTCGGTGACCTTTGTCGTCCCTGCCGACCAGCCGGAAGTGACCCGAATCGGCTACGATCTCGGTGCCCGAAACTGCGAGCTGCACTTCGGGCAGGTGATTGGTGAAGCCCAGCCGATCCAGGGCATCAGCATTCCCAGTTTCCTCCCCGAGTCGGCGTGATGGGCGCCTACTGAGCTGCGAGCTTCTTGGCAACTTCCTGGCTCTCCGGGCTGAGCTTCTCGTAGGGATACGGAATCTCTGAACCGTTTTCCATGAGGAGAATGACGTTGCTTCCCTCCGCGCGGACGAAGGCAGCGGTGAGCGACTTTCCTTCGAAATTGGTCCACTCCAGCATCTCCGGCTTCATCGCTTCCGTCGTTTCGGAATCGGCGGTGGTCGTCTCGACGGGCTCCGATGCTCCGCCCTCTTCGAAGGAGGCTCCCTCCTGGATCCACTGCTTCACCAGGTTGAGCTCGACGGTAGTCATCGCTTCGGCACCCCGGGCCCGTGCCGGAGGCGGAGGCATCGCATCGCCATCCGTGCGGGGGAGCCCCGCCTTGATCGCGAGCAGGCTATTGGCGGCGTCTCCGGGAACGATGACGGGATCTTCTCCTCCGATTCTCTTGGAGAACTGCTCCGGGCTATCCATCCGGAGCTTTCCTTTGGCCCTGGGCCCGGTATGGCACTTGAAACACTTGGAGTTCAGGATGGGGCGAATTTCCTCCTGGAAATCAACGGCACGGGCCTCGAGGATGAAAATTCCGGGGAACAAAATGCCGAGGACGGGAGCAAGGGAAAACGCTTTCATACAAGTTTTGGACGAAGGAGGTGAACAAACTAATCCGAGGAAGTAACGAGTCAAATGATCCCCGCAGATGCGTCATCTACAGGGAGGGTTTTCCCGATTGCCAGAAGTGAGCCGGATGTGTAGACCCTTTGGCATGAAACATTTCCGAATTTTCTTTCTGGTCGCCTTCGGTTTGACCTCGTTGAGTCTTTCCGCGGCGGACCAGCCCAACATCGTTTTCATCTTCACCGATGACCACTGTGAGCAGGCTCTGAGCGCCTATGATTCGTCCCGGATGTCGACTCCCAACCTGGATCGGATTGCGGAAGGGGGAATGAAGTTTACCCGCTGCTATGTCACCAACTCGATTTGCGGACCCAGTCGCGCCGTGATCCAGACTGGCAAATACAGTCACCTGAACGGATTCATCCGAAATGGAAACACCTTCGACGGTTCGCAGCAGACCTTTCCCAAGCTCCTCCGCAAGGCGGGATACCAGACTGCAGTGGTCGGGAAGTGGCATCTCAAGTCCACTCCCCAGGGATTCGATCACTTCGATATCCTGATCGGCCAGGGGCCTTACTACAATCCCCCGATGCTCTATGGCGGCATCGAGGCCGAGGCGACGAAGCGGGACCACGTCGGATATACGACCGATATCATTCGGGACAAGACTCTCGAGTGGCTGGCTACGAAACGCGATCCTGACAAACCTTTCATGCTGATGTTTCAGCACAAGGCTCCTCACCGAAACTGGGCACCGGGCCCGAAGTATCTGACCTGGCTGGATGACAAGACGATTCCCGAACCGGATACTCTGTTCGACGACTATGCGAATCGTGCGAGCCCGGCATCGAATCAGACGATGGAGATCAAGACGCATCTCAACGCCAACGATCTCAAGCTGAATGCGCCTCGCAATTTGACCGAGGAACAGCGGAAAGCCTGGGACGCCGCCTACGGCCCGAAGAACGAGGCCTACCTCGCCAAGAAAGATTCCATGAGCGAGAAGGAGATCATCCAGTGGAAGTATCAGCGTTATGTGAAGGACTATCTCCGCTGCGTGAAATCGGTCGACGACGCGGTCGGGGACGTCCTCGACTACCTCAAGGAAGCTGGTCTCGAGGAGAATACCCTCGTGATTTACTCCAGTGACCAGGGCTGGTATCTCGGCGAGCACGGCTGGTTCGACAAGCGCTGGATGTATGAAGAGTCACTCAAGACGCCGCTGCTCGCGAAATGGCCGGGAGTGATCGAGTCGGGGAGCGTCAACGATGACATCGTTTCCAACCTCGATTTTGCCCAGACCTTTCTCGATGTTGCCGGAGTCGAGATTCCAGGAGATATGCAGGGACGCAGCCTCCTGCCTCTCTTCAAAGGAAGCACTCCCGAGGACTGGAGGACTTCCTTCTACTATCACTACTACGAGTTTCCCGGCGCTCACAGCGTGGCCCGTCACTATGGAGTCACCAACGGATCGGAGAAGTTGATTCACTACTATCATCTCGACGAGTGGGAGATGTTCGATCTGAAAACTGATCCCAATGAGCTTGTATCGGTATACGGGAAGCCCGACTACGCCGGGAAGCAGAAGGAACTGAAAGCGGAACTGGATCGGCTTCGGGAAAAATACGAGGTGCCCGAGGACCCTCGTCCCGAGCCCAAAGCGCCGAAGAAGAAAAAGGGCAAGAAGAAGTAGGCCCCTCGTCTCAGTGTCTCTTTTCGATGACGAGAAGTGACGGTGGGGAATTGCGGAGATTGAGAAACTGGTATCGGGCGACGTAGAAGTCTGCCTGATCCAGCCCCTCGGCCCAGGTCAGGACGGCCTCGGCCTCTTCCTGACCTCCTTCGTGGCCCTCGTAGAGGGTGATGGAAAGGAGTCCGCCTTCGTCGAGAAGGCGAATCCCTGCCTCAAGCGCCCGGAGCGTCGTGTCGGTCTGGGTGATCACGGTCTTGTCCCCTTTTGGCAGATACCCGAGATTGAACATGATCGTTTTCACCCGTTCCGAAACGACCTTGTCCATTTCCTCATGCCCGAGGCAGAAGAGTTCGACCTGGGGGAGACCCGACGTTTTCGCCGCCGTCGCGTCGATGGCCTGTTCCTGGATATCGAAGGCGTAGACCTTGCCCTCGGGTCCCACCGACTTGGCGAGAAATAGAGTGTCGTGCCCGTTGCCCGAGGTCGCGTCGATGGCCCGGTCCCCAGGCCGAATTCGTTCCAACACGAAGCGATGTGCCATCTCGGTGGCGCGTGGAAGAGGATGGTTCTTTGGCTTCATGTCAGATCAGGTTGGATCGCAGATCCACCGAGTCGGGCAGGGGAGTGCCTTCGATCAGGTGATCGGCGAGGCGGTCTGCGTGCCATGGTCCGTTGAGCACGCCTTTCGAGCCAAGGCCGTTGAACAGGATCACCTTTTCGTGCCCTGGGTGACGACCCGCAAACACCTGGCTTCGCCGGATGATGGGACGAATCGCGCACTCGTGCTTCACGGTTTTGAACGGGCGATCGATCAGTTCTCGAAGGTGGCGTTCCAGATCCTCCCGGGCCTGGGGGCAGGGGGCATCCGATTCGAAGTCGTGTCGGTAGTTCGATCCGATCTTGAAGAGGGTTCCCCCGATGGGCAGAAGCCATTTGCCTTTGTTGATGATCTTTCCTCCCGGATCGAAGTCCGGAATCTCGACGGTGAGAATGTCGCCCGCAGCCGAGTTCATGGGCAACCAGTCGAAAAAATGATTGTCGGCGGCCTGCCAGCCTTGCGCGAAAACGACGCTTTCCGCCTCGATGTTCTTCCAGCGGATTCCCTCGAGAGAGACCTTCACCTCTTCCGATCGTACCGACCCGATGGCATAGGATGCCTGTTCGAGAAGCCACTGCCGGGTGCACTCGAGGAACGCGGGAACGTCGAGCCAGCCGCCCTGTTTCATTTCGAAACCACCCTGGGACGTATCGATCAGGTCATCCGGCAGAGCGAGAGGAGCGCAGAGCTTCTTTAGTTCGGGGTCCTCCTCGGATCTCTCTTGAAAGCGAATCGGCTCTTCGGCATTCCGGAAGAGACGGGCGATTCGCTTGTGATGGAAGAACCTTTGTCCGGTCCGTTCTTCCACATCCCAATAGAATTGATTGGCGAAGCTCAACCTTTCGGGGAGGCCGGCCGGAAGTTTGAAGCGGGCTCCGGCGACCGGAGTCATCAGTCCTGCCGCGACTTTCGAAGAGGTATTCTCTTCATCTCGATCCACGACGAGGACGCGTTTCCCCTTCTGGATCAGATGCCAGGCGAGGAGAGAACCAGCGAGGCCCTGACCAACGATGAGGTAGTCGGTTTTCACGGAAAAAGACAAAGACTGAGGATGGAGGGATACAAGGAGAAAGTGTCCCAATGCGATCGATCTTGGAAGGGAAGAGAATTTTACTTAAAACCTCAAGATTATTAAGAATTCTAAAATAATGATTGTTTTTGACGTAAATAAAGAGCAAAGTCCTAAATAATCTAATTTCTAGATTGATTTGCATCATGAGTATGGACCACCGATTCAAAACTTCGCTCACCATGGCGAGCCTGCTCTTGGGATGTTTTCTCCTTTCCAGTTGTAGCGATCCTCAGAAAACGGCGAGGAAGCAGCTGGAAGAAAAGGGATACGAAGTGGCAGCTCGGGGAATGATCGTGGCTGCCTCGGCCGGTGATTTGGAGAGTCTGCGTCTCTTTCAGGAAGCCGGTTTCGATGTGGACTCGGTCGACGCGGCTGGCAACACCCCCTTGATCAAAGCGGCTGCGAGTGGGCATCGAGATGCTGTCGAGCAGATCCTCGGCATGGGCGCCGATCCGCGACACACGAACAAGGTGGGGCGGGATGCACTGTTGACCGCCGCCGGAAAAGGATACGCCGATGTCGCTCGCATGCTGGTCAGCCGTGGTAGCGATATCTCGACCAAAGACAAGGAGGGCTGGACCGCCTTGTCGCTCGCCGCCTACAACGGCCATGCCGAAGTCGTTTCGTTGCTCTCGACGACGGCGGCTCCCGACGCCCTTGATGATGCCTTGCTCGTTGCGAGTTTCAGTGGAGATGCCGGAGTTATCAGCTCTCTTCTCGGCCAGGGCGCAAATATCAATGCCCGGAGTCCCGAGAGTAAGACTCCCCTCATGATCGCTGCCGAGGGAGGAAAGGAAGAAGCCGTTCGTGTCCTCCTTCAGAACATGGCGAACCCATATTCAGAAGACAGCACGGGTGCCACCGCGGCCAACCTGGCTGAGCAGGCTGGGTTTGCGGAAGTGAAGACCTTCATTCTTTCTCCCGATCAGTGGGGCGCTACCGAGGAGAGCCAGGAAGTTCTCAAGGAGATGGCAATGGCCCAGCAGGCCTTGATCGCCGAAGGAACCATCGAAGAAACGCTATCGCCTGTTGAAGAGTCTCCGGCTGAGTTGGAGGAGGAAGTTGCTGCGGAGGGAACTCCTGCGGGAGAAGGTCCTCCCCAGACAGAACCTGCGATCGCAGCCGCGGGAAATCAGCCCCTCGAGGGAACTCCTGCAGCAGCAGGCGATTCGGGTGAAGTTGCGGTGTCCTCTGCACCCTCCGCAAATCCTTCGCCTTCGAATCGCGTGAAGATTCGCGAAGAAGCGAAATCCAAGCCGATCGTTGCGATCAACGGATCGACGATTCGCTCGAAGGCTCCGAGGCAGGCCCCCGTGAAGTCCATGGTGCTCGCCTCGTTTCACGAAGAGCCTCTCCCGATTGCGGTCGCCAAAGTCGACGGGAACCGTGCCGAGTTCCGTCGTCTCGATCGCGATATCGATATGCCTGTGGAGGTCACTCCCGGTGAGGTCATTCCCGGAACTCCCTTCGAGGTCAAGGAGGTCACTCGCAAGTTCGTGAGTTCCAAGGAAGGGAAAGGACGAATGGTCGATGTCTCCCGCGTCAAGGTGCAGAACATCGAGAGTGGAGCGACCCACCTGCTGGTGAAGGATGTTGCCGGTCAGTCGTCGGATACCTACGCCATTCTCACGGCTCCCAATTCCAAGTATCGCTATGTCGTGAAATCCGGGGACGTCTTTCGCACCTCCCAGCCGGAGACGGGAGAGAAGGAGTTCCAAGTTCTCGACATTCGTGCCGAGGGCGTGGTCGTGAAAGACCTCAAAACCGAAGAGGTGCTCACGATTGCTCGCGACGGGGTCCTCTCCTTCTGAGGTCCCGGTCCGCCATGCGCGGACCGTTTCGAGGTTTCCTTCCTCTAGACCACCGTGTTGTCGGGGATGACCGTGCCCTTGGGGACGACGACGATTCCGTCTCGAATGTGAGCGTACTCGACATCTTCGTTCACCCGGTCGCCGGGATGAATGACGACGTTTTTCCCGATCGTGGCGTTCTTATCGATAATCGCGCGATAGATCTTGCTTCCTTCTCCGATCCGGATCGGGGTCGTGCCCGTGAGCTTGCCGTCGTCGATCACTGTCTTGTTGTAGTAATCGGATCCCATGATGATGGTCTCCGAGATGACACATCCGGTTTCAATGACGGAGCGCACCCCGATGATGGAGCGCTCGATACGAGCCTTGGTAATGATGCACCCGTCGGAGAGGAGTGCTTCCTCGATCGAGGCATCGTTGATCTTGCTTGCCGGCAGTAGCCGAGCTCGCGTGTAGATGGGATTGTCAGGATCGAAGAAGTTGAAAGCGGGAACGACCTTGGTGCACTCGAGGTTCGATTCAAAGAAGGATTTGATCGTTCCGATGTCTTCCCAGTATCCGCGAAAAATGTGGCTGTAGACATTCTTGTTCTCGATGATCGACGGGATGATGTCTTTTCCGAAGTCCTGGAGATCGTTGTTGAGCGCTTCTTCGAGCACTTCCCGATTGAACAGGTAGATTCCCATCGAGGCCTGGAACCGTTCGTCATCCGCAGAGAGATTGACCGACTCAAGCAAGCTGGGCGGCATGACGAGCTTGTCGAGGGCTTCGTCATCATTCCCTGGCTTTTCAACGAAATCGGTAATGCGGCTCTCTTCATCAGTATGCATAAGACCGAAGGAGCGCGCCGGGTCTCGCTCGACTGGAGTGGTTGCGATCGTAAGGTCGGCTCCGGTCTCCTTGTGCTCTTTCAGCATCTTCCGGAAGTCCATGCGATAGAGTTGGTCTCCACTGAGGATGAGAAAATATTTGTAAGGCTTCTCAAGGAAATAGCTCAAGTTCTGGCGAACGGCATCCGCGGTGCCCTGATACCAGTTGCCGTCCCCGGGTGTTTGCTGTGCCGCGAGGATATGAACGAAATTTTCACCGAAATGGTCGAACTTGTAACCACTCGTGACATGACGGTTCAACGATTCACTGTTGAATTGGGTGAGGACATACATCTGGCGAATGCCGGAGTTGATGCAGTTGCTGATCGGGATGTCGACGATGCGATACTTTCCAGCGAGCGGGACGGCCGGTTTGGACCGGCGATGGGTGAGTGGGAAGAGCCGACTTCCCTGGCCTCCGCCCATGATGATGGCGAGAGTTCCCTGGAGTTGTTTTGCGGTGTTTGGATCAGCCATAGGTTCAGGAATAATATTAGAGCCTGATCGAGAAATTGGGACTGTTTTCGTGACAAATTTTTTTGATTGCTGAGGGATTCGAAACTAAGGTTTTTTGGGTTTTAAAATTTATAGAAATTATGTGTGGTATTATCGGATATGTCGGTAGCGCTTCCGCAGCCCCTATTCTTCTCGATGGCTTGCGCCGTCTGGAGTATCGCGGATATGACTCCTCCGGGCTTGCCATCATGAATGGGTCGGAGAAGATCGAGACGCGGCGCAAAAGTGGTCGGCTCGAGAATCTGCGTTCTCTTCTCGTGGAGCAGCCTGTCGAAGGAGACTGCGGAATCAGCCACACTCGTTGGGCGACCCATGGAGAGCCTTCGGACGTTAATGCTCACCCTCACAGCGATCAGAGCGGAAAGCTCGCGATGGTGCACAATGGGGTGATCGAAAACTACCAGGTCCTGAAAGACCAAATGGAGGCTGAGGGGCACGAATTTTCTTCCCAGACCGATTCCGAGGTCCTTGCTCACCTGATTGGCAGGTGCTACGAGAAATCGACAGAAGAGGATTCCCATCAGCGTCTCGTTGGGGCGATTCGCGAAGCGCTGAGCCAGGTTTCCGGGACCTATGGGATCGTCGCGATGCACGCCGATTCTCCGGGATTCCTCGTTGGAGCGCGACTCGGGAGCCCGCTGGTCGTAGGGCTGGGGAAGGGGGAGAAATTTCTCGCTTCCGACGTCGGGGCGATTGTCGCTCACACGACCGATGCGATTTACTTGCAGGATCGAGATCTCGTCTGCCTGACCGAGGGCGATTTTCGAATCGAGAATGTCGATGGCGACCTTTCGGAATACGAAGTCAGCACAGTGGACTTCACTCCCGAGCAGGCCGAAAAGGGTTCCTACCCTCATTTCATGCTCAAAGAGATCTTCGAGCAGCCGACTTCGATCGAGAATGCCTTCCGGGGACGACTCGTCGATGATCAGGCTTCGGCTCTTCTCGGAGGGCTCGGGCTGACTCCTCGTGAACTTCGTGATGTCGAGCGAATCGTCCTCTGTGGATGTGGTACGGCTTCTCACGCTGCGATGGTGGGAGAGTATCTCATCGAGCACCTCGCAAGGATTCCGACCGAGGTCGAGATCGCGAGCGAATTCCGTTACCGCAATCCTCCTCTCGACAAGAACACGCTCGTTTTCGTGATCAGTCAGAGCGGGGAAACGATCGACACCCTCGCTGCGATGAGAGAAGGCCAGCGGAAGGGGCACCGCGTT
This sequence comes from Verrucomicrobiales bacterium, assembly GCA_029213195.1. GTDB lineage: Bacteria > Verrucomicrobiota > Verrucomicrobiia > Verrucomicrobiales > DEV007 > Arctic95D-9. Next base: position 94,953 of record JARGNI010000001.1, read on the forward strand.
CTTGGAATCGTGAATTCGGTCGGCTCGACCATTGCCCGTGAGTCCGATGGCGGAAGTTATCTGCACTCGGGACCGGAGATCGGAGTGGCCGCGACGAAGTCCTTCACCTCCCAGGTTACGGTTCTTGCTCTCCTTGCCATCCTCCTGGGGCGGATGCGTCACCTCTCCGTGGACTACGGACAGAAGATGCTCGCTGAGCTGCGCGAGCTTCCAGCCAAGGTCGACAAGATCCTGCTGCAGAGTGAGCACATCCGCCAGATTGCTCTCAAGTATGTCGATTCTCCAGGGATGCTTTTCCTCGGTCGGCAATTCAACTACCCGACGGCCCTCGAAGGGGCGCTGAAGATGAAGGAGATTTCCTACATTTTCGCGAGCGGACACGCCGCGGCTGAACTGAAGCACGGCATCATCGCTCTCGTCAGCGAAGAGGTTCCCAGTGTCTTCATCATGCCGAAGGACGCCGTCTACGAGAAAAATGTAAGCACCCTGGAAGAGGTCAAAGCGAGGAAGGGTCCTGTCATCGCGGTGACTACCGAGGGCTCGACCCAGCTCGAGCGGATTGCTGACGACGTCATCTACATCCCCCCGGTGACGGAATGTCTCAGCCCCATTCTCGCGAGCATTCCGCTCCAGTTGTTGAGCTATCACTTCGCAGTGGCGCGGGGCTGTGATGTCGACAAGCCCCGCAACCTGGCGAAAAGCGTCACGGTGGAATAGTGAGTTTTCAAACTGACAAGTGAATCAAATCGAGGCAGAATCTCGCTGTAGATTATGGATACAGACGACTCGACCGGAAACGGTTCACAGGTGGAAGAGGGCACCGCGGTTCTCCAGATTTCGGTCTTTCTTCCGAACCGTCCGGGAGCCTTTGTTTCCATCCTCGATCTGTTGAAAAAGAATCACGTCGTCGTCTTGGGGCTTTCCGTTCAGGATTCGATCGACAACACGGTGGTTCGATTGGTCGTGAGTGATCCTGACACCGTCGAAACTCTCTTCATAGAGAAAGGGATTCCCTACAACACGACCGAGCTCGTCGTGGTCGAGTTGCGCGACGGTGCCGAGCAGATGCCGGACTGTTTCCGGACGCTGCTGAACGCTGAGACCAACATTCATTTCATCTATCCTCTCCTCACGCAGCCGAACGGGCGGGCCGCCCTCGCGCTCTGTGTCGAAGACAGCGACTTTGGAGGTTCGATGCTTTCCAAGGCCGGATTCCGCGTTCTGCGCCAGGAAGATCTGAGTCGCTGATCCTCGATTCAAACCGAAGCTCGTCGGAAGAGGGTATCGACGACGTTGCGGATGTATTGCTCGTCGGACAGTCCGACGGTGATTTCATCGGGGAAATCGCTCAGGGATCGAAAGTGATCGGCGAGCTTCTGAAACAATCGCAGTCGGCAATCCGGATCCAGCTCGTTTCTTCGAGTGACGGCGTCGAGAGCGATGCGAGCTTCTTCGGGAGACACTCGCTGGCGAAGACGGGCTTCGAGATGGGGTTGCGTGGCAAAGGAATTTTCTCCCGTCGCCAGCAGTTCGCCAAAGGAAGGTGCCGAGGGGGTGACTTCGCGGACGACGAGGGTTCCGGCGGCGATGTCACCAATCCGCTGGCAATGACGAGTGACCAGGCAACTGATGCTGCCGATCAGGTAGAAGGTGGATGGCAGGATATCGAGGACACGGAACAGGTTTCGGATCACGACTTGCTTGAGCCCCAGTGAGAGGCCTCTCTCGTCGATGACGCGGAGACGAAAGATGCGTTTTCCCACGGTTTGACCAGACCAGAGCCACTCCGTGATCATCCCGTAGAAAGTGAAGATGAGGAACTGCAGCAAGATGGTCGCCCCATAGCCGAAGTCGACGATGATTTCTCCCACGATGGGGATCGCACTGAGGCTGGTTTGGAAAATTCGAATGACTTGGGTCGTGATCAGGGTCAGGGCGACGACGACCGCATAGTCGATTGCGAGGGCGAGACAGCGGCTGAAAGGGCTCGCCACCGGAATCTGGAAGCCGACGCCCTCCGGGGTCCGGATCTCGAGTGATGTCGTTTCTCCCAGCATCAGGCTTCCTCAGTAGCGTTGCGTTTCTTTCTTCGCCCGCAAAAGGCGAGGTAGACGATCAGACCGATCAGCTGGATGGCCCCCAGTCCGATTTTCCAGGGGTAGAACTGCGGGGCATGGTATTGCGAAAGGAAGGATTCCACGATTCCCGCCCAGATCAGGAGCAGCGCCGCCCCGCTGATGAGGGTGAGCAGGTCACCCCGGACTCTCGCAAAACGCTGTCGCAATTTCAGGTTCGTTCCCCATCCAAACATCGTCCGGGCAATGACGAGCCCAGCCTGACCTCCCATGAAAATGGCGGGCAGCTCGAAGGAGCCATGTGGCAGCAGCCAAGCGGTCAGGAAGAGCCCCTGGCCGTCGGTGATGTAGTCAAACATGACCACTCCGATGAGCGTGCCATTGTAGAAGAGCAGCACGATGGTGAGGATTCCGTAGAAGAAGCCCGTGACCATGGTCAGGATGGTCACCTTCGTATTGTGGGTCATCAGTTGAGCAGAGAACTGATGTCGCCCCTGGAAGGAGTCAAAGTCCTGTTTCTCCTCTCGCTCGACCCGCTTCGAGGGCTTCTCGTTGAGGTGGGAGAACTGGGGAGGAATGAAGTCAGCCTTGAGATCGTAATTGATCGCCAGCGCAGCCGCTCCAAATCCTGCCCCGACAAAGAAGGTTCCGATGGACAGCGCGAAAGCGATCCAGTGCCGCCGAAAGGTGGAGGGGAAGGTGCGAGTAAGCCAATGCCAGGGGCGAAAGGGCACCGATTCTCCTCCGTCCGCGTGAAGAAAGCTGTAGGCTCGAGCCACGAGATTCTCGAGAAAGCGAGTTGTTTCGACCTCGCCCGCAAAGGTCTTCAGCTTGACCAGGTCGGCGGAAGTGCGCTGATAAAGGTAGTAGAATCGCTGAGCTTCCTGCAGTGGCGGACGACGGCTGGGATCATCGGACTGGAGACGCAGCAATTCCCGGAGTTCGTCCCAGTAAGGCCGTTCCTTGGCGATGAATTTGTCCAGATCCAGAATCACGAGAGAGACTATGATGACGTCCTCCTTTTCTGGCAAGAGTCATTCTCTGCAAAGAGATCGGAAATCTCGACTTTTTCCGACTCGGTATCGAGAATCAAACTGCAACTCTACCGCGGGCGCGGGGTTGACTCGGATCCCGTTTTGCTGCGATGCTCGCGGGCGATTGTTATGTCCCTGATCCCTCTCCTTACCAAAATTTCTCTTCAGAGCGGGTGTGCCGACCCTTCACGGTGCCAGACGGTGCTGGATGAAGCTTCCTCCAATCACAACCCTCTCATCGATTCCATGCTCGATGCCGAGCTGGTCGATGAGGATACCTTTGGTGCGCAGTTGGCGGCGGCGGCGGGGCTTCCGTTTCATCCCGATCCGACGGAGGAGGAAGGCGCTTCCGTGTATCGGAAATTTCCTGCCAAGGTGGCTCTGCGTCATCGCATCCTGCCTGTGAAAAGCGAGGAAGAAGGGCTGACGCTCCTGACCTACGACCCGTTCAACCTCGATGCGCGACAAGCGGTGGGGCGAGAGTGGGATCAACCGGTGAAGTGGGCAGTGGGCACTCGTTATCGCATCCTCGAAGGACTCCGCAAAGGGTATGGCGTCGGCGCCGAACAATTCGACGAGCTCGTTGAGGGGCGTGACCCGGGAGCCGAGGACGATTTCGAGCAGGAGGTGACCCAGCTCGACGAGGAGGACGAAGAGGCCTCCGTGATGAATTTTGTGAACCAGATCTTTCGCGAAGCGCTTCGCGAACGAGCGACCGACATTCACCTGGAGCCGCTGGAGAAGAACCTCCGGATTCGCTACCGGATCGATGGAGCACTGCAGGAGGTCACCGTGCCCCCGGATATCCGAGCGCTGCAGGCCTCCCTGATCTCCCGGCTCAAGATCATGGCCCAGCTCGATATTGCCGAGCGACGCCTTCCCCAGGATGGTCGGATCAACCTCGAGCTGGATGGAAACCCGGTCGATGTGCGTGTCGCCACGATCCCCTCGGTCAATGGCGAGAGTGTCAGTCTGCGTCTTCTCACCCGGCAGAATTTCGACATGGATATGCTGGGCATCGACGACGAGACCCGAAAGCTGATCGAAGGTCTCCTCAAGCAGCCCAACGGGATCATCCTCGTTACAGGTCCCACCGGATCAGGTAAGTCGACGACTCTCTACACCTTTCTCAAGCAGCTCAACACCAAGGACACCCGGATCGTCACGGTCGAGGACCCGGTGGAGAACCGGCTCGACGGCGTCGTCCAGATCGCGATCAAGCCCGAGATCGGGCTGACCTTTGCGAGCGGTCTTCGATCGATCCTTCGAGGCGATCCGAACATCATCATGGTGGGGGAGATGCGGGACCTGGAAACCACTGAGATCGCGATTCGAGGCGCGCTGACCGGTCACCTTGTTTTCAGCACCCTTCATACCAATGACGCCGTTTCGGGGATCACGCGACTTTTGGATATGGGAGTCGAACCTTTCCTGATTGCTTCTTCCGTTCGTGCTTTCCTGGCACAACGCCTGGTGAGAAAGCTGTGCGACGAGTGCAAGCGCCCGGCCGAACTCGAGGATGAGTATCTGGACCAGATTGGGTTTCCTCTCGCCATGAAATCAGGAATTCACGAAGCGGTGGGATGCCGTGCCTGCCGGGATACCGGTTATCGTGGCCGAATGGCGATCCTCGAGATCTGTGTGATCGAGCCCAAGCTGTCCGAGCTCATCACGACCCACGCACCCTATTCCCAGTTGAAGAAGCAGGCGCTCGACAATGGAATGAAGACGCTCCGTGGATACGGTTGGACCAAGGTCGCTTCCGGCCAGACGACGATCGAGGAAGTCCTCAGCAACGTGGATCACTAGGCGGCGGGCCGATTTCCCTTCTTCGCGGACATCGAGGACGCGGTCCGCGGGACGATGTCATGGAGGGACCGCGTCCCCGCGGTCCGCGGCGAAGAATCCGTGGAAGGCGCGTGGATCACCGAACAGAGCATCCTGCCAAACGGCGGACATCGAGGACGATGTCCCTCCCTGGCTGGTCCGCATCCGCGGCTACGGACATCGAGGACGCGGTCCGCGGGACGATGTCATGGAGGGACCGCGTCCCCGCGGTCCGCGGCGAAGAATCCGTGGAAGGCGCGTGGATCACCGAACAGAGCATCCTGCCAAACGGCGGACATCGAGGACGATGTCCCTCCCTGGCTGGTCCGCATCCGCGGCTACGGACATCGAGGACGCGGTCCGCGGGACGATGTCATGGAGGGACCGCGTCCCCGCGGTCCGCGGCGAAGAATCCGTGGAAGGCGCGTGGATCACCGAACAGAGCATCCTGCCAAACGGCGGACATCGAGGACGATGTCCCTCCCTGGCTGGTCCGCATCCGCGGCTACGGACATCGAGGACGCGGTCCGCGGGACGATGTCATGGAGGGACCGCGTCCCCGCGGTCCGCGGCGAAGAATCCGTGGAAGGCGCGTGGATCACCGAACAGAGCATCCTGCCAAACGGCGGACATCGAGGACGATGTCCCTCCCTGGCTGGTCCGCATCCGCGGCTACGGACATCGAGGACGCGGTCCGCGGGACGATGTCCCTCCCCTCGGCTCGCGAGCGTTCCCTTTCGCGTTACTGGTCTGCCGCTTCTGCCGCGGCCCGACACTTCTCGTCGCAGTAGAGTCCCTGCTCGTCGCGGCAGTCCGGACAGACAAAAATCTGCTCGTTGCAATCGGGCCACTGGCAATTGCCATAGTGGGGCTCTTCGACTCCGCAATAGCGACAGGTCGAGATCACTTTGTGCGTTTCCGTGCGATTGACTTCGACACCGACTCGCTGGTCGAACACATAACAGAGTCCTTCGAAGTCTCGGCCGGCGACTTCGGGGTCCTTTCCGTATTTCACGATCCCACCCTCAAGCTGGTAGACCTTCTCGAATCCTTCCTTCTTCAGGAAGCCGGACAGTTTCTCGCATCGAATTCCCCCGGTGCAGTAGGTCAGGATCTCTTTGCCTTTCAGCTCATCGGCATGCTCCTCGACCCATTCCGGGAATTCTCGAAAATTTCGAATCGGGGGGCAAATGGCGCCTTTGAAATGCCCCAGTGCCGCTTCGTAGTCATTGCGCCCATCGATGATGACCACATTCTCGTCCTGCATCTTCTCGTAAAACTCGCGGGGCGAAAGTCGTTCTCCCGTCACTTCGTTGGGATCGATGTCCTCTTCCGGTTCCAGTCCCAGGGTCACGATCTCTTCGCGAATCTTGATCGAGAGTTTGGGAAAAACATGATCCTCGGCCGGATCGATCTTGAACTCCATCTCGGTGGTGAGGGGATCGCCATGCATGGCATCGCGATATTTCTCGGTTTCCTCGTAGGTTCCCGAGACGGTTCCATTGATCCCTTCCCTTCCGACAATGATGCGCCCTCGCAGGTTCAGAGACTCGCAAAGTTCTCGGTGCGACTCGAGGTAAGACTCTGGGTCGGCGATCGGAACATAGCGGTAGTAGAGCAGGACCTGGTAGGGGGGCGTCGTTGTCTCAGTTTCCATGGTTCCCGAGAAGGTAGCGAATCTGTTCTCGCTCTCAAGTGGGAGAGGGGCCAGATCCTGAAAATCCGAAATTGCACGCCCGTTTCTCAGAATAAAATCTCAATCTTGAGAATTTTTTCAAAAATGGCAATAATTTCTGGATTTATTCGTGGGGTTGCCGTAAAACAGCCTCGTGAACACCCTCGAAGTCAGCACGCGTGATCGGATCTTGAGTAGAATTACCTTCTATGTCCTCGTGTGCCTGGTCATGTGGGTGACCAATGCCCTGCTTCCAGACTGGACCGCGATCGAAGAGGCAAAGTGGGAATCACGCGGCGTGGTTCGGCCCATGATCGCCGTACCCATCTCGGAGCTGCCGTTTCAGCCGGCATCCGTGATCATCAGTCGCTGAAGTGGCCGAGGCTTCTCGGACCTGCCACGGAGCTGCGGCAACAGGGCTCAGGCGGAAAATCGCTGCTCACCGTCTACGTAGACGGCCACCACTTCCAACTCGGGAGTCAACAGGGTCAGGTCAGCGAGGTAACCCTCTTGGATCAAGCCTCGATCGTTGAGACCCAGGGAACGGGCCTGGTTGTAGCCACAGGTCTTGGAGATTTCGTTGAGGGGGAGTCCGGTGATCTCGATCACGTTTCGCAAGGCCTCATCGAAAGTGACGATGGATCCGGCGAGATTTCCGGCGTCGATGCGAGCCGCACCATCCTTGACCGTGATTTCCGTGTCGTGCAGAGGGTAGACACCGTCCCCGAGATGAGAGGCAGCGATCGAATCGGTGATGAGCATGAGTCGATCGGTGCTGCGATGCTTGAAGACCAGCCGAATCATGTCGGTAGAGAGGTGCACTTTGTCGCAAATCAACTCGATCATGATCGAGTCGTCGAGCAAGCCCGCACCGACGAGACCGACCTCGCGATGATGGAGGCGGGACATCTGGTTGCAGTAGTGGGTGAGATGGCGGAGCCCGGCTTCGCGAGCCTGGGTGAACTCGGAGAACGTGGCGGCGCTGTGAGCGGCCGAGGTCGCGATCCCGAGGGAGGAGAGTTCACGGATCAGGTCAACCGCTCCTTCCACCTCGACGGCAAGGGAGAGCAATCCGATCGGGCAGATTTCGTGAAGAGAGCGGATTTCGTCCCCATCCGGGAGGCGCATGTAACGCGGATCCTGCGCTCCGGCCTGGTCGGGATTGAGAAAGGGGCCTTCGATGTGGAGAAACGGAGTCCGGGCGAAACGTTGATTCGCCCGATACTGGCCCGCTGCTTCGACCATGGCGCGAGTGTGCTCGACGGAGGCGGTCCAGGTCGTGGGGAGAAAGGTGGTCACGCCCTCGGCCAGCTTGGCTTCGGCGATTGTTTCGATGGCCTCCAGCGTGGCGTGGGACAAATCGAAGCCATTGGCCCCGTGGGTGTGGACATCGATGAAACCCGCCGAGACGTAGATTTCGCCCGCTCCATCGAAGATGACCCGGCTTCCCTTGGGGGGCTGGTGCCCTTCGTGAATCTGCACGATTTTCCCATCCTCGGAAATCTCGAGAGATACCGGACGAATGAGTTGATTGGGGGAGACGAGTAGAACGTCCGAAATCACGGAACTCATACCGCATCATAGACCGACCTCCTCACCTGAGAAAGGTCGATCTTCGAAAGGAAAGACGCTCGACTACTCGCTGGGAGCGTCGGTGGAGCCGGCTTTGGCGGCTGGCTTGGGGCTCTCAGCCGGCTTGGGGGCGGCAGCGGGTTTCGGTGCTGCCTTGGGCTTCGACTCCGGAGCTGCCTTGGGCTTGGGGTCCGCTTTCGCTTTGGGCTTGGGGTCTGTGGCAGGTTTGGGTTTCGCGGCAGGAGCTGGGGCTTTGTCCTTTGCTTTTCCTTTGGCGCCTTGCGCCGGTTTTGGATCTGCTTTCTCCGCCGCTTTTCCTTTGGCTTTCGCCTTCCCCTTGGCGTCCGCCGGCTTGGCGGGAGCGGCAGGCTTGGTCTCTTCTCCCTTGGGATCGGAGGCGGCAGGTTTGTCTTCCTTCGGAGCGGGTGCCGGCTCGGGCTCAGGACGGTCGACGACTTTGGGCGTTCCCACTTTGAGCAGACCGAGCTTCTCTTCCGCTACTGCGAAAAAGGGTGTGCCGGGGTGCAGGGTGTAGACATCCTGGTAGTGCTGGTCGGCGGCTTCCTTGTCCCCGTTTTCCAAATCAAGATCCCCGAGACGAATCCGGGTGAGGGGAGTCATCTCTCCATCTTCCTGGGCGGCGATGGTCTGGTTGTAGTAGTCCTCGGCTTTCTCGCGGTCACCCGAAACATGATACAGGTTTCCCAGCGCGTAGAGTCCTTGCGGGAAACGCGGGTGTTCTCCAAAATCGTTGATGAACTGCTCGAGAGTGGCCCGGGCATCTTCGGGTTTTCCCTGGTCGGAGAGAAGCTTGGCCTTGCTCAATAGCGCATTGCCTGCGGCGATCGAACCGGGAAAGTCCACGACAACGGCATCGAAAGAGGCGACCTCGCTTTTCTCCAGGGCCGTCGAGTAGGCCTTGGCGGCATCGATATGTTTCTGCTTCTTGAGCTGAACGGAAACCAGGACCGCGCAGACCACGATCGCGATGGCGGCCACCCCGAAGATGATCTTGTTGCGATTCCGGTCCAGCGTATCCATGACATTGGCGGCATCGGAAGCGGAAAGTGCTTCGGGGACCTCAGGGTTCTCGGCTGGATTTTCAGCGGGGGGATCGGTTCGATCGGACATGATTTCAAAGGTAGGGAAAAAGGATCCCCGTTCGAGGGAACGGGGACGGCTCGAAAGGTATAGGGAAATTTCGATTTGTCAGCCACCAACTGCAGCACGTGCCTCATCGGCGAGTGGCGTCGAAAGATAGCGCTCTCCGGTGGAGCATCCGATCGTGACGATGGTCTTGCCGGCGTTTTCGGGTCGCTTGGCGATTTGAATCGCTGCACAGACATTGGCCCCGGTGCTGATCCCTCCGAGGATTCCTTCTTCCTTGGCGAGGCGGCGAGCCATGGCAAACGATTCGTCATTGCTGACCTTGATGCACTCGGTGATCTGGCTGCTGCCTTCGTCGCTATTGAGGTGCAGGTTGTCCGGGATAAATCCGGCACCCGTGCCCTGGATCTTGTGAGGCCCGGGGGTGAGATCTTCTCCGGCCAGGGTCTGGCTGATGACGGGGGAATCCTCCGGCTCGGCGACGATGACCTGGATCGCGGGATTCTTGGCCTTGAGACCTTCAACACAGCCGGTCGCGGTTCCCCCGGTTCCGACGGCGGAGACGACGATGTCGACTTTTCCGTCGGTGTCTTCCCAGATCTCTTCCGCCGTGGTCTTGATGTGGACGGCGGGGTTCGCCGGATTGGAGAACTGCTGGGGGATGAAAGAGTGGGGAGTATTCGCGGCAATTTCCTCGGCCTTTGCGATCGCGCCTTTCATGCCCTTGGGGCCTTCGGTCAGAACGAGCTCGGCACCGAGCAGGGCGAGGAGGGTTCGACGTTCGACACTCATCGTTTCCGGCATCGTCAGGATGAGCTTGTATCCCTTCGCGGCGCAGACAAAAGCGAGAGCGATCCCGGTGTTTCCGCTGGTCGGCTCGACAATGACGGTGTCGGCGTTGATCTTGCCCTCGGCCTCCGCTGCCTCGATCATGGCCATTCCAATCCGATCCTTCACTGATCCGAGAGGATTGAAGAACTCACATTTGAGAGCGATCGTCGCATCGATCCCCTCGGTGACGCGATTGAGTTTCACAAGTGGGGTTCCGCCGACGGTCTCGACGATATTGTTGTAGATTTTGCCGTGTGCCATGGGTCTTCTTAGGGAGTGGACGAGTGGTTACGTCTCGGGTTTTGATTCCGCAGTTGATGCGAGCGCGTATACTGTAGGAAGGCCCATGGCATTGTCCAATAGAGATCTTCAGACGGGAAAAAACCAAGATTGCCACTTGCGCATTCCTTTTTGTCCTCTAGCTCTAATCGAAGCCTCCATTTCCAAAGGTGGCCCTTCCATCCAAACACACTGCTGACATGTCCGAACTAGTTGCCCAAGAAGAGCTGGAAACCCTGCTCAAGAAGCTTCCGGAATGGGATCACGAAGAAGAAGAAAAATCGATCGTCCGCGTGTTTGAATTCGATGAGTTCATGGAAGGAATCGATTTCGTGGATGCCGTCGCCGAGATTGCCGAGGAATCCGAGCATCACCCCGATATCGATATCCGATGGGTCAATATCACGGTGCGCCTCACCACTCATGATGCGGGTGGGCTGACCGACTCGGACTTCGAAGTGGCTCGCAAGATCGACACACTCGTCGATTAGGCCTTGCCTCGGCGTGCCTTCTTGCGGTTCCGAATTTCCCGCGTCTTTTCAAGTGCGGAAAAAGGGTGCCGAAATTCTCGCGTCTTCTCTGGCGCGATTTCTTTTCGAAAAATCCTTTTCGAATACGCCACGCTTGGGTAGCGTGCGCGCCATGATCTCACGCTTCGGAATTCTCTTCTCGATCCTTTGTTCTCTCCTGATTCTCACCTCCTGCACGGAGGAGTCGAATGAGGCTGGAGACACCCAGTCGGAGGCAGCCAAGCGCTACGCCTTCATCACCAACGGAGTCGCCGAGTTCTGGACGATTGCCGAGGCGGGAGCCAAGGACGCGGGCGAGGAGCTGGGTGTCGATGTCTCCGTGCTGATGCCGGGATCTCTCTCGGATCAGAAACAGATGATCGAAGACGCGATCACTCGAGGCATCAACGGGGTCGCGGTGAGCCCGATCGATTCCAAGAACCAGACCGACCTTCTCAACCAGGTGGCCGAGGTCACCCATCTCGTCACTCACGATTCGGACGCACCCGAGTCTGATCGACTCGCTTACATCGGGATGGACAACTACACCGCGGGCCGCATGTGTGGCAAGTTGGTGAAGGAAGCGCTTCCGGAGGGCGGAGAGATCATGATCCTGATCGGTCGGATGGAGCAGGACAATTCCCGCAAGCGCCGACAAGGCGTGATCGACGAGTTGCTGGATCGTCCAGAAGATCCCGATCGTTTCGATCCTCCCGGAGCTGTGGTCAAGGGAGAGAAGTTCACCATCCTCGATACCCTGACCGACGGGTTCGATCTGAGTAAGGCGAAGGCCAACGCGGAGGATGCCATTTCCCGCTACCCGGATCTCGATGGGATGGTAGGACTTTTTGCCTACAATCCGCCCGCAATCCTCCAGGCTCTCGAGCAGGCCGGAAAACTGGATGAGATCGCGGTGATCGGGTTTGACGAGGATTCGCAGACTCTCTCGGGGATCCAGGATGGAAAGGTTCACGGCACCGTGGTTCAGAATCCGTATGAATACGGCTACCAGTCGGTCGCCCTGCTTCATGCCGTCGCGACTGGCGATCGCAGTCGCCTCGAAGAAAGTGATTTTATCGCGATTCCCGGTCGCCAGATTCGGAAAGACAATGTCGACGCCTTCTGGGCGGATCTGAAAGAGAAGACCGGGAAAGAGTAGGTGAGGGCGTCTCGCGAACCGAATCCTTTGTCGTCCTCGTCGGTGACGCTTCCCAATCCGCTGGAGGAACAGATGAGATTGCGGAAAGGCGCCTGCTGGTGAAGAAGTGCAAGGAAGGGCCGATCGATTCTCGACGCCGAGATTAGACTGTCCCCGTGCGCTCGCAGGCCTCCTCAAGATACACCTCGTCGAGCTCGAACCCAAAGAACTGGGCGACCCCGGCTTCGCCGGCGGCAATCGCGGCATTCCCGATTCCGAGAAAGGGGTCCATCATCGTCATTTCGCTCGGAGCTTTTCCATGAAGAGCGATGCAGTTCGACGCGAGCGCCACGGGGAAGGTCGCTGGGTGGGGGCGATCCTTCTTTCGCGAGACGATCGTGTCGTAGGGGATGAACCAGTTGTTCCCACGGCAGCGTTTGTCCTTCCCCTCGGTGTGGCCCCAGCGAGCGATATTGCTCTTGTCGGCATAGGGAACCCCAACGGCAAGGCGATCGATGGGGAGGTCGCCGAACTTGGTGAAATGAAACACAAACTCGTGGCAATCGTTGAGAAAGCGCTTCGAGTTGATCGGTTTGAAGTGGCCCACCGAAAGTGGATCGCCGTCTCTCGGTTCGACCGTGATCGACTTGATCCAGTGGATCGTGTTCTGCAGGGTGAACAGATCCCGGAGTTTCAACGCGAGTTCGTGGGGCATCCACGGTTTCGCTGGGGCCGCTCCCACGTTTAGAAAGAGGGCCCCGTCGTCTTTGAGCAGGCGCTTCACCTCGCTGGCCCATTCCAGCGACCACTTCAGGTAGGATTCGGAGGAAAGAGAGTCGTCGTAGCTGGTGTAGCCGATCCCGAGGTTGTAGGGCGGGGAGGTCACGACCAGGTCGATCGACTGGTCCGGGAGGTCTTTCATCCCGGCGATGCAATCTCCCAAGCGCAGGTCGAAACGGGTCTCATAGGACATCAGTCCTTCGAGAGCGGGGAGAATATCGGGATCAGACATGAGGCTATTTCGTCCTTCTTCGGCCGGATTTCAATGGCAAGCTCGGCGCTCTCGCGGCGGCGGTCGGAGAGGTTTACCAGGACTGGGCCAGTGCCGTCGCGGATTCCTGCAGATGAGTGGCGCCGTTTCGAAGGTTCTCCTCGAGAGAGAGTCCCGGTTTTCCGATTTCCCGGATCGTTCCGAAGGTTTCTTCGAGAGATTGGGGATCGGATTCCGGGGGCTCGCATCGGCCACAGAAGGCGGCGACGGGTTTGTCGACGGCGCGAGCCATGCGGGCGACCCCGCAGGGGGCTTTCCCCTCCAGCGATTGCGAGTCGATTTTTCCTTCTCCCGTGACTACGAAATCCGCCCAGGAAATCTCGGCAGCCAGGTCGAGAGCGCGAGCGACGAGGTCGAAGCCGGACTCGAGGGTGGCGCCGAGAAAGACGCGACACCCGAATCCAAGTCCACCGGCGGCACCTGCACCGGGTCCCCCGGCGGCAGCGGCTCCTTCCTCGCCGAGAAGCCGGCAGAGGTGGGAGAGTCGTTTCTCGTGTCGTGAAAAGTCTTCCTCAGCGATGCCCTTCTGCGGTCCGTAGACTCGTGTCGCACCCCGTAGGCCGAGGAGCGGGTTCTCGACATCACAGGCCACCGTGACCGGGATGCCGGGAATGGTATTGGGGGACTGGATCGCGACTGCCTGTTCGAGATCTGCCGGGAGATGTTCCAATAGGTTTCCAGCCGCATCGACAAATTGAAATCCGAGGGCAGAGGCCATTCCAACGCCTCCGTCATTGGTTGCGCTCCCTCCGATTCCGAGAATGAGACGACGGATTCCCGAGTCCATCGCATCGCGAATCAATTCACCGGTGCCATAGGTCGAGGCCCTCCACGGGTCGAGCTTCTTTGATCCGAGTTGTTCGAGTCCGGAGGCTTCTGCCATCTCGATGAATCCGGTCGCTCCGTCGGCGGAGAGCCCGTAACCGGCGACGGTTGGGTTTCCCTGGGCATCCTGCACCTCCAGCGTCTTCCAGGTTCCGCCCTTCGCATCCGTCAGCGATCGGGCGAGGCCCTCGCCGCCGTCGGAAATGGGGAGAGTCCGAATTTCAAGCGGTGCAGCGGAGCCGGCCATCAATCCTCGGCGGATCGCTTCGCAAGCCTCCCGAGCGGAAAGAGAGCCTTTGAACTTGTCACTGGCGATGAGAATTCTCATTCCCGAATCTCGCCTACTGGCGATCGCGTTTGAAAGAGATCACCTCGTCGATCAAGTCGGCCAGCTCGTCCTGATCCGCCGTTTCCCGGATCGCCCGGCGGAGTCTTTCGACCCGCGGAGAGCGGGAGGGCAGACCGGCCCGTCTCGTTTTTCTCTGGGAAGATCGAGAGGAGGACTCCTCCTTTCGCGGAACAAAATCCGTGGTGCAGTGAATCCCGTTTTCCCGATCGAAGTGAAAGTGAAATCGGGCCTCGGGGGGGAAGCGTGCCGCGACCTCCTCGCTGTGCGTCTCGACAAATAGCTGTCCCGGGTGCTCTTCGGTCATCCCCTGGTAGAACTGCATCAAGGTCGAGACGAGGGACGGGTGCAGACCCGCTTCCGGAGTTTCGAGAAAGAGAACACTCGAGTATTCCGGATGATGAAAAAAGCGTGAGTAGAGCTCGGCGGTTCCGAGGAGATACCTTCGCAGTCCCGATGCAAGGGAGGCGAATTCGAGATCGTCTCCGGTCACCTCGCAATGAAAGGGCGGTTCATATCCGGGGCGAAAAGACATGAAGTTGGCGGCCAGCGTTTCCTTCCAGAGCTCGGCGAGGGCGAAGAGGACTCCGGGATATTCCTTCTGAAACTCCTGCTCGACCACGTCGACCGTGCGTTGGCGATTCTCATCCTGGCTGAGAAACTCGTGATACTGCCGCTGACGTTCCGCTCGGCATTGCTGGAGGAACCCCTGGAAACTCAGGAGGGGTGTGGAGTTCACGGTCCATCGCCCGGGAGAAAAATAGGAGAGTGCGGTGGGCGCGCCAAAGGTCGGGAGGTCTTCTCCTTCCGCGATCCGATATTCGCTGAAAAACTCGACGAACTCCTGGAATCCCGGCATGGCCTGGGGGAGAGCCTTCCAATCGGGAGAGGACTCGATGCCTTCGTCGAACCAGAATGCCGTTTCCCCGATCTTGATCTGACCGGAGCCTTTCATCGCGAGAAGAAGCGTTTTCTTCCCAGAGGCGCGGACGGACACCAGGATCAAGGCGTCATCCCCGTGGCCCGAGCCGGAACCCGGGCTCCCGGAAAAAAATTGAAAAGTCCGATACAGCTGATGAAGAACGGAAGACTTGCCCGCCCCATTGGCACCGAGAAGGCAGATTTGCTTCAGCGGTTCCCCGGATTCCGGATGAGTCAGGGGCACATCGCAGAACCGGAACTGCCGGTGCTGACTCAGGAGGATGCGCTGGATGATGGGAAGATCGGACATGAAGGCGGGCAGCATACGTCAGCTCTTCTCATGTCTCAATCGTGATTGAAGTCGAAGAATCCGGGAGAAAGGGGAGTGGGACGGCTGCTCGGGACAACGTGGAAGGTCCGTGCACGTTGCGTGTCGGGTCCCCCCTTCTCCCGAAGGGGGCTACATTTCTGCCCGGAATCGGCAACGATTCCGACAGAGTCACCTCCCCGCCCGGGGGAGTAGCGGAAGTGGGACGGCTGCTCGGGAGCGCGTGGAAGTCTATTGCTACGCCGGATCGATCTGTAAAATCTTCGTTCTACCCGTGGGAGCGAAGCGAATTTGTGTTCCATTTTTGCAGCGGATACCAAAACGTTGCACAGATGGATTTGTGAACTAGACCAGAATGGCGCTGCTCGAAGACGCTGCTTCGTCGGAAAACGGCATGAATCACATAGGACGTTTCGCTTCGGTCAGACAAATCCATGGAAATCCCATGAATCCAATTCAATCCTTGCCCTGCAGAGAATCGAGCATGGATTTTCGAGGATTAAACGGATTGCATGGATTTCGCTCATAGGCTGAAAAGAGAACCGAAGGAACGTATGATCAGCCTAAGGCAGCACCATTCTGAACTGGCACGAATGGCGCAAAGTTCAGGGAGTTCTTCGAACGTGAGACCGGCGTCCCGCCTGTCATCTACTGGCGGGACGCCAGTTTCACGATGCTTACCCTTGCGCCATTCGAATTAGCACACGGTGTCTTCCGAAGGTGGCGACTTTTCCGAAAGAAATGCGCCACATTGGAAAATTCACGCTCTCGCAGCGGCCGGGGGCCGGCCTTCCGACTACAGCTCCATCCGGATGGAGGCGCTAAGCCTGTCCTTCGATTTCCTCCCCACCGGGTGGCAAGACCTCGCCCTCTCGGAAAAATGCGATTTTTTCCCTTGATCCGTCACAGACCTCGAAGCCGTGACAAAACTCCCTGTAAATTATTGATGTATCTGGACTGAGAAAAACTTCGCATTTTTGTGACGATTCCTTGACCCTGCCATCAAATCTGATACAAAACCTCCTCTCCGAAAAATCGCTTGCATTATTTCTGTGATTTTTTGGAAATTCTAGAATAAAATCCCATCCTTTTGATGAATAGAACGACCTCCTCCCGTCGTAAGCGCTGGTTTTTTGCCCGCGCCATGGCTCGCGCCTACCGTGAAATGCTCGAAAAACGCCATAAGAAGCGTCCCGGAGCGAAAGCTGCCCAGCAGAGACCACTTTTTGCGGAAGCACTCGAGCCACGAGTCTTGTTTTCGGGAACTCCCGTCCCGGCAGATCCGGAAGCAGGAGGGGACAACCAGAATCAAGAAGCAGCCCAGACCGCGGAATTGTTGGAAAGTGTGGTTGACACCGATTCGACCATCGATGGGATCCCCCAGGCTGGGTTCGAGGACGAGGATGATCTGAATGAAGAGGATGTAGAACGCCTTGCGAAGGAAGCCCTGGCTCGTTGGGAGGCGAGCGGGCTGACGGATGAGCAGATCGAGGCGCTGGAGAAGATCAATTACGAAGTGGGCGACCTAGAGGGATTGTCGGTCGCCTTTGCAGAGGGGGATACCATTTATCTCGATGATGACGCGGCTGGACTCGATTGGTTCATCGACCAGACCGAGTCGCTGGATGAGGAATTTGCGGGCTATGACGGTTACCTGGAAGCCCTTACGGATCAGGCCTTGGAAGGCATCGATCTGCTCTCGGTCATCATGCACGAGCAGGGGCACATCCTCGGATTGGCGGATGTCTATGACGCCTCCGAGGTCGATGGCCTCATGTATGGTGGATTCGAGGAAGGAATTCGGAAACTCCCCGAGGCTGGTGAGGCTGAAAATGCCACGATTGGCGCCGTCCAGCGGGCAGCTGCTTCTTTGACGGTCGATCAGGCCGGGGACGATGCCGCGGCAGAAGCGGCCGGGCTTACGCTCCGTGAGGCCGTTGCCCAGGCGGTAGCGGGGGATACGATCGTGCTCTCGGGATCAACGACTTACACTCTTTCTCAAGGCCAGATTGTCATCGACAAGGACCTGATCATTCAGGGCGGCGACAAGGTCACGACGGTGGTCGACGCAGCAGGAGCGAGCCGGGTTTTCAACATCACCAATGGAGCGGATGTCACGATCGAGAACCTGACCGTGACCGGAGGATTCATTTCTGAAGGAAACGGGGGCGGGATTTATCACAACGGTGATGTTCTTACCCTGACTGACGTGATTATTGACGACAACGAAGTTCAGGATACCACGGACAACGATACCAACGCCCTCGGTGGAGGTCTTTTCAACAACGGCAAGACCGTCATCGCGACGAACACGGATTTCACCAACAACAGCGCGACGCGCAATGGTGGAAACGAAACGTCTGGAGGGGGCGGAATTTTCAGTACGGGAGGATCTGCCAACCTTTCGATCACGGGTGGATCGATCTCGAACAATACGGCTCGTGATGGGGGCGGTATCTACATCTGGAGCCAGGGTGCCACGGCCACTTTCGACGGTGTTACGATCGACGGCAACCGCGCCAACAGTGTCGGCGGAGGTTTCCGTTTTCACGACGGGGTTACCGTCGATTTCGAAAACGGGCTGACGCTCAGTGACAATACCGCGCAGAACAACGGTGGTGGTGGCTACATTTCCGCGGCCTCGACGGTGAACATGGATGACGGCAGTGTGGTCTCGGTCACGGGGAACAAGGTCGCCGACGCAGCAGGAACCACCATCCGCGGGCAAGGGGGAGGTTTCTACGTTCACGAAGGAAGTTCGCTGAACCTCGCTAATGCAACGATCGAAAACAACGAGGCCGACGAGGGAGCGGGATTCTATGTGATCCGCCGAGAATCTACGGTGACCGGAACGGATGTGACGATCCGAAACAATACCGCAGAGGTTCGAGGCGGTGGATTTCAGGTGGCCCAGGAAGGAGCGAATGTTAGTCTCACCAATTCGGCGATCGATGGCAACCGAGCCGACACCGAGTACGGAGGGGGATTTTACAACAACGGAAATGTGAACCTTCACGACACCGTTGTGATCAACAATTCCAACGGCGTCAATGATGGCGATCATGGAGGAGGATTTTTGAACAACGTTGGTGGAGTCGTCAATATTTCTGGGACAACTGCAGCCGCCAGCCAGATCGCGAACAACTCTTCAACAGGGTATGGGGGTGCTTTCTGGAACCGGAATGGAGAGGTCAACATCAACCTCGACGGCGGTGTCACCGACTTTATCATCAACAACAATGCGGCTGGAGTGAACCAGGACACGGGTCGCGGAGGGGGTGGCTTCTGGGCCACAGATGCCTCGACGACAAAGATCAACGATGCGGTTTTCACGGGTAACCAGGTGTCCGACAACGCA
This sequence comes from Verrucomicrobiales bacterium, assembly GCA_029213195.1. Taxonomy (GTDB): domain Bacteria; phylum Verrucomicrobiota; class Verrucomicrobiia; order Verrucomicrobiales; family DEV007; genus Arctic95D-9. The sequence continues at coordinate 113,829 of JARGNI010000001.1, forward strand.
TCGGGCGTCATCAACGGCGTGGGTGCTGGTTTTGATGCCCGAAGCGGTTCGAGGGTCGAGCTTACTGACGTCCAGATTACGGGGCACACCGCGAGCGAAGGGGGTGCCTTCTACGCGACCGAGAGCGGAACGGCTGTGATCGGAAACAATGTGACCCTCGACGGGAATACCGCGCGGGTCCGTGGTGGTGCGTTTCGAGTTGCCAACACCAATACGACGGTCGAGCTGACCGATTCCTCGATCAACGGGAATACCGCCAACAACGAGCACGGCGGCGGATTCTACAACAACGGAACGATTACCCTGACAAACACCTCGATCGATGGAAACCAGGCGCTGGATCTTGATGCGAGCAATGCGGATCTGGGTGGAAGCATCGGCAGTGTGCCCTACCGGCGCGACAGCGCGGGAGGTGGTTTCTTCAACAGCGGTGGAACCGTCAATCTGCTGGGGACGAGTTCCGTGCGCGACAATGATTCCTACGGGCACGGCGGCGGATTTTACACTACGGCAGGAGTCGTAAATGCAACAGGGACGGTGATTTCCGGCAATGAGATCGTTCGCGATCCGATCGGTTTGACCAGCAACGACTCGGACACTCATCGACATGGTGGTGGATTTGCGAGTTTCGGAGACGGAGACGTCAACCTCGTTGACGTCACGATCAGCGGCAACAGCACAGGTCGCGATACGGGCGACAACATTCGGAACGTGGGTGGAGGCTTCTACAATGCCGATGGATCCCGGGTCGCGATCGAGGGCGACAGCCAGATTGTCGGAAATGAAGCCCAGGAGGGTGGCGGATTCTACAACACTTCCACCGGAGGAACCGTGACCATCACGGGTACTGCGGCCAACCCGATCGAGATCAACAACAACGATGCCCGGGTTCGGGGGGGAGCCTTCCGAAGCACGGGGAATACGTCGGTCAATCTCCAGCATGTCCAGATCGACGGCAACGAGGCTTTCACCCAGCGGGGTGGAGGAATCTACGCGGACGGCGCCGCTATCTTGGGTGACAACGTCGCCATTTCCAACAACGAAGCCGGATCGGCCGGACGGAGTGGTGATGAGCAGGGCGGCGGTTTCTGGCTTGATGGGAACGGATCCGTCACCCTGACTGACAGTCAGATCACCGGAAACAGCACGCGTGTCAACGGAGGTGGTTTCTACGTCCAGAACGGTACTGTCGACATCACCGGGAGCGTTATCTCCGGGAACTTCTCGAACAATTCCGGAGCTGGCTTCTTCAACGAAAACCAGGGGGTCGTTCGGGTCACTGATACCAATATCTTCGATAACATCGCCCGGGACCACGGAGGAGGCTTTTTTGGTGAAGACGATTCTCAGACCTTTATCGACACCACGTTGATCACGGACAACCTCGCCGGTTTCGCGGCTGATGGCACGACCCGTGTCCACAACCGTGAGGGTGGTGGTTTCTATGTCAACGGACGCGCGCAGGTCACCGTGACCGGCTCGGAAATCGCCCGGAACGAGGCGGCCAATGTCGGAGGTGCCGCTCGCATCAACGACGAGGCCACAGTATCCATCGAGAACTCCAGTATCATCGACAACCTCGCCCACAGTCACGGTGGGGCGTTCTGGATTCAGAACAATACCGAGCTCGATCTGACGAACTCCACCATTTCCGGAAACATTGCGGGCTATCAGAGCGCTTCCAGCGGAGGTACTCCGACCCTGGCCAACAACGCTCGAGGAGGTGGAGCGATCTGGGCGAGTAACAACTCGGTAGCCACCCTCAATCACACGACGGTGACCAACAACGCGGCGACCGAGAACAACGGTGGCGGATTCCGGACGGCTGACACGGCCCTCGTCGTCGCCGAGAACAGCATCATGTTCGGCAACCTGAGGGACATCGACGGATCGAGCGGTGGTCCGACTGCAGAAGATGCCCGAAACGGGCTGACCCTGATCGGAGCCAATGTTCTCGGTGTGCACCGGGGAACCGGTTCTGGAGGATTGACGGGTGATACCGCGAACCGAATCACGACCGATCCGGGACTCGGAGCGCTCGCCGACAATGGAGGCGCGACGCTTCCGGGTGGAGGATCTCCGAGAACCCACAGCATCTTGGCAGGAAGCTCCGCCGAAGACGCGGCGATCGATTCTCGCAATGCCACGGACCAGCTCGGCAACGGTCGACTCAACTCTGCTGCCGATCTCGGCTCGTTCGAAGCGACTCCCGTTGCCACGACGCTGACGCTGGATACGATCGATGTCCCGGAAAATGCGCTTTCCGGAGAAACTTTTTCATTCGAGGCAGCTGCGACTTCGACTGGAGCCGGACCACTCACCTACTCTTGGGCGTTCTTCGACGAGAGCGGTGCTGAAGTTGTGGGCAGTCCCGTGACCGGAGCAAGCGCTACGTTCTCCCACCTGGTCACGCAGGATGATCCTGTGCAGAGCCTTTCAGCCATTCTCACGGTGACCGATACGACCACCAACCAGGCCGTGGTCTCCGATCCGCAGGACATCCAGGTCGTCGATCCTGCATTGATCCCCAATGCGACTTCCGCCGACGTAACGGTTCTCGAGGTCACCAATGTGGCAGGAGAAACTCTCCGGGACCGCATCGCCGCGGCCAACGCGGGCTCCGGGAACTACGTCATCACCTTTGCTTCCAGTCTGAACTTCTCGACGACTGCTGCAGCGGTCTATACGGCCGGCGCAGCGGGGGACAACAACACGGTGACCGTAGCGACCAACGACGATGGGAACGCCAATGGCGATCTCGACATCAACAAGACGAACGGTTTCATCAGTATCGTCGGAAATGGTGCCGCCGAAACCATCATCGATGGTGGCGGTATCGACCGGGTCTTCCATGTTCTGAATGGGAGCACGGTCTTTTTCAGCGACCTTACGATCCAGAATGGCGAGACGCAGCCTGGTACCGACAGCCATGGAGGCGGGGTTCGCAGTGAAGGCGGTACGATCGTCTTCAAAGACGTCGACGTGATCGATAACCTGGCGGGTGAAGGCACCGACAATGACAACGGAGGTGGAATCTACCTCTCCAGCACGGGCCGCAATCCTGGTCATCTCTTCATGACCGGGGGAACCGTGGCGAACAACCGCGCCGAAGATAACGGCGGAGGTATCTTTGTTTCGAGCACGAATGTCGGGGAGACCATGGTCTATCTCGATGGGACTACCGTTTCCGGAAACGTGGCTTCCTCGGCCAACACCAATGCGGATGACAACCGCGGGGGTGGCTTCTACTTCACCGGGGCGGGCAATCGCATTGTCTTCAACGATGTCGATGTCGAGGACAACCAGACCAACGGCCGGAACCGCGGTGACGGGGGCGGTGGTGCTTTCGCAGGGGCAGATCATACGATCGAGGTGACCGGTGGTTCCTTTGTTCGCAACCAGACCGGGGCGGACGGGCTGACCGGTTCCAGCGATTCCGATGGTGGGGGCTTCTGGTCCAACACCACGCGCAGCCACTTCACTTTCACCGGCACCCAGATCGGTGGCGCTCTCGATGGGAGCGGCCAGATCGTCAACGGCAACGTCTCCGAGGATGACGGTGGTGGTTTCTATCTCGAGGGACGCCACAGCGTCTACGACTTCATCGATGTGAAGATCGAGGGGAACATGTCCGGGGATTCCGGCGGAGGCTTCATGGTCGCCAACGACACCGAGACCGTGAACTTCATCCAGACGGCCACGGGCAACTCCTACATCAAGGACAACTACTCGCGGACCGAACATGGCGGTGGTTTCCGCAACGACGGCGTCGTCAACATCAACCTGACCGATTCCCAGGGAAATGCTTCGGTGGGGGTCTTCGAGATTTCCGGCAACCAGGCGCGTTCGAACGGGGCGCAGCTGCTTCCTGATGGTACTGGAGCCGGGAATGCGGATCGCGTCGGAGGAGGATTTTATGTCACCTCGAATTCGGTGACCACTCTTCGGGATGTCAACATTACCAACAATATCGCCAACCGACGCGGGGGCGGTTTCTTCGCTGCTGGCGGCGCCGAGGTGACGATCACCTCGAGTTCAACCTCGACGTCCGGGAACGACGCCAGCTTTGTATCCAAAATCCAGAGCAACCACGTCGTCGATGCCGGTGATGGTGACGGGGGCGGTTTCTATGTTTCCACCGCGAACACCACCGTCAGCCTCAGCGATGTGCTCGTGGCCGACAACACGTCTACCGACGAGGGGGGCGGTTTCCTTGCCCAGTCCAACTTCAGCGAGACGAGTCTGACCCGTGTGGACCTGGTTCGGAATACCTCCCAGGACAGCGGTGGCGGTTTCTACAACGAGTCGAACGGATCGAAGGTGACTCTCGATACGGTCCTCATCGATGGCAACGCATCTGTGACGGAGCATGGTGGTGGTTTCCGGAACAACGGAATCGTGGAAGGCAAGCTGGTTACGGTGACGAACAACTCGGCGAACGATACGGCGGATGGTCTTGAGAACACGACCCTGACAAACAATCGCGACCGTGTCGGTGGTGGAATCTACAATGCCTCCGGCAGGCTGACCCTCGAGGATGCCACGATTGAAAACAACCGTGCCTACAGTCGTGGTGGTGGTATTTTCAATGCGGGTGGCGGTATTGTCACCATTACCTCGAACACGATCCGCTCTTCGATCTCGAACAATGTGGTCGACCAGAACTCGGATCAGAACAATCAGCAGTGGCGTGACTACGGCAGTGGTGGTGGTGTCTACCAGGAAACCGCTGGCAGCCTTATCAACCTGACCGGTGTCGATGTGATCGGCAATGAGGCCAAGGATGAAGGAGGAGGATTGTTCCTCGAAAGCGACGGTTCCGGAGCGACTTTTACCGACGTCCTCATCCAGAGCAATGAAGCCGGGGATGAAGGCGGTGGATTCAAAGTCAATGCGGCTGGAGTGACCGTGCAACTCGAGAATGTTGCGATCATCGGGAACCAATCGGAGACGATCGTGGGGGCTCCGCGCCCGGATAACCAGACGGCTACACTCGGAGACAGTGGGCACGGTGGCGGGATTCGCAACGTGGGAACCATCATCGGTAACAATGTCACGATCTCCGGAAATGAGGCCGGGGTGCAGGATCGCATCGCCCAGAACAACAGCAACAATGTGGGTGGCGGTCTCTATAGTTCGGGTACTTTTGCGCGTGTCGAGCTGACCAACGTCGCCATCACAGACAACAAGTCGCATGGCCGTGGCGGGGGCGTTTACAACGCCGACGGAGTCGTCAGCCTGACCGATTTTGTCATCGCGAACAATGCGACGGATCAGGGTTCGAGCGAGGGGAACGGTCGGGGCGGAGGTCTCTGGAACAGCGGCAACGGAGATGTGACCCTGAATGGCGGAACTATTGCAAACAATACCTCCTTTGGCCATTCCGGGGGAATTCACAACCAGGACACCGGATCGACGATCGACGCAACCAACGTGACGGTGAGCGGCAACCGGGCGGGCTGGGATCCGAATACCAACAGCAGTGTGAACAATCGCGTCGCGGGTGGTCTTTGGGCCCTCAGCGGAGGACGTGCCGATGTCACCTTCCGTCACAGCACCTTTGCGAACAACGAAACGACCCGGAATGGATCGGACAGTGGAGCCGGTTTTCGTATCGACAACGGGGGCAAGCAGGTAGTTTTCGAGAACAGCATTATCTACGGAAACGCTCGTGATGTGGATGGTTCCAGTGGCGGACCGTTCACCGAAGATATCGATAACAATATTGGGTCCGAACTGATATTCGAAGGGACCAATATCGTCGGTACCACTGCCGGAACCATCTCCGGGGGAACCATTCTCCGCTCGGATCCCAATTTGGAAGCCCTCGCGGACAATGGCGGACCAACGGTGGGTGCCACGCTCGGAGCCGGAAGCCAGTTGGATCTGGCGACTTTCGGAGTTCCCACCCTCACTCCGGTCATCCAGACCCATGCGATCGGATCGGACAGCCTTGCGGCCGATGCCGCGGTCGGCTCCACCTCGACCGAGGATGCCCGGAATGCGGCTCGCCTGCCTATTGGCGCCGATCTTGGTGCCTTCGAGCTTTCCTCTCCTGAAATCGTCGATGCCAGCCTCGCGGTGACCGTCGCTCCGGAATCCCAGTCGGGAGCAGGCAATGTCGCCAACGGTGGCACCGTCACGTTGACGGGTGAAGTCCTCTACGACATTGTCGGAGGTGTTGCTGCTGAACCGGTTACCGTCACGGTGGACTGGGGCGATGGGTCTCCCTTCAGCCGGGTCACCTTTCCCGCGGGAACGGATTTCACGGCGACCACGCCGGACTTCAGTATTGATCACGTTTACGCCTACGGCTTCGACGGGCTCTATGACATCGATGTCAGTGTGAACCTATTCGGTGCCAAGGCCGCTGCCGATGTCGAGACGGTTTCGGTCGTCGTCGACGAGGTCAGTGCTCTTCAGGTCACGATCAACGAGGATACTCCGGTCGTTCTGGGGCCGAACACACCAGTCGATTCTACGGCAGGTGTCGTTTCTTCCGGACAACTGCTGGTCGACGACAGTGAGCCCATTCCGGATGGAAACCGTCTCGGTTGGGCTGTCGATATCGACAGTGATCCCACCAACGGAACCTGGGCTATCGTGGGATCTGAGGGCCAGTCCTATCGCGAGGAGGTCCATATCTACAAGCTCAATGATACCAGCGGCGAGTGGGAGCACTTCCAGACCCTGCTCAACGACAATGTGGATGTCTTCGATGATTTCGGCTACGCCGTGAACGTCGATGCCACGAACGGGCGCATCTTCGTGGGTGCCCAGCTTGATGATTCCGGAGGCGGTGATCGCGGAGCCGTCTACTACTACCAGTTCGACGGGACCACCTGGAACCTGGCCCAGCGGATCGCTTCCGTCACCGGGACCAACGGCAGCGACCAGTTCGGTTCTTCCCTCGATTCCGATGGCGACTTCCTCGTCGTCGGAGCCTATGCGGAGGACAGCGGCGGGACCAATGCGGGCGCGGCCTACGTTTTCACTTTCGATGGCACCAACTACGGCAACGTACAGAAGATCCAGGCCCAGAACACGGACGGCACCAGTGACCGTTCCGCAAACGACAACTTTGGGCGTTCTGTCGCCATCAGTGGGAACTATCTCGTGGTCGGTGCCGAGCTCAATGACGACACGGGTAACAACTCCGGTTCGGCCTACGTCTATTCTTTTGACGGAACGAGCTGGTCGATCGAGCAGAAGCTGGCAGCATCGAACCAGGGCGGTGACGATCGTTTCGGCTTCGATGTCGATATTGACATGACTTCCGGCACCAGTGGCAGGATTGTCGTCGGAGCTCGCCAGGAGGACACCGGAAGCGGAAACAATCTGGGCTCCATCTACGTCTTCGAATACAATGGCACGGACACCTGGGCCGAATCCCAGCAAATCAGCAGTTCCACCGGGGGCATCACTGGCCTGAGTCAGGATGACCGACTCGGTGGATCCGTCGCGATCGATGGCGATACCATTCTATCCGCGGCTTACCAGGATGACCCGATTGGCACCAACTCCGGAAGAGGGCACATTTTCACCCACAACGGAACGGCCTTCGAGCACAGCCAGTCCATCATCGCCAGTGACGCAACGGACCGGGATGAGCTGGGTCTGAGCGTGGCTCTTTCCGGGGACAAGTATATCCTCGGGGCGCGTCTCGCGCAGGGCACCTACACGACGGACGATGGGGCGACGATCTCGCTGCCAAGATATGGAGCGGCCTACATCTATGAGGGCACTCCCGGATCCGCGACCGAAACAGCGAAGCTCGATGGAGATCTCTCGACCGCAGACCTCCTCGGAGGCCGGGTCGAGTTCGGTCGACGTGTCGCGATTGGAGGCGACTATGCTCTCGTCGGAGCTCCCGGTGGGGGAATCGGGGACAATCGTACGACACGCGAAGGGGCCGGATCAGCTTATCTCTATCGCCGGAACGATCTCGGGACGGCGGATCCATCGGATGACACGTGGTCGCTTCTCGAGAAGCTCACTCTCTCCGATGTCGACACCTCCTCGGAAACCGGGGATCAGTTCGGCTTCGGCGTGGCCATCGCCGCGGACGGATCGAGCTTCGCCATCGGCGCTTACAATCACGATGACGGAGGAGACCGTCAGGGTGCCGTCTATGTCTACACTCTTGATACGGCAAACGGAGATGTCTCCCTGGAAGGTCGGATCCGAGCAGCGGCAAGATCGACGACCGATGAATTCGGTCGCTATCTCTCCATGAACGAGGACGGATCCGTCCTCGCCGTGGGGATGCGCTCCGATGATGACGGGGGTGGTGGATCTGGTGCTGTCCTCGTTTACGGCGCTTCCGGTGGCGATTGGAACAATTTCTTCTCCGGCGCGGCGCTGGACAACAACGGAGTCCTCAGTATCCAGTCCGATGGAGTCAAGCTGAAGCCAACGGCCGACGCCACAAGCACTGCCAGCGATGAATTCGGCAGAAGCGTCGCGATCAGTGGCAACCGCATCGTCGTCGGGGCATTCGACGACGACCACGTGGGCGGAGCCGGACCGGATGACAATGGCAATGTGCCTGCACGCGACCGGGGCTCGGCCTATGTCTTCGATTCGACGGACGGCATCAACTGGACCCTGACCCAGAAGCTCTTCGCGAGCGATAACCAGAAGGACGATCGATTCGGCTGGGGCGTCGATGTCGATGGCGACACCATCGTGGTGGGCGCGAACCAGGAGGACACCGGCGGCTCGAATCGGGGCAAGGCCTACATCTTCGAGTTCGACGGCACGACCTGGGCTGAGACCCAGCAGATCCAGGCATCAGATCGCCAGAACAACGACCACTTCGGCCGCTCCGTCGCGATCGACGGCGACACCATCGTCGTCGGCGCCTATCTCGAGGATACCTCGGGAAGTGAAGCCGGTGCTGCCTACGTTTTCCAGCGCGATTCCTTCGGGAATCCCTTCTCCGAGACCGACATCCTTCGGGCCCCCGACGGCTCGAGCCGGGATGGCTTCGGTCTTTCCGTTGCGATCGACGAGGGCAACATCGTCGTGGGAGCCTACCAGGCCGACCGGATTCTTGCCGACGGGACCGTTGTCGCGAACTGGGGGGCGGCCTACACCTATCGGGTCCTTCCAGCAGTCAGTCCGGGAGTGGAGATCACCAGTGTGACCCAACCCGCCAGTGGTTCGGTTTCGATCATCGGGGCAGGAACTTCCACGGAACTGCGTTTCGATCCTGGCAGCGATTTTGATTCTCTCAATACCGGTGAATCTGCCGTAGCAACTTTCACTTACACGACGTCCACGGGAGACACCGCTTCGGCGACGGTCACGATCGAGGGACGGAATGACACGCCCGTTGCAAACGACGACGGAGGAGTCAATTTCACCGTATCGGAGGACGGTCCGGCTTTCATCTCCGGCAATGTGCTCACGAACGACGTCGATGATGACAATGCTCCGGGCAATGTGGTTATCGTCAGCAGTGTGCAGAATTCCGCTGCCGGAGTGGGAACGGTTGTCGGCACCGATAAGGGGGCTCTTCTTACCCTGAATGCGGATGGGACCTTCACCTACGATCCGAATGGGAAGTTCGAGCATCTTGCCGCAGGAGATACCGACACGGACACCGCGAAGTATCGCGTCACCGATTCGCAGGGAGAAATTATCTACCAGGAGATCGATGGCGCCTTCGTGGGTGAGGCCCGCGACTTCTCGAGCAATCCGGATTCCTGGGTGCTTCGGAATGAGGTGAATGACAATCCTCAGAATTTGATTGGATCTCGTACTGGAAGCTTCATGCAGGTGCCGGAGTCGAGTGGAGGAATCCAGGCTCCATCCCTGGCAGATCCTACAGGAACGCCCGCTTTGACCTTCCAGGTTGAGGTCGATACAGCAGGAACTTATCAGCTGTTCCTGCGCGGAGCGAGCTTCGATGGGGGAAGCGATTCGGTCTACGTTGCCATTGATGGCGAGGGCGACGGAGCTGCTGGTGGCGTTGCCGATTGGTTTTTCATGGATGTGACTCGTCCGGGGGGAGAGAATCGATTCAACTGGAATGGTAATGGTCGTCTGGAGGGAACCGGACCTGGCGGGGGCCAGATCCCAGTAACCTTCGATCTCGAGGCTGGCATCCACACCATCCACGTCAGCGCCCGTGAGGACGGCGTCGCGCTGGATGCCTTCATGCTCCGCAACGTGGCGACTTCAACCGTGGCCGCTCCGAGCGGCACGGAAGAGGGGCCCCAGGCTCAGCAGGAAGCGACGATCACCTTTACGATCGTTGGCGCCGATGATCCGGCGGTGGCCGTCGACGACGGAACCGCCTTCTCACGCGTCTGGCGCGTGGGGGTCGACAACAATTCAAACTCCGACTTCACCCAGGAGGGGCCGAATACCGACGAGCACTACTATTTCGCGGGAACCTACACGACGAGACAGGATGGGATCGCGGATCTCAATCCGACGATCGACGAGGCCTTCGATACCTTCGATCGAGCCCTCACGGTCGGCGATCCTTCGAACTTCATCCACTTCAATCTCGACGCCGGAGAACTCGACAATGATTTTCGCCTTGTTGTCGACAATATCCAGAACAACGGGAGCGTTGCGACTGATCCAGTCGACTTCGAGGTCTTCTTCAACGGGAATCTCGTCTACACTGATACGGTCGACGTAGTTGCGGGAGAAATCTTCGTTTCCCCTCTGTTCAACGGGGCAGACGTAGGGGCCACGACGGGTGACAACACGATCGAGATCCGTCGCTCCGCGACCGGTGCCGGATGGATTCAGTTCGATCACATCACGCTCGAGAGCCGTCCCGTCTACACCACCGACGAAGACGCCGCGCTCAACGTTTCCGCGGCCGATGGCGTTCTTGCGAACGACCAGGGAGATGCTCCTCTCGCCGTAACCGGGCTCCAGGGAACTGCTTCCCTGACTGGATTTTCGGAACATGGCGCTGCCGTTACGATCTCGGCCGATGGTAGCTACAACTACAATCCAACTTCCGCCGCTCGACTTCAGATGCTGGCCGAGGGTGAATCTCTTGTCGATACCTTCACCTACGAGATCACCGACGGAGGAGGCGGCACCTCCACTGCTATCGTCTCTCTGACCGTCAGCGGGAAGGGCGCCATCGAGATCCGGGACACTGACGTCCTTCCCGATGGGACCACTCTCGACGGACGGGATGTCGAACTCGCCATGTTTGGCGACAGCCTCGAGATTTCGATTTCGGGTGAGCCGGATCCCTTCCACACGACGACAACTGCGGTCGCGAACAATGCAAACGGTCCCCACGATATCCTAGTCGACATGCCCGGGGACAGTGTCTCGATTCTCGATATCGGATCGGCCAACAGTCCGTTCGGAAATCTCACGGTGACCGGGGGAACCATCAATCTGAATGGCACCATCACGACCAACGGAGACCAGGGCTACACTGGGCCGGTTGTTCTCGGGGGAGCGACCACTTTCGACACCAGTGCGACCGATGGAGCGGTGACTGTGACGGGAACCGTCGTAGGTGGCGGCAACGATCTCAGTTTCCTGACCGGCGTCGGCGCTGGTCAGATCACCGATTCCGCGACCGGAATCGGTCAGCTCAGCGCGACTCAGACCGGCAACATCGCCTTTGAGAACGGTCTCGAAGTCGACGAGCTTTTCGTAGGGATCTCGGTCAATACCGGGGTGGCCGCCGACAATGTCTTCGCAACGGGAATCGTCTCCGTGACAGGAGGAGCGGTGACCATCGGTGACGGAGACGGCAACGTGGAGATTGGGATGCGCAAAGGCGCATTCGCTGTTTCCCAGTCCCCCACCACAGGCACGCTCGATCTTTCCGGAGCGAGTTCCGTGACCATCGATGTCGAGAATTTCCTCATGGGAATCATTCCGAACGTTGGCGGAGAAGGGCTAGCTCAGGGAACCCTGTTACTTTCCGATGCCGGAAGCAACACCATCAATGCCACCACGATGACGGTGGGAGATTCTCCTGGTCTCGGAAATGGCACGAGCAATGTCGAACTCGGTGGAGGGATCAACAATCTCAACGTCGACACCTTCACGCTCGGCGGACAGAAGAGTGTGGGCAACATGACCATCGATGCCGGGGGAACCCTCAATCTCTCGGGCGACGCCAATGCTGCCGCCGACGTGATTCTTGGCTTCAATGTGACGGGGAACACGGGCACTGCTTCCCGCGGTAATCTCGATCTCAGTGGCGGAACTTTCAATGCCACGATCAACGACCTCCGTATGGGGCGCCATCTCGTGGGAGGAGGAAACGGTGTCGGGATTCTCACTTTCGATGCGGGAACCGTGACTGCGAACACCGTTGAACTTGGCGTCGGCAACGTGAATGCCGATGGCACGATCACTCAGCGTGGCGGAACCTTTACGGTTGCCAATGGAGTGACTGAAGATAGTGATGGAGGGAGCGCGATCAACGTGATCGACGGTACTTTCACGATTCTCGCGGGCGGACTCGAGGTCGATGATCTTCTCGTCGGCCAGAATAGCACTACCGCAGTTCTTACGGTGGGCGGCGGAGATGTCGTGATCGGTGATGGAACCGGCAATCTCGATATCGGGCGTCGCACATCCGCAACCACGCTGGGAACCGTCGATCTCTCCGCTGCCGATTCGGTCACGATCGACGTGGACAACGTCAGGCTCGGAACAGAGACGGCTCAAGGGCAGACCCAGGGGATCCTGACTCTGTCGGCTGCTGGTGCCAACACGGTCACTGCTGCCGAGGTTACCCTCGGAAGATCTAACTCAGGCGACAATGTTAGCCTGAGCGATGCGAGTGAACTCCATCTCGGCGGAGCAGCGAACAATTTTAATGTGGATACAGTCATCGTTGGAGACCTCAAGAGCGTCGGTCTAGTCGACATTGTCGCCGGAGGAACTCTCACTTTGAACGGTCGTGGAGGAGTCGGTAACGAGACCGATCTGAGTGTTGGATTCAATAACGCGGCGGGAACGGGAACCAATCCCGTGGAGAGCCATCTCGATCTCACGGGAGGGATATTCAATGCCACTCTCGATGAGGTTATTGTCGGACGACACCCTAGCGGTTCTGGAAGTGGCACCGGAAAGATTACGATTGTTGATGGTGCTGTTTCTGCGAAGTCAGTTCTTCTTGCCGATACGGCAAATGCCACTGGCACACTCAATCTCGGCGGCGGCACCCTCGACCTCCAGGGGGGCGACATCACCGAAGGCGGCGGAACGGAGCAGTTCAACTTCACGGACGGAACGCTCAAGGATGTCAACCTGATCGGCTTCGGTTTCACCCAGTCGGGCGGAAGTCTGCAGATTGGTGACGATGACGCGATCGACACGTTGACCGTGGATGGCGATGTCACCCTTGGTGGAACCATTGCGATCGAGATCGATGGCACCGCGGGAGCGGGAGCAGTCGGAGGCCACGATCAGATCGTTGCCGACGAAGTGGGAGGAGACGGCGACAGTGCGGTCGATCTGACGGGCAGCACGCTTGCCCTCGAACTGAATCACACTCCAGGCGTGGGAGAGGCGTTCACGATCCTCTCGAACGATGCAGTTGATGCGGTCACGGGAACCTTCACCGGGATTCCGGAAGGCGGCGCCGTCACGGTGGCATCCACGGTCGACACGCAGCTCTATGTCTTCACTGTCACCTATGCCGGTGGCGACGGAAACGACGTCGTCCTCACGAGCGAGGGTCTCGCCGATACTCGCGTCGAGATCGATGGCAGTGGAAATCTTGTTATCACCGACATCTCGAGTGATTCGGATGACGATCTCACGATCACCGACGATGGGGCCGGGAACTATGTAATCACCGACCCGAATCTCGTTCTTGGAACGACCATTCCGGGTGCGGTCCAGCTCGATGCCAACACGGTCCAGATCGCCAAGACTTCCGTCACGGGAGGATTGCTCGTCAATGGTGGGTCCGATGCAACGGCTGCTGCGGACAGCTTTGTTTTCGCGGATTCGACCAGTTTTGCCTTCAACGGAGATGTCGTCGTCAACGCGGAGACGATCCAGCTCAATGAGAGTATCAACGCCAACGGAAACGACATCACTTTCAATGGTGATGTGACGCAGGGAGCGTTCGATGTCACTCTGACCGCCGATGCGATCGGTTTCAATGGAGATACCACTCTCGATTCGAATCCGAGCGCCAATGCGTTTGCTCTGAATGCGACCACGGCGACCAGTGCGACGGGTACGCTTTTCGATGTAAACGGAGGTCGGTTCCAGTTGCTCAATAACACCGAGTTCGTGAACGATGGGGATATGGAGACAGGGAGCAATGTGGCGCTTCCGATCTTTTCCAACACTTCCGGAGGAAGTGCAAAGATCACCAATAACGGAACTTTCACTCACAACAGCACTCAGGTTCGTCTCTACGTGGAACTCGAGAATACCTCGACCGGAACGATCGTGATCGACAATCCTGCGGGATCCGCGGAGATCCAGTTTCAGCCAGCAGGTGCGAATGGCCCGGGTGGACATATCACCAACAGTGGCACGATTACGATCTCCGAGGAGTCTGCCCGTTTTGACGGGACTGGCTCGATCACCAATCAGACCGGTGGAGTCGTCGACATCACGGGTGCGAGCACCACGTTTGCGGAAAATCTGACGGTCACGAACGAAGTAGGTGGCACGGTCGATTTTGACGGGGCCACGGTTACCATTGATTCGACGACCTTCGACAATGCGGGTGATCTGAATCTCGAGAGCGTCAGCACGATTGCTCTGAACGGTGGAAGCTCTCTCACCAACGACGGGACGACGACTTGGGTTGCAGGCTTTGCGGCCAAGATCGTTACCGGAAATGGAACCATCACCAACAACGGCACCTTCGACATGGTGACTACGGTGAATGATGACAACCTCGATCTCCAGAATACCGTCAGCTTCGTCAACAGCTCGACCGGGGTCTTCGACATCCAGGGTGGAGGGGACCTCCGTCTTTCGAATGCGAGTAGCTTCTCGAACGAGGGAACTTTTCAGAAAACAGTGACGGGAGTAGCTTCCGGGAGCAACGAACCGAGTTACATTTTAACCTCGGGAGGAATCTTCACCAACACGGGAACGATCGACGTCAGTTCCGGTCATCTCGCCATCTCTGGCGGCGACACGGCGGCAGAGTCGTTTGTTTCGACGGGTGGAAATTTCACGACCACGGGATCGGGAACGCTTTCCTTCTCCGGCTTCTGGACCGAACTGACCGGGGTTTCCTCGATCGGTGGAGGCGAAATTGAAATCGGCAATGAGAACCCGGCCGGCCTGGGTGGCCTTTTCCAGGCAGGTGCCGCGACGACAGTTCTCAATGTGACCGGAGATGGTCTCCAGTGGGGCAATGGCCCCGGCGGTTCGGATGTCGACGCGAACGGCAATGTTCTTCGCAACGACGGTCTTCTTCGAGTTGTGGGTGCTGGCGCCGACATCGTGGGCACGGGGAGCGTCGTCAATGAGGGAACTCTCGACCTCGAGAGTGGAACGCTGAGTCTCGACGGAGCCAATCCATTGACGAACAATGGCACGGTCAATCTCGATGGGAGCGTGACCCTGAATGGGGCGAACTCCCTCGTCAACAGTGCGACGGGAACGATCGAGTTGAGCCCCGTGACGGGCAACCGCACTCTCACGATCAACAATACCGGAGGTGTCGTGAACAACGGTGACACGAACTTCGACGGGGACGGCAACATCACCCTCGCGGGATCGTCGACCTTCACGAACGCGAATACCTTCAATCACTCGCATTTCGGTGCGAACGACAACTTCGTTATTCGCGGTGGCCTGACTTTCGCGAATACCGGGGATTACCTGCTCACCAATGGTGGGGATATCCAGATTTTGGATGCAGGATCGTCCTTCGACAATTCCGGCCTGCTTCATAAATCGGGGCCGAACGACTCTGCTATCTTCGACTTTGCAGGAGGGACAACGGGCACTTTCAAGAATCTCGCTGGAGGCGAGGTTCGATCGACAGGTGGCATCCTGCACATCGCGGCTCGAGGAGGAAATATCTCCGATCCTGCAGCAACCTGGACGGCAAATGGGGGGGATATTCGCCTCGGTGCCGAATGGACTGGAACGGTGGCTGGTTCCGCGACCGGGACAAACGTCCAGCTCGGGGTTTCCAGCAACGGGGCGTTCGAGAGCCAACTCACCGTTGGCGCAGGAGAACTCACCTTCGACGTCAGTGGTGATGGAGTGGAATGGGCGCAGGGCGTGATCGATGTCCAGGCCAACGATCTCATCAACGTAGGACAGTTCAACATCATCCCGAGTGCGGCCAAGACCCTTGAGGGCACCGGAGCATTCATCACCGGAAACGGCGGAACGACCACGGTCGCGACCAGTGCTGTGGTGACGACTCCGGATGGAGCGACCAACGAGATCGAGAGTGGAGGCACTCTCACGGGGGGCGGCACGTTCACTGCCGTGACCAGCGGGGCTGCGGGGTCTCTTATCACGACGGATGGAAATCTGACACTCGGCGATCCGGCAGCAAATGCCTTCTCTACAGGAGGTGATATCATCGTCAACACGGGCGACACCCTGACCCTGGCCGATTCCGGGCTGGCCCTGATCGGGGAAAGCACCCTGGTCAATGGAACCCTGACTGCCGCCAACGGTCTCTCGATGAGCGGTGGCGATGAGCTCTCCGGTGGAGGAACGGTCGATGCCGATATCAGTGTCAATTCGGCGAAAGTGACTCCGGGAGAAGCCGCAGGAGACATCACCAATACGCTCACGATCACGGGCGATATCGATTTTGGAACGGGTGACTTTACCGTCGATCTCGATGGTGCCGCCAATGGCGACTCGCTCACGGTATCGGGAGCTGTCGACCTCGATGGCTCTACGCTCGATATCCAGTCGATTGCCAACGTAACCGATGGCGATGTCATCACCCTGATCAACAATACGGGTGCTGGTGGCGTGGTCTCGACATTCTCGGGGCTACCCGAGGGAACGGTCTTCGATTCCCTGGGAGGCCAGGTCTTCCAGATCAGCTACACGGGTGGTGATGGGAATGATGTGACTTTGACAGCGTCCGGACCCGCAGAGACGGGCCTCACGCTGGTCGGTGCTCCTGGTGCTGAAGATCTCGTCATCACGGATGTCAACGGGGGAAGCAGCAATGATACTCTGAAGATCACTGTCGGGACTCATCCAACGCTCGGACAAAACGGATATACCATTACTGATCCAGGTCGTGCTCTTACCGTCTCGATTCCCGGGGCGGTGCGGGTCAGCGGAAACGAAATCTTCGTTCCGTTTACCGCGATCTCCGGAGATGAGATCATCTTCGATGCCGATGATGGAGTCGATACTTTGACCCTCGACCTCGGGAATACCGGGGGCGCAGTCCTCCAGCAGAGCATCGTCTTCAATGGTGGCGGCGGAGCCGGTGATGTTCTTGAGATCATCAATGGTGATCTCACCCGGGTTGTTCACACCATGATCAATGGGACCGACGGAACGATCGATCTGGATAACGACGTAAACACTGACCTCGAGATCACGTATACCGGTCTCGAGCCGGTCGACATGACGGGATCGACGGCGACCGAGTTTGTCTTCAATTTGCCCGCGGGAACGGACAACGCCCAGCTTTCGGATATCGGGGGAGGATTTCTCCGACTGGAAAGCACCGATGGACCTGCGACTTTCGAGTCGACTGATTTTGCTCCCCCGAGCGGATCGATCACGATCAATGGGGCTGCTGATGACACGCTGACGATCAGCAATGATATCACCCTCAGCGGTGACCTCATCGTCAACGGAGCTGAGACCGTTCTCGAAGCGAATGTCACAACCACTGGAGCCGACCAGACCTACAACGGGGTCGTCACGCTCGGTGCCGATGTCATCCTGGCCGGAAATGATGTGACTTTCGAAGAGACGGTCGATTCCGACGGAACGGCGCGTGCACTCACCGTCAATGCGGACGGGGTGACCCGATTCGCCAAGGATGTCGGTGAGACCAGCCCGCTTTCGGCGCTGACGACCGATGCTGCCGGATCGACGGAGTTCGGGACCGGTGGAGCGCAGGTCCTTCAAAGCAACCTCGTTGTCAACTACGATGCTGCTTTTGAGACGACCGGTGACAATACCTGGACCGAGGCAGGAACATCCGCAGGAAGACCTTGGGATCTTCCGGGCAGTGGAGCCTTCCTACCTGTTCCGGTCAATGAGCCTGGCCTTCCGGGGCTGACAGCTGCCTACCAGTTCCCCGCAGCTGCGGCGACTGCGACCACCTTTGGCACAGCCCTCGGTGCGGGATCCAACGCCAGCTTCGAGATCTGGTTCAAGCCCACCGGGGCAACCGGTAGCGGCAATCTCGAAGTGCTTTGGGAATCTGGTGGCGATGTCAATGGCAGTGCAATCTTCTTTGATCGAGCCAGCAACTCCGTCGTGGTTCAGGCCCAGACTGGAGACAACAATGAGTTTTCTGCTTCCGCATCGCTCGCGGCAGCGGGAACAGGATTCCAGCAGGTCGTGGGGATCTACGATGTGGCAGGCGACAAGATCGATGTCTACCTGAATGGTGCGTTTGTCGCTTCGACCCCTCAGGCTGGTTTTAACAACTGGGCAGGAACTGATGGGGCGGGCCTTGGCCGAGTCCAGGGAACCGTGACCCAGGACAACGATGGGGTCGCTCCGGCGGACCAGGTGGTCAGCAGTTTCACCGGCGAGATCGCAATCCTTCGCGGATATAATCGAGCGTTGACCGCCGGGGAGATCGCTTCGAATTACGATGCGATTACCGAAGCAGTTTCGGTCACTACGACGGGAGCCCAAACCTTCAACGATGGTGTCGAGGTCGGCAGTCCCACAACCTTCGAGGGGGATCAGGTCACTTTCGCCGATACACTCGACAGTGACGCTACACTGGCAGGGTCGGTCAGTATCGATTCTCCAGTGATCGAAATCGAGGGAGCCGTGGGGAGCACCAATCGTCTCCTCAGTCTCTCGACCGATGGAGGCACCACTACGATTTCGGGAGCCTCGGTGACTACGACTCGCCAGCAGGACTACCTCACGGATGTCGTCCTCGCGGCCGACACGGTCCTCACGGGACAAGAAGTTACTTTCGACTCCACCGTTGCCACCGATGGCACGGATCGCAATCTCACCATCAACGGTATCGCCAATCTCGACGGTGCTTCGATCGATACGGGCACAGCCGGCAACCAGGTCTTCAATGGCGAGGTCAACCTCGGCGCCGCGACTGTGACGCTGACAGGAAATGACGTGACTTTCGCGGACACTGTGAATGGCTCGTCCAACCTCGTCGTCGATGCGGGAGGGGTGACCACCTTCAGCGATCTCGTCGGAAACGCGACGGCGCTTCAGAGCGTCACGACCGATGCGGCGGGATCTGTCGTCCTTGCAGATGACGTGGTGACTACGGGGGCGCAGACCTTTAGCGACGCGGCTGCCATCACTTCGGACCTTCAGTTGCTCAGCACTGGCGGAGGCGACATCGCCTTCAATGACACGCTTGACGGACTCTTCGGGCTCAGTGTCCTCACGGATGGCGCGACCCGATTCGGTGGGGTCGTAGGCGGAACCGATCCGCTCACGAGCCTTTACACCAACCCCGGAGGCACGGTGGAAATTGCGGCCGACGTCACGACATCGGGTGTCCAGAACTTCGGTGACCGGGTCGAGATTGTCTCGGATGCGACGCTCACGGGAACCGATATCACGTTCTTCAACACGGTGGATGAAGGCGCTGCCGCGACCTCGTCGAACCTGACGGTCGATGCCAGTGGTACGACTCGTTTCGCTTCGAATGTCGGAAGCACCCTGGCCCTCGACAGCCTCAATACCGACGCTTCGGGATCGACGATCTTTGGTGCGGCGGTGGCGGATACCGCGACCCTGGCGACGGGGCTCGAACTCTTCCTACCGTTCGAGACGTTGAATCCGGGTGAAGACACTTCGGGCAACGCTCGCGATGGCAGCCTGATCAACGATGCCGCGATTGTTCCCGGGTTCGGAAGCGATGCCGTTACGTTCGATGCCAACGGCGATCGTGTCGTGGTGTCCGGTTACAAGGGAGTTACGGGCGGTGGTGCGCGGACGATGTCTGCGTGGATCAACTCGGCCGCCCCAGGAGCTGCTGGGGGAGACGGGATCATGTCATGGGGAACCAACGCGCCGACTCAGAAGTGGGTCTGGCGAATCGCCGACTCCAACGGGAGAATGCGCGTTGAGATCAATGGAGCCGGGGTAGAAGGCACGATCAATGTGGCGGATGGAAACTGGCACCATGTCGCGGTCGTCTATGATGGAAGCGGTACGCTCAATGGGTTGCAGTTTTTCGTGGATGGCGTCCAGGATACGAAATCGGTCAACAACAACATCGTAGCTGTAAATTCTGCGAGTGGGGCGGACGTGGCGATCGGCGCTGATCGCTTGACGCAACCCAACAATAGTCGCGACTTCAACGGCACTATCGACGAGGCCGCGATCTGGTCGCGGGCTCTCACCCCAGGTGAAATCATGGCTCTGACCTACCCCGTCAGTGGGCCGATCTCCATCACGACCGACGGCAATCAGGCCTACGGTGACGCCGTTACCTTGGCGAACGATACCACTCTCGTCGCAGTCGATGTCGATTTCTCGAGCACGGTCGATCTCGGAGACAACGAGCTCACTGTCGAGGTGAGCGGCACCGGCGGATCGGCGGCCGATGTCATCAGTGGGACCGGTTCACTTGTGAAAGAGGGGAGCGGAACGTTCACCCTGGACGCGGTCAATGGCTACACGGGAACGACGACCATCGATGATGGAGACCTTTCTGTCGCTGGCTCGACCGATGCAGCGAGTGCGGTGACGGTGAATGCCGATGGAACTCTCTCCGGCACGGGGAGTGTTCTAGGCACTGTAACGTCACTGGGAGGCACGGTGGATCCCGGGGTCACTACGGGAGACCTGGGAACCGGCAATCTTGCCCTGAATTCGGCCTCGACCTATTCGGTCCAGCTGGAAGGAAATACGCAGAATGGCGACGCTACGGCGAATAACTACGATCAACTCGATGTCACCGGAACGGTGAGCTTGGGTGACGCAGTGCTCGATCTCTCGGTCGATTTCTCACCCGGCGTGGGCGACACATTTACCATCATCGACAACGATGGCACCAATCTTTCTGACACGGTGAGCGGGAACTTCTCGACCTTGCCGGAAGGTCAGGTCTTCGAGACCACCTCGACCACCGATGGGCTCACCTACGTTTTCCAGATCACCTATGCCGGGAATGACGGCAACGACGTCGTCCTCACCAGCTTCGGGGTCGCCGAGACCGAGGTGTCGATCGACGCGAGTGGAAATCTTGTCATCAAGGACATCAATGGAGAAGTCTCCAACGATCAGCTCACGATCGATTTCGACGGAACGAACTACACGATCTCGGATCCGAATCTGGCACTCACGACCACGATCCCGACGGCGACGCGTCCTGACGGGAATACCGTCGTGATTCCGGCAACGGCGTTTACTGCCGGCATCAAGGGGCTCACGCTCGATACCCTGGGGAATGCAGGGGCGGCACCGACGGATATCGATACCGTCCAGTTTACCATCACCGGTCCCGCGACGGAGATCACCCTCGATGGGGATCTCGTCCTCAATGGAGCGGAGCGGGTCACTCTGGACGCCACTGACGTTCTGAATGTGAACGGGGGCCAGATCCAGTTCAACGGGGGAGACAACGAACTCGTGATCGATGGGGGGAGCCTCACCGGGTTTGTCTCGATCGTCGAGACGGCTGCCGGCACGAACACAATCACCTTCGACAGTGGGACCTTCGGCACGGGTGCCGAGGATATCACGGTCGACTTCTTCAACCTCAATTCGCTCGACCAGAACGGAGCTCTCACCTACGTCCGGACAGGCGGAATTCTGCAGGTCAACAACAACCTCACGATTGGTGGAGAGTCCGCCGGCGGAGAGGCGGGCGTTTTCCGTCAGAACAACGGAGATGTGCTCGTCGACGGCGATCTCCTCTTCGGCGGAGTGGATGCCGGAGCCAACCTGGGGGGCACCTATGACCTCAATGGGGGCAATCTGACGGTGGGGGGAAGTATCATCGAAGGAGCTTCGACGGGTGCGAACGATTCGATCAATTCGGCGCAGCTCCAAATCGACGGCGGGACTCTCTCCGTCACCGGAGACATTACGGTCCAGCGTTTTGCCGTCGGTCAGGATGGCGGTAGCAATGGCAGCTACAGTATTGCAGCAGGTCAGGCCGTGACGAGCACAGGAACCACGGCAGTCGGATCCAACGGAACCGGTGTGCTCGATATCACCGCAGCCGGAGCAACCCTCACGGCTGCCAACATGGTGGTCGGTGAAGCGGGAGCTGGAGATGGCACCATCAATATTGATGGTGGAAATGTCCTTACTTCCAATGGAGCGATCACCCTGGGACAAAATGGTGACGGCGTCATCAACGTGATTAGTGGTGAACTCGATGCCAATGGAGGAATCAATGTGGGTAGTGGCGCGACCGGTGACGGAACCCTTGTTGTCGGAACCTCGGGAGGAAGCGGGACGGCGGATCCCATCGTAAATGTTAGTGGAGGAAATACGGAGACCGCCCTCAATGGGACCGGCGCGATCACACTCCACAATGGTCAGTTCAATCAACTGACCAGCAATTTGATTGTCGGGCAGGAGCCGGGCTCCGATGCGACCTTCACGATCAACGATGGTGTAGTCGATATCGAGGTCGGGGGGCTTCGTTTCAACAACGGCACCGGACTGCTCGAGCAGAACGGTGGAACCGTCAACGTCGCAGGTGTTCTCGACATGGCGAATGAGAACAACCTGACCGTGGGGCAGGGCGTCGATGCGACCTACCGGATGACGGCCGGTGTTCTCAACGTGGGGGATACCGCGACGAGCGACCTGATCATCGGGAATGTCAGCGACCCCGATGCCTCCGCAACTTTCGAAATTATCAACGGAACCGTGAACGTCAGCAATTCGATCCGGATTGCGGATACTGGTGGAGACTCCAGCGGCGAACTCATCGTCGGTGACGGCAGCGTTTCCAGCACTCCAGTCATCAATCTGAATGTTCCGGTTGGGACGGCAGGTGCGGGTGCCGGAAACTTCGAAACCGGTGACAATGGAGACGGAATCTTCACCCTCAAGAGTGGAACGGTGAACTCCAATGCTGCCAACCTGATTACGGGCCAGGCGGTAGGATCCACCGCCACCCTCACGATCGGTGGTTTTGCCGGCGATGCGACGCTCAACGTGCTCGGTACGGGAGGTGCAGGTGACTGGAATACGAACGGTGGCAATGGCATCGTTTCCGTGCTCACGAATGGAACCATCAATGTCGGCAACGACATCAATATGGGGAGCAGTGGGGATGCAAATTCCGGACTGGAACTCACCATTAATGGTGGAACCGTCAACGTCGGAACCGGAACGCCCGGATCGGGAAATATCGACTTCCGCAATCTTGGGCCGAAGGATCAGATCGATCTCGTGGATGGCCTTCTCAACGGCAACGGGGGAACGATCAACCTCCGGGACGCCGCCGACAGTCAGTTCAGCTTTACCGGAGGAGTGCTACGAAACTTTGGCACTTTCACCAATGGTTCACTGATTCAGAACGGTGCCAGCTCGCTCCTCGATATTGGCGAGGAAAATGCGACCTCGGGAACCGTCGATGCGAGCACGACCAGGACGATGACGGTCAATGGCGACCTCACCGTGACTGCCGGCACGATCAAGTTTGATATTGCCGCCGATGGCAACAATTACGATCAACTTGTCGTGAATGGAAACGTCGATCTCTCTGGGGCTACCCTCGAGATCAACGTCGACGCGGCCTTCGACAGTTTGACCGCTCCCGACGAGATTGTCCTCATCACCAATGATGCGGCGGATTCTGTCTTGCCTAACACTTTCGTCGGCTTGACCAACGGAGCTCCTGTCAGTCTCAATGGAATTGTCTACAACGTCTTCTACACCGGTGGTGACGGAAATGATGTCATTCTCGCCCAGGCCGAAACTTCAGTTGGATTGGATGTCAGTGGCAACCTGGTGATTACGGATACGGCAGGTGGTGATTCCGACGACCAGATCGTGATTACCGATGACGGCACGAACTACATCATCTCCGATGCCGGAGGATTGATTTTGGGACGGGATCCAGGTCTGGCCGGTGCCACCACCATCGACCCGAGCACGATCAGTGTTCCGAAGGGTTCGGTGAATGGTCTCGTTGTCGAAACATTCCCTGCAGCGGGAATCGATACCGTGACGCTGATTTCCACCGATCCTGACGGCAATTTGGACTTCTCCGGAGATATTGTCATCAAAACCGACACCATCCTCCTCCAGAGCGACATCCTCGCCGGCGGCGGCTCGAACATCACACTCAACGGAGCGGTGGACATGACGAGTGGAGATCGGACCCTGATCGGGAACGAGATTCGCCTGGAATCGACCCTCGATGTGGGAGCCAACCGGATCACGATTGCCTCGACCGGCGACAGTGAAATCGTCGGCGACATGACCGGCGCGGGCAATGCGATCGCCGGAGGACTGCTCAAGCAGGGACCCGGCGAGCTGACCATCAGCGGAGACGGTTCTGCCTTTACCGGGGCGAGCCTCCTCCAGGGCGGCAGCCTGATTGTCAACGGAAGCGTCGGAGGCGACGTCCGAGCGACCAACAACAGCGTGGTCGGGGGCGAGGGAACCATCTTCGGAGACGTCATTCTTTCCGGAGCCGGGGACATCAACCCGGGTGACAGTGGGAATGGGAAAGGCACCCTCACCGTATCCGACACCAGTGATCTCGACACCGAAGTGCGTTTCACCGCGAACTCCACCTTCACCGTGGATCTCACGGGTGCCGCCGGAGTGGGCACCGAAGTGGCGGGCACCCATTACGACCAGTTGCGAGTGTTGACCCCGGTCTTCACCAGTACCGTGGACCTTGCCGGAGCGACCCTCGAGCTCAACGTGGATCCGAGCGACCTCGACAAGGGAGACACCTTCACCATCCTCGACCTCGCATCGGGAACCGTGAGTGGAACCTTTGCGGGACTGGCCGACGACACCTCGTTCATCGATGCGGCGACCAACCAGAGCTTCACCATCAACTACAACGGAGGAGACGGAAACGACGTGGTCCTGACCGCGAACGGAACCGTGGAAACCCTCGTGAGCTTCGATGGAGCCGGCAACCTGGTGGTGGAAGATATCTCCAGTGAAACGGCCGACAACCTGCAGATCAGCCAGAACTTCAGCCGGATCATCATCAAGGATGTGACGCCGGGAACCGCCGTGGTGCTGGGAACCAGCATTGCCGGAGCGACGATGCCCG
The DNA here is from genome assembly GCA_029213195.1 of Verrucomicrobiales bacterium. Classification (GTDB taxonomy): domain Bacteria; phylum Verrucomicrobiota; class Verrucomicrobiia; order Verrucomicrobiales; family DEV007; genus Arctic95D-9. Next base: position 139,189 of record JARGNI010000001.1, read on the forward strand.
ATCCGAACACCGTGATCATCGACCTCCTCGATCCGGACATCCAGAGTCAGTTCACGGGGAACACCATCGTGGTGAAGACCGAGAACGCTGGTGGCGATCCAAGTGCCGATGACACCCTGACGGTGGACTACACCACCGGGTTCATTTCCAAGATCATCGATCTGGATGGAGGAGGGGAAGACACCGCGGGCGATCAACTCATCATCGCCAACGGGAACTTCGTGGACGTGACCCACAACATGACCGGAGCGGGAAGCGGAAGCCTGGACTTCGGACCCGTGACCCAGGACGTGACCTACAGCGGACTGGAGCTGCAGCCCGTGGACCTGAGCACGAGCAGCACCGAGGACGTGACCCTGAACCTGCCCAATGGAGTGACCAACGAAGCCGAGCTCGTGGAACTGGGCGGAGGCCTCGCCGAGCTGCGAAGCACGAGCTCACCGGCAACCTTCCTCAATACGCGGATCCAGATCCCGCCAGCGGGACAGACCCTGGCGATCATTGGAGGAAGCGGGACCGACACCGTGACCGTGTCGAGTGGAGCGGGACTGGTACTCAACGGGCACCTCGAAGTGACCGCCGAGAACATCGAGTTGGCCGGAGACGTGAACACCGGAAACAGCGGAAACCAGACCTACAACGGAGAAGTGACCGTGTCGGGAACGACGACGCTGAGTGGGCAGGACGTGTTGCTCAACGGCAACGTCGTGCTGCAGGATGACCTGAGCGTAAGCGTGAGCAACACCGGCCTGGGCGGCGAAGCCAGCGGCGACATCAGCTCCGACATAGGAGTCGACCGGACGTTCACGAAACTGGGAACCGGAGAATTTACCCTTTCGGGGACCAACAGCTTCCCCGGAAGCGTGGTCGTCGACGAGGGAACCCTGACCGTGGAAGACTCCGCCGCGATCGCGAACACCGTGGCGGTGACCCTGAACAGCCCGGGCACCCTGAAAGTATCGGCGCGCGAGCGGATTGGCTCGCTGAGCGGAGACGGGCAGCTGAACCTGGTGAACTTCCTCGAGACCGGAGATGCGAACGACACGACCTTCAGTGGCCGGATCTTTGGATCGGGCGGGTTAGTGAAGCTGGGCAGCGGAACCTTTACGCTGACAGGAGACACCAACACCTACACCGGCGACACCGATGTGAACGAGGGAACGTTGCTGGTGAACAACCTGAACCAAAGCGGAACGGGAAGCGGAGACGTGACGGTATCGGCCGGAGCGACGCTGGGCGGAACCGGAGCGATCGAAGGAGACGTGCAGGTGAATGCCGGAGGAATCCTGGATCCCGGAGAAACGACTGGCGACCTGGAGATCGATGGGACGGTGACGTTCGTGAACGGATCGACCTTTGCGGTGCAGCTGGGAGGAACCAGCGGAACGCTTGGGGCGGTGCCGAACGATGGAGCGGGTACCTACGATCAGATCGTGACCGGAGACGATGTCGATCTCGGCAATGCGACCCTGGATCTTACGCTGGCGAACCCATTCCAGCCTGCCGTCGACACCAATTATGTGATTGTCGAAAATGGTACGGGGAACACGACGACAGGAGAATTCGTGGGACTGCCCAACGGAGCTCTTCTCACGGCAACTGATGGTCTGGGCACGAATGCCCTCTTCACGATCCACTACAACGTGGATGCGAATTCGATCTCGACGGATCCGACCGATCCTTCGGCTTGGGCTGCAGGAAACGACGTTGTTCTCCACTCGGCAGGAACGGCCGAGACCATGGTCAATGTGGCCGGAGGAGATCTCACCATCCTCGATGTGAACAATGATTCGCCGGACAATCTGTCGGTCACCTTCGACGGAACGACCTACACGATCACCGATACGAGCGCGACACCGCTCGTGCTTTCGACCCAGACCCCGCAGGCTGGAATTACCCAGGTGAATGTCAATACCGTCACGGTGGATGCAGGAATTGTTACGGGAAGTGTCACCATCCAGACCGCGAATGGCGATGCCAGCCTCGACGCGGTCACGCTCGGCCTGACAGCTGCGCTGCCAGGTGACCTCAATGTGTTCGCCGAAACGATCACGCTCGCTTCGGACATCGACACTGGTGCCGGTGACCAGAACTTTGCGGGAGCCGTCGTTCTCAGTGACGATGTGGTTCTCAGCGGAAATGATATCACGTTCACAAGCACGATTGATTCCGATGATGGTACCGCGACTCCGCGTTCGCTCACGCTGAACGCGGCAGGAGAAGCAAATCTGAATGGAGATGTCGGTGTCACGGAATCTCTCCGCACCTTCGATACCAGTGGCAGTGCGCAGGTAAACATCGCATCCGATTTGGACGCCCTTCAAGGCGCTCTCGTTTGGAATTACGACTTCTCCGAAGCCGGAGTGGGCGCGACCAGCGTTACCGACCTGGCCGGAGCCACGGCGAATGCCGGCGCAACTTTCGAGCTGACGGCGGATGTGACCAATGCGCCTGTCATCGCAGCAGCGACAGGCACCAACGTTCCTACAGCGATCACTGCTGCCGGTGTGTTTGCGGGTGGTTCCACGACTGTCGCAGGAGATGGCGGCTTCCGAGTCACTTCCAACGGAGCCGACTCGGCTCCTCAGAATGTTCTCGGTGGAATTGATTTCGGTAATGCTTCCTTCGAATTCTGGATCAATCCAGCATCCGTGGGCACCTCCGGTACACCAGCAGCCACGGCTCAGTCGATCTGGGAGACGGGTGGTGGAACCGGAACCGGTTTCGCGATCATGCCCGATGGCACCATGCGGATGCGTGCCGTTCCCGGCAATGTTGAGCTCGACTACGATTTGAACGGGGATCCTCTGAACCTCCTCGCGAATGCGGTTGCGGGAACCTACAGTCCCGGCCAGTGGCTCCAGGTGACGGGCACGTTGGATCTCGCGGCCGACACCATGACGCTCTTTGTCAATGGAACCCAGGTGGCTACTACCGGTGGTGTGACTTTCGGTGACTGGGACGGAGGAGACCCTTCCGCGCTCGGAGCCATCGGGGGCGCCAACATGGGCGGCTGGGGCGGAGGAACCGCTCCGGGCGGTCAGCAGTTCTCTTCCTTCGAGGGAGAGATTGGCGTGTTCCGTCTCTATGAGAGCGCTCTCGCCAATGCGGAAGTGGCCAACAATTTCGCCTTCATGAACTCCGCGAATGCCGTTCCTTCCGAGATTACGATTCGGACGACGGAAGCGCAGGATCACGGAAACACAGGCATCGGAACGGATCTTGTGATCGACTCCGGCACGACGGTGACTTTCTCCGGCGATCTCAATGATGATGGAAGTGCTGCGACGACTTCCAATGTTTCGATTACCTCTGCCAATGATACTACCTTCACGGGTGCCGTCGGTGCCGCAGACTCGATTCAGAGCCTCGCCGTCACGGCTGCCACCGCACATGTGGATGGTGGTTCGGTCACGACCGACCTGGCTCAGGAGTTCATCGGTAATGTGGAAACGGCAGGAACGACGACGCTTACGGCAGGAACTACGGTCGCGTTTCGAAACGATCTCGCGGCGCTAAACGATTTGAATGTGGTTTCGGCCGCCGAGACTTTCATCGATGGAAATTCCGATCTCGATGGCGCTACCAGCATCAATGCAGGACTGAATATTCAGTTCGGAGGAACTGTGGATGCCGAAGGCGATCTCACTGCGGTCACCTCGACTTCCGTGATCTTCCAGGATGCGGTCGATATTGCGGCGGATCTTTCGGCAACGGGATCGAACAGCGTGCAGTTCCTCTCCACCCTGACCGGTCTTCCGGTTTCGGATGTGGTCGCGAATTCCAATGGACTGTCCCTGTTTGCCGATACGGTGAATGTTGGTTCGATTACGACCAACGCGCCGGGACGTACTGAAATCGGTGCGGATGTCACCCTGACAGGCGCAACCGCCTCGACGATCAACGATCGAGTTCTCCTGCTCGATACGCTTACGATTACGACCGCTGCTGGGTCCAGTGATCTGACTTTCAACTCTACGATCGACAGCGAGGTCGGCGAGGCGAATGACTTCACCGTGACGTTGGATGGAGGCGACGTGATCTTCAACGGTGATATTGGTGAAGACCAGCTTGGCAGCCTGTCCAACGATGCCGGACTCGGAAACTTCGTGGTCGATGGATCGGCCGGAGAAGCCATCTTCGGTTCCCGCCAGAATACGGCCCTGGATACCGTGCCTCTACTCAACTACGAGGCAGGTGTCGGAGGCAACGTCAACGGCACCTTCGACAACCTGCTCGGAACCGGGGTCGACTTCACCCTCGGCGCCAATGTGGCTTATGATCCGAATCCGGATACCAGCTTCGGAGGGATCACGGGAGCCTATACCTTCCCGACCAGCGGTTCGAATAACGGAGCCGACAAGGCGACCGCGCCAACATTCGAGAGTGTGGCGGGATACAATGGAACGAGTGACTCGACCTATGAATTCTGGTTCAAGCCGGAATCCCTTGCCGGACCAGGTCAGTTGATTTGGGAGTCGGGAGGAACCACGATCGGTTCGAACCTCACCCTGGATGGTTCAGTGCTCCGTTTTGTCGGCAAAGAGGCGATTGTTGCAGACACGGCAGCGACCCCGCGCTTTGGCGAGGTAAGCTTCGACCTGGCCGGTCTCTCGGCTGAGGAGCAGGGGGATTTTGTTCAGGCTGTGGTCGTCTACAACCGGAATACCGCAGGTCTCGATCAACTCGATCTCTTTGTGAATGGTGTGCTTCGGGATACCGCCACTGGGATCGACCTCGACGACATCATTGGCGGGGATCCTGCCGGGCTGGGCGGATCGAGTGGTGGTGCAGCCAATGTAGGCGGGAATGACAATGACAATGTTGATGTAGGCCCTCCGGGCGACAGTGACGGTGCTCCCGTTGTTCCGTCGAATACTTTCGCCGGCCAGATTGCCGTCGTTCGAGTTTACAACGAACTTCTCAGTGGTCTTGAGGTGCAGCGCAGCTTCGACCTCATGAAGGAGCCTCTCACCGTGACAACCACGGGGGATCAGACCTTCGATGTTGCCGTGACTACGGCGAGCACGACGCACAACGGAAACGACGTTTCCTTCAACAGCACACTGGATTCTCTCAGTGCGGATAACCGTGCAGATGTCGTTGTCAATACTCTCGAAGATGGGGTCACAACCTTTGGTGGTGCCGTCGGACTGGGCGAAGCGTTGGGCAACCTGACAACCAACGCGGATGGGCGCACCGACATTGCGGCGGACATCAGCGCGATTGGAGACGAAATACGATTCAATGACGCCGTCCTTCTGGAGGCTTCCGACGTCATCATCACGCAGGGAGGAACCTCGGGATTGGTGACCTTTGTTTCCACCATCGACGCCGGAGACGGGGTCGCTGCAAATCTCACAATCGATACTCAGCCAGCTGGAACGACCCGCTTTGGAGGAAATGTCGGCGCAGATGTGTTTGGAGCGGATTCCAACGACGCAGGTCTCGCGACGTTGACGACCGATCCGGATGGAATCACGGTATTCGGGGCGGCGCCAGGGACCGTTACGTCGGGAGCGACACTCAACTACGATGCGAGCGATCCTGCAGATCTGACCCCGGATGTCTGGGAAGGCAGCGCGAATCCTCTGGATGACTTTAACTTCGCTGCAAGCACAGCAAGCCTTCAGCCTGTTGCTGGAAACAACACTCGCGATGGGATCACCAATGCCTACCAGTTCCTGGGAACGGGAGGAGCGAGCAACCGTGGAATCAATGATCTCGCGGGAGATCCCTCCGATAATTCTGCGACATGGGAATTCTGGTTCCGACCCGATGCCGCGGGCACGGGAGTGGATCGGATTTACGAAACCGGTGGAGCCGGCGATGGAATGGCGATTGTTTTCGATCACGCTTCCGGTGCTGTGACTTTCGTTGTGGACGATGATTTGGAGAGACGGAGTGTTTCGGGAGGTTCGCTTACTACAACTGATTTTCACCAGATTGTGGCGGTCTATGCCAAGGACGACCAAGGCACGACGACCGATCGTCTTGAGTTGTTTGTCGACGGCGTTTCCGTCGACACGATTGCGGACACCACGATCCTGAACGATTTCGATGGCGGAGACACCGCCACCCTCGGGGTGACAGGAACGGGACTGGCGGAGACAACTCCAGGCAATGGGAATCTCCAGGGTGATCTCGCGGTGTTCCGGTTTTATGAGAGCGCGCTCACGCTTGATGCCGTGGGAGAGAATTTCCGCGCCGTATCCGGCGTCTCGGGACAGCCCCCGATCACCGTCACCACCACAGGCGATCAGACCTACAACGACGCGGTCGAGTTGGAGACCGATGTCACAATCAACGCGGAAGATCTCATCTTCGAGACGACGGTTGATCTCCAGGACAACGATCTCGTTGTCAATGTCTCCGACACGGGGACGGGCAGCGAAGCCAAAGGTGTCATCTCCAGCACGGGTGCCGATACCGGAACTCTGACCAAGGAAGGGTCCGGCACGCTGACGCTCAGCGCTGCCAATACCTTCGATGGTGATACCACGATCGATGGAGGAGTTGTCTCCCTCACCGGCTCCGTCGAGAGTGCGGTGATCGTGAATGCTGCGGGAACCCTGGAGGGAACCGGAACCGTGAGCGGACTGATTACCGTCAACGATGATGGTGATATCGAACCCGGTGTCGCCGGTGTCGGGACGCTGAACGCGGCCGGAGGTGTGTCCATCTCTGGAGACTTCAACTTCGATGCGGATGCCGGAGGAAGCGATGAACTGAATGTCACTGGAGCCGTGGTCCTCACGGGCACTTCGACGTTTACGGTCGAGACGGCCACGGGTGACTTCACGGCCGTGCCCTCGATTCTCGTGATCAACAATGATGCTACCGACGCTGTCGACGATGGAGCTGCGGGAGCCGGAGTTTTCTCGAACCTGGCCGAGGGCGATCAGGTCGATGTCAACGGTGCCCGATTCCATATCACCTACACGGGAGGAACGGACAGTAATGATGTCGTTCTCCTGCGGAACGATGCCCCGGTCCTCGCTTCGATTGAGACCTTTGCCGCGATCTTCGAGCCGAGTGTGGCTGTAGACCTGACAGATACCTTGACCGTGACCGATGCGGATGCACCGACCGATTCGATCCTCAGTGCGACGATCACCATTACCGACAATTTCGTTGCGGGTGGTGAAGATGTCCTCGCCTTGGCCACGGGAACCGTCCTGCCGGCTGGTGTGACGACGAATTACGACAATGCCACGGGTGTCTTCACGATCACCGGAGCAGCGACCCAGGCGGAATACCAGGCGCTGCTCGATGCGCTCGAGTATACGAATACGAATGCGACGGCCACCAGCAGCGTTCTGCCTCGGACGATTACGTTTGTTGTCAACGACGGCGATCTCGATTCCAACATCGTGACTCGCGAAGTACGACGGGCTGCGACCGCTGGTGAGATCAGTATCTTCACCGAAGGAGGAGGTGCGGATGGCATCGCGACGGGAACCAACGCGACGAATTCTTTTGTTCATGACTTCGACACGATCGTCAAGGAATCGGTGCCGAGTCACGACCTGAGCGATACGACAGCCGATGGTATCGAATTGAGCGCTGGTCACCACCTCGTGATCTACAATTCTCGTTTCGACTCCACCAGTGGAGTAGACCGCTCCGAGATTCAGAGCAATTTGAATCTTGGGGGAACCGACCTCGCGGCGGGCTGGTCGCAGGGATACATCCGCCGGACGGGTGGGGCCGACGAAGCAATCACCGCCGGAGGCGCGATCATCGAGGTCGATGCGACCGATGTGAATGGCACCGACAACGTTCTCACTCTCGAGTCGTTCCGCACCGACAACAATGGTGCGGGAGTGCAGCGTGAACCCGATGCGACCGGTATTCAGCTGATCAAGCTGGACGACAACTGGGACTACCTGCGCCTCAGCGGAGGAACTGTGGACGGCGGCAGCGTAAATGGTCTCGAGTCGAACGGCTTCGCTGCCAATGGATTCGAGTCGGTTCGTTATGGGACCACCGAGGAACTTGATGCGTCTTCGTTCACCTACAATGCGGCGACGGGAGAAATCACGTTCGCTGATGATGGTGAGTATCTTGTCTTTGCCAACACTTACCTGACGGCTCCGGGAGGACGGTCCAACTACCACCAGGCGCTTGCGCTGAACGGAGCGGAGATCGAGGGGACGCGGACCAGTGTCTACGCTAGAAATGCCAACCTCGCCAACCAGGGTGCGGTCAGCTACGGCGGGATTGTTTCGGCCTCGGCCAGTGATGTCCTCACCGTGAACGTGGCGAAAGAAACACCTGGATCCGGCGACGCGGCAGTCAACGGCGTTCGCACTTCGATCACGGTGGTTCGCCTGCCGGATACCGCGCAGACGATTCGACTGACGGATACGACGGGACAGGAGGTGAACCAGGTCGGTGCGGAAGCCACGACATTCACCGAGGTCCGCGAGGAAGACTCGGAGTCCTTCGTCCACACCACGGGCGGTAGCACGGTGACAGTGCAGGAGGAGGGAGACTATCTCTTCTTCAACAGCATCTTCCACCAGGACGACACCAATCCGGATGGAGGTGGAGAGACCGGAGCTCGGACCAACGTTCAGACGGGTTTCCAGGTCAACGGCGGAGGAATCGAGTCTCTCGGACAGAGCGGACGATACAATCGGGATGCCCCGGATACCCTTGACGACGAGGCTGGAAATTGGGGCGGAATTATTCTTTCTCTCGACGCCAACGACGAGGTCGAAATGGTGACCCAGAGACTGGGAGCGGCTCCGAATGTGTCTGCAGAAAGTGTTGCTTTCCAGGGTCTCAACCTTTCCTCGCTCTTCACCGATCTCTCGGTGGCGCAGAATAGCGGAGTGACCGGAGACGAGGGCGATGCCTCGGTTCAGATCACGACCGATCAGCTTCGCACCGCGAGCACGAATACGGCGGACCCTGCGGATATCGTCTACACGGTGACGACGGGGGCTGACGTTGCCGTGGGTGCGCTGAGCGCGAATACCTTTACCCAGGCCGATGTCGATGGCGGAGCTGTGTCCTTCAATATTGCGGGTGCGGGATCGACCACAATCGAGTTCTCGGTCACGGATGGCGTTTCGACTCGGAACGGAACCTTCGAATTCCGCGTCGCCGCCGACGACGGGTACAACGTACCTACGACCGGACTTCTCAGCATCAATCCTGGTCTCGGTGTACTTGCCAACGAGGGCGGACTGGAAACACCTCTCCGAGTCGTGGGTGGTGGACCTGACGGTGCCAGTATCAACGAGCTCCGCGATGAGCCTGCGGAAGTGGTCGGATTCATCGACAGCGAAACCTTTGCTTCTCTTGGAGGCGGGACGGTGACCCTCAATATGGATGGCTCGTTCACCTACAACCAGGGAACGGCTGCGGGTGCGACGGATACTTTCGTCTATCGTGTGACTGATTTCTCGACGGGTGTGACTTTCGACAAGACGGTCACTCTGAATCTCGGAGTTCCCAATATCACCCCGATCGATCTCGAGACGGATGAGGATACGGCAATCACGCTGGATATCACCGGTGCCGACCAGGAATTCCTCCAGCAGGGAATTCTCCAGCCGGAGAACGCGGAAATCTTCCGCGCGAATCGCGTCGGTCAGTCGGTCGCGGTTGATGGCAATATTGCCGTCGTCGGAGGGGACTCCAGTGGAGAAACCGAGTCCATCTTCATCTACACTCGCGCCGATGCGAGTTCACCATGGGTGTTCGATCAGCGCATCGACAATCCGGACGGCGCGTTTGCCTTCGACAAGTTCGGATTTTCCGTGGCCGTGGACGAGACGTCCGGAACGATCGCGGTGGGAACCTTTGCCGATGACAATCATGGTCCCGGCAACGACGGCGGTGCGGTCTACCTGTTCCAGAACAATGGCACTGCCTGGGTGCAGACCCAGATCCTCAGTGGAGATACGCTTGCAGCAGGGGGTGGCGGAAACCTCAATACCGTGGGGATTGACGGCGGCGACAACTTTGGTGTCTCGGTCAATTTCAGCAATGACGCGACGAATGGTCTTCGCCTCATCGTCGGTGCCAATGCCGAGGATACCGGTGGCTCAAACAGCGGTGCCGCCTATGTCTTCACCTCGGCGGATGGCGGAGCGACTTTCGCGCACGAAGCGACCCTGCGAGCTTCCGATGTCCAGGCGAATGACCAGTTCGGACGCAGCGTCGCGATCGACGGCACCGTGGCCGTCGTCGGCGCGGAACTCGAGGACACCAATGGCGGCAATGCTGGTGCGGTTTATGTCTACCAACTCGAGGGCGGAGTCTGGGTCGAGAAATCGATTCTCCGTGGTGACTCCGGAGACGACCGCTTCGGATTTTCCGTCGATGTGACCAATGGTGGCGATCGCATCGTGACCGGTTCGCGCCTCGACGATGTGGGTGGTGGAAACTCCGGAACCGTCTATGTGCTGGAGCGGCAGGACAACGTGCTCGTGGGCGATGTCTCCGACGACACCTGGACCATCACCCATACGATCAAGGGAGCGGATACCGCGGCAAACGACCAGTTCGGGATTTCCGTTGCGATTGATGGAGACGTTCTCATCGCCGGTGCGATTGGCGAAGACATCTCCGGTGAGAACAACGTGGGAGCCGCCTATGTCTTCCATTTCAATGGAACCAATTGGACGACCGAACAGACGAAGCTGCTCGCGTCGGACAATGGTGCTCTGCCAAACGACCAGGGACAACTCGGCCGATCGGTGGCCGTTTCCGTGGATTCCTCCGGCAATGCGACCTATTTTGCGGGCGCCTACCTTGCGGACAGCACCCTTTCCGATGGCGGAATCATCCGTCAGCTGGGACGAGCCTATCTCTTTGACGGAACGGTTGCCGAGATCGCCACCGCCACGGCACCTGCCGAGACGATCATCGAGCCTCTCGACCACCTTGCTGGTCCGGGAAGCCAGATTCTCGCCCGCGACGAGTTCGGTCGCAACGTGGCCGTCGCCGGGGATATCGCAGTCGTCGGGTTCCGTACGGCGGATGATCCGACTGCCGTCAACGATCGTGACGGTGCCGTCTACGTCTACCAACGTGACACGCTCGGAAACACCGATCCTACGGACGATACCTGGACCTTGCTCCAGATTCTCAGCTCCGAAGGAGACAACACCGATGACGGGCAGTTCGGATTCGATGTCGCGATCTCGGCGGATGCCTCGACGATCGTGGCCGGAGCCTATCTTGATCATGATGGCGCTTCCGATGATGGTTCCGCGTATGTCTTCGAGCGACAGAGCGATGGCACCTACACCCGGGTCTCCAAGCTTAGACAGTCTCTCAACGATGAGAATTCGGACCAGACTGGATTCAGTGTCGCGGTCAATGAAGATGGGTCGACCATCATCGTTGGTTCGCGTTTGAAAGATGTTCCCACGACGGGTGCCAATGAAGGTGCCGTCTTTATCTACGAGCGTGGCGCCGGATGGAACGGAAACCGGAACGACCCAAGTGCAACCTTGACGGCGAGCGACGGGCAGGCCAACGACAACTTTGGACGTGGCATCGCGATCTCCGGGGACCGGATTGCTGTGGGTGCCATCGGTGAGGATACCCAGGGGAGCAATTCCGGATCGGTCTATCTCTACGAGAAGGCCAGTGGGGATACTTGGACTGCGGCAGTCACTGCTGGTGGAATCGAAACGATTCTTCGTCCGACCACGGCGTTCCTTCCTGATGGAGTCACTGCGGCCAACGGCATCGGGCCCAATGACAACTTCGGGATCAATGTCTCCCTCGATGGCGACGTCCTCGTGGCTTCGGCACACAATGACGATGACCAAGGGAACAACGCGGGAGCCGTCTACGTCTACGATCTGACGAATCTGGCGACTGCACCGATCAAACTCTTCGCCTCGGATGCCCAGGCGAACGATACCTTCGGGCGTTCCGTTGCCGTAGAAGGCAACCGGATCCTCGTGGGCTCTCCGAACGAAGACACCGACGGATCCAACAACGGGGCCGTCTACTACTTCGAACTCGATGCACAGGTTGGAAGCCCGACGCTCGGCCAGTGGGTCGAGCGAGACATTCTCTACAACGAACTTCAGGACGCGGCGGACAACGGAGACAACTTTGGCATCAGTGTCGATATCTCCGGCACGACCGCGCTTTCCGGTGCTCATCTCGCGGGACGCACGCTTCCGGACGGAACCTTTGTCCGCGACTACGGTGTGGCCGCGCCATTCGAGCTCCTCGGTGGAGACTCCACGCTCACTGCGGTGGGCGACGTCACCCTGACACTGACCGCTGGAGCGGATCCAACCGATCCGGAAATGACGGCTGCGGGGGGCATTGTGTCCATCGTCGATGGCAAGCTCGTCTACGATCCGAATGGGGCCTTCGAATATCTCGAGTTCGGAGAAAACGCGACCGATACCTTTACCTACACCTTGACCGGGCCGAGTGGAAACACCTCCACCGAAACCGTCACGGTGACGATCCAGGGAGTGAATGACGCTCCGGTCGCGCTCGATGATCCGCAGACCGCGGTCACCTTGACCGGACCGACCACCTGGTCGATCCCGGCGGCAACGGCAGGACCGGTTTCGACCGACTTTGCGACGACCGCGCCTCTGAATGATGTCTCGAGTCTTTCCTTCGAGATTGATACAACGGCAGGTTCGGCCCTGGAAAACTTCCAGGTTTCCTACACGACCGATGGCACCACTTGGAACGTGCTCAGTCCGCAGGTGGTGAAGACTTCATCTGACGATACCGAGGCCGCCGTTCGTGATCTCGATTTCTTCCAGGCCGTGCCGGGGGATGGCAGCGTTGCCGTGATCCTCGGGACGAATACTGCGGGAACCGACACCTACACCGTTTCCGTGCAGCTTCCGGCTGAGATCGATGGGATCACAGGATTCCGCCTCGAGACCTTTGCCGACGATGGAGACTTCTCCACCGATCCTTCCGGAGCCGATACTGTCGGACCGGTCGAAGTGACCGACTTCCGGGTTATCGCCGGACAGGTTGCGGAGATTTCCGAAGATGGTCCGTCTGCGACCGGAAATGTGCTCGCCAATGACGGGGACATCGAGGGCGATGCCCTCTCCGTCGTTGAAGTGGAGGGAGCCGCTGCCAATGTGGGTCAGACCATCACTCTCCCATCGGGAGCAGAGGTGACGGTCAATGCTGATGGCACCTACACCTACAATCCGGCAACCGGAGCTTTCGATTATCTCAACGCGGGAGAGTCGGTGGCGGACAGCTTTACGTATCGAGTTGCGGATGTGGCTCCGGGAGCAGGCGCTCTTCCTGTTGTGGATTCCGAAACGACGGGAACGCCGACTGGACTCAGCAACTTTGGAGCGATTGCCGGAGTTTCCGATACGCAATCGGTGACCTTTGAAACGATCATTCAGCCCACCGATCTCAATGGGCGCGAAATCATCTTCGAGACGGGAGGTGGCCAAGGTGTTGGATTGGTTCTGAACGGAGCCGACCTGATCTGGAGCGTCACTCAGAACAGTGGTGGAAGTCAGACGGCACGGGTGACTCACACTCTTCAAGATGCCGACATCGCCGAGCCACTCCATGTCGTTGCGACCTTCAATATCGGAACCGATGAGGCCGTTCTTTACGTGAACGGGCTTGAGGTGGGTCGAGACTCGGCTGCTGCCAATATTTCCGATTGGGATGGTGGTGACTTCGGAGGCTTTGGAACCAGTGGTGGTGCGAATCTTGGTGGCTTTGGAGGAGGCTTCAACTTCTTCGGAGGCAACTTCGGCAACCTCACAACGGTCGATCCTGCTTCCGATGTGCTTCGCATCTACAGCGGAGATGTCTTCACGGCTGACCAGGCGCGCGTCGCCAGTATCATCGCAGCAGGAACGGCGGAGACCGAGGCCACGGCGCGATTCATCGTCCAGGGCACCAACGACCTGCCGGTGGCGAATCCGGATACGGCTGCGGCAGTGGAGAATGGGGATACGATCAGCATCAATGTTCTCGCGAACGACACGGATGCGGACACGGGTGATTCCATCACTGTGACCTCCTCGTCGACCAGTCGACTGGGGGCGACCACGGCGATTCTTGACTTGCCACTTCCAGACGCGAGCGATGCGATCACGAGTGTGGACTACAGTGCGGATGGTACTCTGAACAGCCTGACCGTCACACGCGGCGGGGTGGACTACACTTACACGGCCAATGACCTCGTCGGGATCGATGTGACAGCGTGGAGATCGGTCAATCAGACCAGCATCCTTGCACCGGATTCCAGCAGCGAGCCTGCAGTGGGAGATCGTGCCGAGTTGCTCGAGGATGACAATCTTCGAAGTGGGGTCATCAATGGCAGTGGCAGTGGTGGCGGATTCACCGTAGGATTTGATCAGGCAGTCAGCTCTGCGGCGCTCTTCGAAATTTCCTCGAGTGCAACCAACGCCGATACCTTTACTGTGGAAGCCTTCAACGGCGCAACATCGGTCGGAACGATTACCTTCACCAATGCCGACTACACCGGTTCCTTCGGTTCAGTAGCGTACCATCTCTTCCGCGGCGATGATGGCACGTTCGGAGATCTTAATGAATTGGAGAATGATCCGATCACGAGCAATTCAGGAGGGAGCCAACTCCTCCGTGGATTGATCATCGATTTCGGAGGTGCTGAGTTTACCAGCCTGGAATTCGGCCCTGCAGGACTCGATACGGTCCTGATCAAAGGTCTACCGAAGCAGGTTGTCACCTACGACCCGGATACGGGTGCTCCAGCAATCGAAGCCCTCGCTGCGGGCGAGACCATCGTCGATACCTTCACTTACACGATCGAGGACAACACGGGACAACCTGGTGTGCAGACAGTCGCTCCGGGAGCGACGGTCGACCTGGTTGCTGACGGAACCGTGGGAACCGGTCCCTGGGCCGACGGCGGAATCAGCTGGAACCTGGGAGCCGGTGGCGCTTCCGAGGTGGCGGTGACGCCAAGTCAGAACAACGGGGCTCCAAGTTGGATGACCCATGCGATCGACTTCAATGGCGCGGGACGAAACGGTGCCACGGGTGCGACGCTGAACAACTTCAGTGATGCCAATGACGATGCGACCTTCGAACTCTGGGTCGCTGCGGATGATGTCACCCGCAACCAGGTCCTCTTCGAGACCGGTGGCGGTGGAGATGGTTCCGGAGTCTACCTCAATGACGACGGCACGGTCAGCTTTGTCGTGAAGAACGGCGGTACCTCTCGTGCCGTCACCTCGACGACGACGTTGAAACCGGGATTCTTCCACCAGATCGTTGTGACCTACGACCAGGCTGCGACCGACCAGATCAAACTCTACATCGACGGCAAGGAAGAGGGCGTTGCCTCCGTTGCGAACCTGAACGATTTCGCCGGTGGCGATGGCTCCGGACTCGGAGGCGTCGGAGGCGACGAAGGTGGTGACAATGGCGCTCTCGGAGCACTCGCCAGCTACGGCCGACTCGACGGTCAAATCGGTGTCTTCCGCTACTACGAGAACACCGTGCTCGATGACGCGACGATCCGCGATCAGTTTGGACTCTCTCGTGGAGAGGTCTCGGTTACCCTCACAGGAACCAATGATGGCAACACGGCCCAGGCCGACTTCAACTTTGCCGTCGAGCACGGAGGCGCTGCCAACGCCACCCAGACAGCAGGAGGCGACGGAACGACCCTCGGAGGAACGACTGGAAACGTCATCGGTGCTCTCGGACTCGGTGCTGCGAGTACGAATCCTGGTGATGTCGCTGATACCGATATCGATGTGAATGGCACGGCACCGGACGATCAGCTCTACGTGGCTGCGGTGACCTTCGGCGGGGAAACGACCTTCGTGGCTCCTGCAGGAACCACGGAAATCGTGACGGCACTCGGAACACTCGAGATTGCCGCGGATGGAACCTACACCTACACCATCGATCAGGACATGGCGGACAGCCTTACGGCCGGTGAGGTTCAGCCGGAGGTCTTTACCTACACAATCGCCGATCGTGGAGCGACCGATCAGGTCAGGCTCGCCGAGTTCAACTTGAACCCAGGCGGATCAACTCTTGTCGATGCGCCTGATTTCATCGAGAACACGCTCGTCACCGTGACCAATCTCCAAGGGTTTGACGCCACGAATGACGCAGGTGGGACCACCGGAGCTGGTTTCGACGATATTTTCATTTCCGGGTCCAGCAACGCCGCTCTCATTCGCGGGGAAGCGACCGCGGATAATTTTGCGGATGCCCTGCTCGACGATGACTATTTCGAGTTCTCCGTGACTCCGCAGGCAGGCCAGACGCTGGCCCTCACTTCACTGGGCTTCGATCACTACGCCGATGGATCGGGTTCTGCCGGAGAATTCAGCACCCTGATCTGGACAGCGAGTATCAACGGATCTCCGTTCACCCCGCTGCATGCTCCGGATGCCTTCGTGGCAGAATGGAATGCAGGTCCCGCTGCGAGGACTCTTTCCCTGGGGCCGGATTTCCTCCAGCTCACGGAAACCGATACCGTCACCTTCCGCTTCACCTTCGCGGATAATTCCGGTGGAGATCGCGACTTCATCAACCGCCTCGACAACCTCGTGATCAACGGGGTTCCGGGCGGTGTGGAAATCAGTGAGGCCGATCTCACCATCGAGGTTCGAGGAAGCAATGACCTTCCGGTCGTGCGGGATGACGACTACACGGAGACCGCGATCGCGAATGAAGATGAAGTCCTTGTAGTGCCCACGGCAGGAGCAGCTCCGAGCTATGCGGAGAACGTTCTTGCCGATGACCCGGTGGTCTACTGGAGATTGGCCGATGCCGACAAGTCGAACGATGCGACAGCGGTCAACAGTGCGACTGGTGCGAGCAGTATCGGTACGGCAGGCGACGGTCAATACAAGAACACGGTGACGGAAGTCGCGGACGCTCCTGCCCTGACCGGTGGAGTCGGAGCCAACTTCAACAATGGAACCGATGTCCAGGATGCCGTGCATGTGGACTTCAGCAACAACTTTCCGGGTTCCGCTCTGACCTTGGAAGCCTGGTTCCGTGCGAATGCGGCAGACAATGCAGAGGGAACTTTGTTCTCCTATGACGGTGCGGCCGGAGGCAACGAGATCATTGCATTGTTCCAGGGCGGCCCCCTGAGAGTCTTCTTCAACAATACGGTTCGGGACACGACGATCACTGAAGCCGAACTCTTCAACGGGGAGTGGCGTCACGTGGCTATCACCTTCGACAGCACGACGGGTGAATCGCAGGTCTTCCTCGACGGCGAACTGCGGGATACCCTGACCTTTGCGGCGACAGCACTTTCCACCTCGGGAAGCTTCCTTGTCGGCTACGAGCAGGACGGACGTCTCAACAACGGTGGGCAGCCCCAGCAGAAGTTCAACGGAGACATCGCCGAGGTCGCGATCTACGGCTCCGTTCTGACCGAGGCGCAGATCGAGGCACATCTGTCGGCACCGGGAGTGCTCGCGAACGACACGGATGTGGACAACGATCTCGTGGTGACTTCGCACGACCAGGTCAGTGCGAACGGAGCGACCGTGGTGGTCAATCCCGACGGAAGCTTCAGCTACGATCCCACCAATTCCGCAGCGATTCAGATGCTCAAGCAAGGCGAGTCGCTGGTGGATACCTTCACCTACACGGCCACCGAGGTGGCGTCCGGAATCGTTCAGCCAAACAGCGTCCTCAATTACGAGGCCTCTGCGGATGCGGACGGCAACGGCACCTGGGAGAACACGGGCACCAATGGCGGGTTCAACCTCACGTTGGACACGGCAGGCGGAGTTCAGCGGATCGATGTTTCTGCAACCACCAATTTTGATGGTATCACCCACGCCTACGATTTCCCGGGTGGAGTCGGAGCCGACGTCGATGCCAATGCGAAAGGGGCGGAGTTCAACGCGACCCTGCAGAGCCTCGCCAATGGAGGAGACACCGTGCCGACCACTTTTGAAATGTGGTTCAAGCCGGATACCCTGACAGGGGGCAACCAGGTTCTCTTTGAAGACGGTGGTGGAAATGGTTTTGGAATCTTCCTTGAGAATGCCAATCTGCGGGTCCGGGAGACGGACGGTGCTCAGGTCATTACCGACATTTCAGCGCTCGCTGGGGACTTCATCCAGGTTGCCGTCACTTGGCAACCCAACGGACCGATGGAGGTTTTCGTCAATGGTCAGTCGGTCGGCTCTGCGAATGGAACCGGAGGTGACTACACCGGCGGCGATGCTGCCGCTCTCGCAACGAAGGGAGCGGCGAACGTGGGCGGTCTCGGAGGCGGAAGCCAGGGACGAGTTCCGTTTGACGGACAACTCGCGATTTTCCGGGTCTACCAGTCCGTGCTTTCAGATACGGAAGTTCTCGGAAACTTCAACGCGGTAGCAGAGCCTCCCGCAACCGGAACGGCCACAGTCAGCATTCTTGTTGAGGGACGCAACGATGCACCGATCGCGGCGAACGACTTTGTCGATGGGGATTATTCCAACACGGTATTTGTTTCGAATGCCCCGACCTTGTTCAGTGGAGCGACGGGTCCTGACACCATTCTCACCAACGACGGAATCGTTTCCGGCGCGCTGCTGAATTATGCGGCCCAGAACAACTTCGATGCCGATGACCGGATCGAGGATGACGGCACGTGGCCGAATACCGGTGTCGTCAGTGGCGGCGACCTGACGCTCAACAGCGGCGTCAGCCTGATCGACGCGACTTCTGCCAACCACAATGGAATCGTCCAGGCCTACTCCTTCGATGGATCGACCAGTGCGTCGGCCTTCATGCAGGGGGATTCTCCTCTGGATGTCGGAGTGACGACCACGGCGAACGCCACGATCGAGATGTGGTTCCGTCCGGAAACTCTCACCGGGGGAAGCCAGAACCTCTGGGAGACAGGTGGAGGAACCGGAACGGGATTGGTTCTGCGAGACAACAATCTTGTCTTCCGCGTCATCCCAGGTGGTGCTGAAGTCACCTACGACCTCAACGATTTCCAAGCGGACTTCGGATATGATCCGACGACGGATTACATCCATGCCGTTGGAGCGATCAACATCGACGAGAACTACGTCGAGTTGTTCATCAATGGCGTTCTCATTGGTCGCGGTGAAGCCGGGCTGAGCAACTGGGATGGCGGCGACGGAGCCGGTATCGGCTTCCATGGAGGTGACAACCAGGGTGGCTTCGGGGGTGGACCTTCGGGGATCACCGAGAATTTCCAGGGTGACATCGCAAGCTTCCGTCTCTATGGAGAAGAAAACGGTGGAACTGGAAATGGAGTCGCTTTCAACGAGTTGCAGGCCCTCCAGAACTTCAAGGCGATCCATGCCGGAACCGATATCGATGGAAACACCTTCACGGCGACCGGACTGGTCGATCTCGTGAATGATCCGACCGGAAATACGGTCGTCGGTCTGGGGACTCAAATCACCCTGGCTTCCGGTGCTCTCGTCACTCTCGACGACGCGACGGGAACCTTCACCTACGATCCCAACCAGGCCTTCGATTTCCTTGGCTTGGGTGATGTCGGAACCGATACCTTCACCTACCAGATCACGGATGTGCTTAGTGCTGCCGAAATCAATGCCGGTGCCGTGCCAGGAACAAGCACGGCAACGGTGACGATCCAGATCCACGGCGTGGCCAATGCGGTCGACGATACTGTCCAGGTGGCGGAAGACACGCCAACGACGATTAGTGTTGCGGATCTTCTTGCGAACGATCTCTCGGATCGTTCGGTTCCCGGTGCGACGCTGGATTACAACGCGAATCCGCTTCCTTCCGGAACCACGGTTTGGGAAGGCAGCAGCAATCCTGCCGATAACTGGAATTTCGGAAACAACGTGACCCTCGAACAGGTCACCTCCGCGAAATTTGCTGGTGTCAGCCAAGCCTTCCGATTCGATGGAACGGGCGGTCCGGACAATCGTGGTATCAATGATCTACCCGGTGATCCGTCGGATGCGGACGCGACTTGGGAGTTCATTCTCCAGCCGACCAACACCGGCTCGGATGATCAGATCATCTATGAAACCGGTGGAGCCGGGGATGGCATGGCGATCTGGTATTCGGTCGACGGCACTGCGAACGATCTCGATCCCTCCGATGGAGTGGGAACAATCCACTTCACGATCGATGATGGCGGTGTCCAGGAAACGGTTTCTGCTGCTTTGGGACAGGACGATTTCAGTCATGTCGCCCTTGCCTATGACAGGGACAGTGGAGGACGCGACGTCATGCGAATCTTTATTGATGGTTCTCTCGCTGCGGTGAAAGCACCTACCGGTATCGATGACTTTGACGGCGGTGATACCGCTGGTCTTGGAAACGTCGGCAACTCTCGAGGCGAAACAGTTCCTGCCGGTGCTGCGAACTTTACGGGAGACATGTCGATCTTCCGCTTCTATGAGAAATCTCTAAACAGCGCGGAGGTCGTTCAAAACTTCATCGCAGCGCGAAGTCCTGGAGCGACAGTTCTCACTCTGGGGGCGGATAGTTCTACGACTGGTACGGTCAGTTATGATCCTGGCACCGGTTTGGTCACCTACACGCCGATGGGTCAGGATCCTCTGGCTTTTGGAGAGCTGGGATCCGACACGTTTGTCTACACCAGTTCTGATGGCACGGAGATCGTTGAGATCCTGAGTGGTAATTCTTCACTTGTTGCAGAATCCACGATTCTGATCGGCCAGATTGCGAACAATTCCTTCGAGACGCCTGATACTACAGTGCAGGAGGAAGCCTTTGCGACGGTCACTCCGACCTCATGGCTTTCGACAGGCGATGCGAATTTTGCCTTTACCGGACAATATGATCAGGAGCCCGCTCTGAATCTCAGTATCACCGGTGATTTTGCGAAAGTCTCCGCTGACGGAACGACCGCCGGGGAAATTGGACAGAATACCGGGGTCAACTGGGCCGACCTGGAAGAGGGCGACACGATCACTCTCAGCCTCCAGGTTGCCAAGCTCACCGCAATCGATTTTGTCGATCTCGATGTGCAGTTGCTGGACGGAACTCTTGCGACCGGAACCGGCGTGGGAACGAGTAATGTTGTCGCGCAATTGGATGTGGACGGAGCCGGGTTGACCGCCGCAGAAGGAGACTTCGAAACGGTGACTCTGACTCATACCGTCACTGCGGCAGATCTTGCCCGAACCGGTACGGTGAATGTTCGCTTCGCAGGCGATGCGACCCAAACCGGTCAGACGGCACTGGATACGGTCCAATTGACCGTGACCTCGATCAATGTGGATGTCAGTCCAACGCTCTCGACCCCATTCAGCAGTCTGAAGAACGTCAATGGTGGCGATTTCGCGAGTGGTGATACCCTCGATATTTCGGGAACGAATGCCGATGGTTCGGCCTTTGTCGGAACGTTCACGATCACTGATGTCGACACCACCACGCTGGGTGACTTCCTCGATGCTCTCAACGCTCTTATGGCGGATGCGACCGCGGTCCTCGGTGCCTCTGGCGACCTGACCGTGTTTGCCGATGCCGCGGGTGATGCAGATCTTTCCCTGTCGATCAGCTCCGCTGCTGCTAATGCCGGCAATACGGATGCGGCACCTCTTGGATCATTTTCGATCTCAAGCAATGGGCGTGACGCGACCGGCAACACGACTACGGCGACGGTGAATGTCGAGATCCGCGGTGAGAATGACCCGATCACGGCGAATGATGACACGCTTACGATTACCGAGTCCGAAGATGGAACGGTGTCGGTCGGCAACATCATTACCGAGGGAGCCGGAGCCGATACGGATATCGATTCCAAGCAGGTCATCATTTCCGAGGATTTCTCGGGAGTCGGTGCCCTCGACGGTTCTTCGACGGAGACGGGTGGACTGACCTGGTCTGCGGGAACTCTCTGGAACGCAGATGGAACGAAGACGGCCAACGGCTTCTCCAATGCTTTGGTTCCCTTCCAGCCGCAACAGGGACGGGTCTACACCATGTCCATGACGGTAAATCCGGACTCCAGCGGGTCCGGCGACTGGTTCGCAGCAGGCTTCAGCGACGCTCCGAACCCGAACGGTGGCTGGCACACCTCCGCCAATACGGTTTCCGGATGGATGCTGATCCAGGAGAATGACAATGCAGCCGAAGCGATCCGGACCTTTGAGACGGAAGCCACGAGTGGTGGCACGACGAGTGGCCATCCGTCACCGGGAGAGGGACCGATCGATATCCAGATCGTGCTCGACACGACGGAAGCGAACTGGGCTGTCGAATGGTATGCAGACGGCAAGCTTCTTCGGTCGACGACCCTGGCGAGCAACCCGACGATCAACTACGCCGGATTTGGTGCCTGGAATACGGCAACCGGCAGCGTGTCTGATTTCCAGATCACCGAGAATGTCGTGGCCCTTGGCGATGCCATTGTCGTGGCAGTCAACGATGACACGACATCGGTCGATACCCAAATCACGGTGGGGGCAGGTGCTCTCGTTACTGTGAACCAGGACGGTTCGGTCAATGTCGATGCCAACGGTGCGTATGACTCGTTGCCGACCGGCGCAACGGCGCAGGAAACCTTCACCTATGTCGTAGCGGATCAGAATGCCCAGACGGTGGACCTCGCGGCTCATCTCAACTTTGGGGAGACGGCAGTGGATCCGGATGGAGTGGACACGCCTCCGGCCCTGGATCTCTCCGGCAATGGCCGGAATGGCACGCTCAACGGCAATGCCGTGATCGAGGCTTCCACCTCACCGGTAGGAGGCTCCATGCTGACCCTGGATGGTACGGGTGACTTTGTGACCCTCGATGGATACCAGGGCGTTGGCGGTTCGGATGTCCGAACGATGTCGGCCTGGATCAATACCAGTGTTCCTGGTGCCGCAGGCATCATGTCCTGGGGATCCAATGTCGTGAATGAGAAGTGGGTCTGGCGGATCGCCGACACCAACGGCAGGATGCGTGTCGAGGTCAATGGCGGTGGTGTCGAGAGCACCACCAATGTGGCCGATGGCAACTGGCATCACGTCGTCGTCGTCTATGATGGCAGCGGCGATCTCAACGGCGTCCAGTTCTATGTCGATGGCCAGCTGGAAACCAAGTCCGTCAACAGCAGCGTCGCGATCAATACGGCCGCAGGAACCGATGTCTATGTCGGAGCCGATCGCGTAACCGCGAACAACGCCTCGCGTGACTTTACCGGCAATATCGATGATGCTGCGATCTGGGATCGTGCGCTCTCGGCTCAGGATATCAGTGATATCTACCAGACCGCGATCGTCCAGGGACACAGCTTCCAGGAGCAGGATACTGCGACGGTCACGATCACGATCGAGGGTGAGAATTCGGCACCGGATGCCGTCGACGATACGGTCACGGCTCGTGAGGCAGGCGGATTCAACAACGCGGCAACAGGAATCGATCCGACCGGAAACGTCATGGCGAATGACACCGACGCCGATTCGAATGACGATCCTGCAGCAGGGGACGGCAGTGTCCGCGTGACGGAGGTTTCCTTTGCGGGGACCGACTTCAACGGAACAGCCAACCAAACTTTGACCGTCGATGGTCAAACGATTATCGAAGGGGCCTACGGATTCCTGACGATCAATACCGATGGCAGCTATCGCTACGAGGTTCACCAGAGTGTGGCCGACAGCCTCGACGAGGGAGAGACCGTGACTGAGCAGTTCTCCTACACGATCGAGGATGGCGAGGCCCAGTTGGTCGAGATCACCGGTCTCAGCCTGGATGCCGATACCCAGTTGGTCGATCTGACGATCGTCGATTCCAGCGGAAACAGCAGAACCCTGACCCCTGGCGACCTGGTCGGGATCGAGGTCACGCAGTTCGATGGTAACAGCACCAGTATGCTCTTCGCTCCGGGAGGCACGACGGTAGCGCCGGCACCCGGTTCACGTGCAGCCTTCCTGGATGGAGACACTCGATTCGACAGCTCCCTGGCCAACCTGCAGCTCGGCACAACCGCCGACATGAATGCCGATAACAACATTGGAGCGACGGTTCGCTTCGATCAGTCGGTCTCCTCTGCCGTCTTCTTTGAGATGGGCGGCAGCGAGGATGTCAACATTCAGGTCAGCGAAGACGGAGTGACTTGGACGAATGCGGTCTTCTACGGAGACTACAATCAGTTTGGCCCATCTCTTCCGTTCCAGGAGTTCACATCGGCCTCGGGGACTCCGAATACCTTGAATGAGCTTGAGAACAATGCGGTCAACTCCGCACGAGCCATTTCTCAGAACACGGGTGGATTTGTGATCAATGCAACGGACTTTGGGCTCGCTTCGTTTGAATACATGCGTTTCAGCAGCTCAAACGGCATCGCGACTGCTGATCCGTCCTTCATTGCGGGAATCGCTGCGACTGCCGCGACGGAAATCCCCCTGACCGACACTGCAACTCTCACCATCACAGTCGAGGGTTCCAATGATACGCCGGATGCCTACGACAACACGAACAGTGCAACGGAAGCAGGCGGAGATGCCAATTCCGTGCCTGGTTCGGGTGCTGCGGGCAATGTCATCACCGATCCGGAGATCATCTCCGGAGATGGACCGCTCCCTGCAAATGGGCTGGTCGGTCCGGGCGTAAACGATGCCCTGGAGAACCTGGGACAGACGCTCACGGGAATCGTCGTCAACGGGGTGACCTACACGGATCTGACAGGTGCGGTAGCGGTGACCGCGACCAATACGAGTGGTCGCTTCGGAGCCCTGAATGAGGGTACTCCTGCGAATTCGACGGACGCATTGACGGGTCTGAGCGTTACGACGGGGCAGACCAATCAGGCCCAGACTGATTTCACGCTGGCAGCAGCTGTGAATGATGGCGATCCGACAGGCATCTTCTTTGGCGAGATCAACATTTCAGGCCAAGCCGGCGATGCCGTCACGGTGATTCCGCTGGATGCGGCAGGGCAGCCGATTGATACCTGGAGCCTCAGCATCACGGCTGCAGACTATGGGGATCAGATTGGAATCACCCAGACGCCTGGATTGCCGAATATCAGCACACGTCTCACCTCCTTCACGCTTGCGGACTTTACGGGAGGCACAGGAACCCTGACGGGTGTCGCCGGGATCCGTCTTCTCGACGACGTGGGTGGGGTTGATTTCGATCCTTCCGTCCTCGGAACCTTCAACCTCGCGGTCACGGATCGTGATGTCGATGCCGATGATACCGTGGGAACGAATCCGGCGACGGATGTCCACGTGATCCGGGCCAGCGCTGACGGTGGGGCTTCTACGGCGGTAGCGAGCAACACGACCAGTGCCAATGGAACGACTCTTGTGGGCGTCTACGGTGACCTTACGATCGGTTCCGATGGAAGTTACGTTTACACCGTGGACGAAACGAGAGCCGATGTTCTCGACGCCGGAGATGTTGGAACGGACACTTTCAGTTACACGATCTCTGACGGGACGAAGGTGTTCATCGATGTCGATGGAATCATCTCGGGAGATGCGAAGGACTTCACTCGCAGAACTGGAGAGGGCATTTCTGAATGGACTGTCGTTCCCACAGAGAATGCCGGAACCGGAGATGTCGCGGGATCAAGGACGGGAGAGTTCCTCCAAATGCTGCCCGACACGACAACAGCCGGTGGAAGCGCTTCGATCGCGGCCCCCAACAATGGTGACTTCCTGCCATCTGTCGAATACGAGATTCAGATCGAGGAAGCCGGTACCTACCAGCTCTTCGTTCGCTGGGCCAACAGCGGCGCGAACGGCGGCGGGAATTCCGACTCGATGTTCGCCGATATCGTCGAATTCAAGGATGGTGTGGGCACCGGAAAGGCTGACTGGTATGAGCTGAATCAGAATACCCGCAATTTCACATGGGACGGCGGTGGCCAGGCCGAGGTCAATGTGGCCGGTCCGGCGAACAACGCGATGACCTGGGATTTCGACACACCGGGAACCTACACCCTGCGGTTTACGCCAAGAGAGGATGGGGCAGCGATTGATGCCTGGGCCTTGGTCAATACCGCGGCTGGTGCGACCGCTCCTACGGGAACGGACGCCGGTCCTGATTCCACCATTTCCCAGGACACCGCGACCCTGACAATCACGGTCAACGGGGCCAACGATGATCCCATGGCTGTGCCTGACACCGCGACCGCAACCGAAGCGGGAGGCGATGCCAATGGAACAGCGGGAGTAGATCCGACCGGAAATGTCATCAGCGGAGCAACTCCGGACATCGATGTCGATGGCGATGATACCATCGGAACGAATTCTGCGACGGACTTGTTCGTGACCCAGATCAACTACAATGGAGGGGCAGACCAGGCCGTCACGGCGGGAACGACAAGTGCTAACGGAACCTCTGTGGCTGGAATGTATGGAACACTCACCATTGGTGCGGATGGCAGCTACGTGTTTGTCGTTGATCAAGCGGCGATGGATGCAGCGGGTGTCGCTCTCAATGAAAGTGTCACCGACTCCTTTACCTACACGGTTTCGGATGACAGTGGGGCCACGGATTCGACCACTCTCCTTGTTACTATCAACGGGGCGAATGACAATCCGGTGATTTCTGTCGGAGGTGGGTCTGCCGGAGATGCCTTTAATGAGGCACCCAATCAGACCAATACCGGAAATGGGTTTACCGCGAACGGAACGCTGGATGTCTCCGACATCGATACGAGTAACACGGTGGACGTCTCCGTCTCAGTGGTGGCTCCGAATCTGAATCCGATGTTGCCACCAACGAGCGCGAGTACGGCACCCGACAATGCGACCTTGCTAGGGTTTTTGAGCGTGGATCCAACAAATATCAATCCACAAGGTCCGGTACGCACGATCTCCGATATCAACAACGACGGAACGATCAACTGGAGCTTCGACAGTGGTTCCGAAGAATTCGACTTCGTTGCGGCCGGGGAGACCTACACGCTGACTTACACGATTACCGCGACTGACAGCGACGGTGGCCAGACGACCCAGGACGTGGTCCTGACCATCACAGGAGCCAACGATGATCCGGTGCCGACCGGCGATACCGCTACCGCTTTCGAAGGTGGAGTGAGTGGACCCGATACGATCGTGGGCAACGCGCTCGCGAACGATTCGGATACCGACGACAGCGATACTCCGGTGGTCAGCCAGATCACTCACGCTTCCGGGGCAAACGGAGTTCCCACAGCGACCGATCCGGCTGTGATCAATGGCTCTTATGGAACCATCTCGATCAACCAGAATGGTGACTTTGTTTACACGGTCGACAACGGCAACGGAACGGTCCAGGCGCTCGGAACGGGTGATACCCTGACCGAGACCTTCACCTACGAGGTGAACGACGGAAATGGAGGCACCGCCACGGAGACGATCACCGTGACCATCCAAGGTCAGGACGGAATCGCCGTGAATGGAGTCTTTATCACCGGGGGATCACGAATCCTCGAGGGCTTCCGCTTTGCCGAGTCGAGTGGATTCGACGACAGGGAAGAGGAAAGCAATTCGACGGGACGTCCGATTCTGACCCTGATCCCGACCTATTCAGGTTCGGCGAGTCCCGGATCGGTGATTTCCATCAGCGTCCTCGGGCGGAATGGGGAGCTTCTCTCAGGAGGTCAGATGACGGTGGTCGCCGACATCGCCGGAAACTGGATCGCCAACTTCAATACGCTGATCCTGGGTGACTCGCACTACTTCGTGCAGATTCAGACCAAGCCAGCGGCATGGGGCCCATCGCAACCAGGTGTCTTCCAGACCTTCTTCGCGCCGGCGATCAACCCGACCTTTACGGAGTCGCAGGGACTGAGCATTGATTCCATCCTGGGCCGGAGACTGTCCACCGTGGGAATGGAGTTGCTGAACCAGGCCAACCGGAATCCCGGTGGAACAGCCGGGAATGGTCCGCTGACACCTCAGCATCTCCCGGTCGATCTCCAGAACCTGATCCCTCCAGGGATCGATGAGAACGGAGGTTCCGGCCAGTCCCTCGAGGGCGAAGGAGAAGATGAGGAGAATCCCGAGGAGACCTCACAAGGGAATCCGAATGGAGGAAGCTCCGACGGGCAGCCTGGCGAACCAAACGGCAACCAGTAATCCCATTCTCTGACTCGGGCAGGGAACTCGCGGAGGAGGATTTTTTCCTCCGCGCTTCCCTCCGGTCAGGGGACAGGGGAAAACTGCTCCCTCTCTATTACTCCTTGTTCGAGTTGATTGAAATTGCCGAAACCTTTTTCGGATGAGAACGCCAATAACCACAGTCGACGGTGAGATCGGAAATCGGGCCATCTTGAACCCACCGTGAATCTTCTGGCGAGTCCTCCGGAAAGCGACCCCTGCTCGAAAAAGGCCTCCGCCGACCCGATTTCATGGGGTGATTTCAACTACCGTGCCGTCCGCCCTGATTTTGAGAGAAATATGCCAGGAAAGTCACGATCGACGGACTGGGGGCAAAGATAGGAAACTCCATGATCTTCTTATCTTTAAGAATCATTTCGCAGATTCGATCTTTTTGATTGTGAATGATCTCATTTCTGGTAAAAACCTTTTCCTGTGAGTTTTTTGTTGCGTTATTTCAACGTTTTCAAGAATTTTCATAATAAACTCCCGTCCTAGTTTATGAACAGAACGACATCCTCCCGTCGTAAGCGCTGGTTCTTTGCCCGTGCTATGGCTCGCGCCTACCGTGAAATGCTCGAAAAGCGCCGTAAAAAGCGTCCAGGAGCAAAGACTGCCAAGCAACGACCGCTTTTTGCAGAAGCGCTGGAACCCCGGGTCTTGTTTTCAGGAACTCCCGTTCCTGCGGACCCGGAAGCAGGAGGAGGAGAGCAGAACGAAGAGGCAGCGCAGACCGCGGAGATGCTCGAAAACGTGTCAACCACGGATTCTACCATTGACGGAATTCCGCAGGCGGGACTGGAGGACGAACTGACTGAAGAAGATGTGGAAAGACTGGCTCAAGAGGCGGTCGCTCGTTGGGAGGCGAGTGGGCTGACGGATGAGCAGATCGAAGCGCTGGAGAGGATTAATTACGTTGTCGACGATCTGGGAGGATTGACGCTCGGCAAGGTAGAGGGAGATACGATCTACCTGGATGATGATGCAGCAGGGCTGGAGTGGTTTATCGATGAGACGGCATCCTTGGATGAAGAGTTCTCCGGATACGACGGGTATCTGGAAGCGCTGTCCGATGAGGCCATGGAGGGGATCGATCTCCTCACGGTCATCATGCACGAGCAAGGGCACATCCTTGGTCTTGCCGACTTGGGTGGGGATGTTGATGGTCTCAACCTGATGCACGACGACCTGTCGGAGGGAGAGCGTATTCTTCCAGCCGCAGGACAGGCAGTCGGCGCTGTACCGGGATCACTCACGGGGAGTCATGAACTCACCGTAGGTCCTGTAGCCGATGGCGCGGCCTTGCGCACTGCGATCCAGAATATCGAGTCGGTCGATGGCATCAACGGGGACCCCCTCTACGAGATCGAGCTCATCGCCGGAACGAACTACGATGTATCGGGAGGCCAACTGGAAATCCGCAACCGGACGGTCAATGTGGTGATCGAAGGAAACGGCGCTACGATCGATGCGAAAGACTTGAATCGTGTCTTCTATATCTCTGAGGGTTCCAACGTGACCTTCAGGAACTTGACGATCACAGGAGGTTCGATTTCAAACGATTCGGGAGCAGGGCTCTGGATCGATAACGCAAATGTAACCTTCGAGGATGTGACGATCGAGGGCAACGCGACCGGCCATCAGGATCGACACGGTGCGGGATTCTTTGCTCGAGGACTTGAGACGACCATCACCGTTCTGGGCGATTTTGTTGTCCAGGACAACAATGCAGGTGGCCACGGCGGAGGATTTTATCTCGAACAGCACGTGGTTCTGGATGCCAGTGCCGCGAACTCGGTACTCATCGACAACAACAAGTCGGGTGACAATGGAGCCGGATTTACGCGAACGGACCGCGATGGAGGAGGCTTTGCCCTCAATGAGCACGCGACCGTAACTCTCAACAATGCGGTGATCTCCAACAACGGTTCTGCGAGTTCCGGTCGCGATGGAGGAGGTTTCTGGGCCATTGGAAACAGTGAAGTCCACCTCACGGGAACCAACGACCTTTCCGGAAATACCGCTCGGGAAGATGGTGGTGGATTTTATCTTGCCGACCGAGCTGTTGTTACCATGTCGGATACCAAGGTCGAAAACAACACTGCGACGGTGGGACATGGGGGCGGATTCCGCACGGTGAGCGCACTCAATGAGGTGACGCTTTCGGAGACTGCGGCGGGCTTGTCGAGCCTTCGCAACAATATGGCCGTCAATAACAACGGCCATGGTGGTGGATTCTGGAACCAGGGGGCGCTGAACATCACGGACGTGGATATCACCGGGAACAAGGCGGGCAATCAGGGGGGCGGCTTCTACAACTACGGAGAAGGCGCCGTCGTGAATTTCACTGACGTGAATGTGACCGACAATACCTCGGGAGACGGAGGCGGAGGCTTTTACAACAACCGAGCGGTAGTCAATTTCGAGCTTTCCTCGAATGCTCAGACGAATATCACCGGCAACGAAACCGGTGTAGAAGTCGATGGCACGACTCGCCGTGATGACCGACACGGAGGGGGATTCCGTACCGAAGGCACCGGATCGATCACGATCAACGGGGCGAACGTGAGCAACAACATCAGTACGGGTTATGGAGGAGGATTCTATGCGGGCGGAGAACACGCTGTCACCCTGAACGACGGGGTCATGAACGCCAATGTCATGAACACCACGCGCGGTGACCGTGATGGTGGCGCAATCCTGATTACGGAAGCGGCTTCCGTCACCTTGAACAACGTCGATTTGACGAACCATACGACGACGCGCCGCTATGGAGGAGCAGTCGCGATGCACACTGCGAGTTCGACCTTCACCATGAACGATGGGGAGATCTCCGGCAATATTTCGAATAACGCGCTCAACAACGACAGCGGTTATGGCGGCGGAATCTGGTCGATCGGAACCGTGAACCTGACGAACGTCGATATCAGTGGGAATGAGGCAAAGGGTGAAGGGAACGAGAATGTCTACGGTGGTGGACTTGCGATCCAGGGGCGTTCCGGCACCGGAAATTTCACCAATGTGAACGTCACCGGAAATACCTCATGGCACAATGGGGGAGGAGTCTTTACCGGGGACGGTCAGGTCAATTGGGACGGGGGAACCCTCTCGGGGAACCTCATCGGAGGCAATAGTGGAAACGACTCGGTCGGTGCCGGTGCCTTCATTTCAGGGGAGACGGATGTGACGTTCACCAACGTGACGGTTTCAGATCATGAAGCAGAGTCCCACGGCGGAGGTCTTTACATCAATGGAAGGTCGGTGGTCACCTTTGATGGAGGAGAAATTTCGAACAACCGGGCTGGCATCGAGTCGGATGGCACGGTGATCCAGAACGGTGCGGATGGAGGAGGTATTTATGCCACCGACGATGCTCGTCTCGTTCTCAAGGGGGGAGTTCTTGTTACCAACAACACAGCTGAAGAGCACGGGGGTGGATTCGCAGCCGTCGCTGATCGGAACATTGTCTCGATTGAAGGCGCCCAGATTACGAACAACACGGCTTCCAGTGGTGAAGGGGGCGGGTTCTTCAACCAGGGGACGGTTCTCTTTTCCGGTTCGACGATCATCACGGGGAACCGGACGACAGTAGGTGACGAGAGTGCGGGAACAGACAACGTGGGAGGTGGTTTTCGCAGTGCGGGAACTCTTTCTCGCGTGCTGACGGGAAGCATGGGCGACATCTATTCCCGTGGAGTCCCCGATATCGTGATGGGCACGGCGACCATCACGCTCGACAACAACGTTGCCCATGGACGCGGCGGTGGATTCTATGTGACGGACGGGATCGTCGACCTGCGCGGGAGCGTCGCGGGTGATATCAGCATCTCGAACAATGGCATCGATAGCGGTGCCACTTCCAACGAGCGCCGGGGAGGTGGATTCTGGGCTTCCGGGGGATCGCGAAACACCCTGGTTCGTCTCGACAATGCGGTGATCGATGGCAACGCGTCCCCGCGTGATGGTGGTGGTTTCTACATCCGCGAAGGTGCCAAGGTGGAGTTGAATGAGGTTTCGATTACGAACAACACTGCGGTCCTCGATGGCGGCGGATTCCGTGGGGATGGCTCGGATACCGAGATCACCATGACGGGTGGTACGATTCAGAACAATACTGCCACCTTCGAGAACTCGGGCGGAGATGGCTCCCGCGGGGGAGGATTCCGGACTAGCGGACACGTTTCCCTGACGAACGTTCAGGTCACAGGGAACAAGACCGATTGGGTCGCTGGTGGAAACCAGGACCGACGCGGCGGCGGGGCAGCTGTGGATGGGAGTGGAAAACTCACGGCAAACAATGTTACTTTTGACGGGAACCAATCCTACGGAGTGGGCGCAGGAATTTACCTCGAGGGTCTCCTCGAGGCGACGGAACTGAATGTGTCCAACCATTCCTTTCTCGTTACCGATCAGCGTCGGGAAGGCGCTGGAGTCCATGCGACCGGAGCTTCAAAGATCGACTGGACTGGTGGTGAACTGTCCGGAAACGTTTCCACCTATCATGCTGGTGGCATGCGGATGGACGGAAGTGCGGAAGTGACCCTGACCGATGTCGACATTCTCAACAACCGGGCGCAGCACCATGCGACCGATGGAGATACAAATGCGGTCGGAGGAGCGATCTACGCTGAAGGCACCACGTCGCTCCGACTTATCGATTCGACCGTGGATGGCAACATTGCCGAAGGCCGGGGCGGAGCCCTCTACTTTGACGACACCGAGGTGACGATCGTCAATACGAACATCACCAACAACCGAGCAGGGGTGACTTGGGATTCGGCAACCGGAACTCTCAGTTTCATTGCCAATGCCAACGGAAATAACATTCAGAGAGAAGGCGGGGGACTCTGGGCCAGCGGTGAAGCACAGATTCATATGAGCGGTGGCCAGGTCTCGGGCAACGCCGCGTGGAACGGTGGAGGATTTGAGATCCGGAACAATACCGAGCTCACGCTGGATAATGTCGTGGTCGAAGGAAACGTGGCGAATACCGGTGGAGCCGCTCGATCCTATGAAGATGCCGAGTGGAATGTGATCAACAACACTCAATTCCTCGGGAACGTGGCCTACAATGGAGATGGAGGAGCGCTCTACCTTTCCAGCCAGGTTGAGGCGGATATTTCGGATTCGATCTTTCGAAACAACGTGGCTCTCCACAACGGGGAGTTTGCAGGAGATGCGGACCGAGATGGTGCCGGAATCTACCTGAACAGTTCCGCCGATGTTTCGATTCATCGAAGCACGTTCGATGAGAACTTTGCTCACGGGCGTGGTGCCGCGGTCTTCGCCAATCACAACGATGCGGGCGGGTTGGAGATTCTCGATTCCTCCTTTGTCGACAATCGAACGACGCATGAGGCGACAGGGAGTATCTGGAGAGGACGAGGAGGTGCCGTCAGTATTGAAACCGCAACCAACACAGCCGAGACGAAAATCGCAGGCTCACTGTTTTCAGGCAATGTTGCTGCGTATCACGGAGGTGCGATCAATGTGAACCGCGGGGTTCTCGATATGGAGAACACTACGATCGATGGGAACATTTCCGGGCTGGATCTTGATACGGGGGCAGGGGTCACCTTTGGAACGGACGCTGCAACGACCATCGCTGCCGTCAAGGCCGCTGCGACCCGCTCCACAAATGCGACCGGTGGCGCGATGATGATCGAGGCCGGAACCGATGGGATCACCGCAAGCCTGAAGTATCTCACCGTCACCGAGAACCAGAGCTACGCGGGAAATGCGGGTGGAATCTTTCGAAACAACGATTCGAACACGAACATCACCGTGAATCTGGAAGACAGTATCGTCTTCAACAACTTTCGCGATGCCGACGTGAACGATCCGGTGACGAACCCTTCGATTCGGGATACCCAGAATGGAATCAACCTGATAGGGAACAACATCATCGGGGTTCATGCAGGAACGGCATTGAGTGGGAACACTGCCGGTCTGGGCAATACAGATCCAGGTCTTCTCGCACTTGCGGACAACGGGGGGGCGACGCTGACTCGCGCGTTCAATGCAGGGAGTAGTGCCGAGGATGCGGCGGCTTCGGCAGGTGAGGCTTTTGATCAAAGGGGCGGAATCCGTCCTGCAGGCGCCTCTGACCTGGGGGCCTTCGAATTGGGCGCTACGCTTCCAACCGTTACGATTACGGATGTCGAAGAGGTAAGTCATGGCCCGGTCACTGAGCCGGCTCAGTTTGGCGCGACGCTTTCCGGTGCGGGCACTCTTTCTTGGACTTTCACGGCACCTTCGAGTGCTCAGACCGTGTTGGTGGGTGATTCCGTCGCCTTCACTCCAACGGAGAGTGGGGACTACACGGTGGCGCTCAGCGTGGATGGTGGACCTGTCGCCAGGGAGTTCACATTCAATTCCGGAACCGCGGTGTCGGTGAATGATGAGGCAAGTCTGCGTGCTGCAATCGCCGCGTTCAATAGCGGTAGCGCCGACATGACGGTGACCTTGGATTCTACCGGAGACTATACTTTTTCTTCGGCAGACGATCTCGATATTACGAATCGTGACAACACCATTGTTCTTGTTGGAGACGGAGCTTCGGCAGCAGATACCGTGATCGATGGAGATGATCGAGATCGA
Organism: Verrucomicrobiales bacterium; assembly: GCA_029213195.1. GTDB lineage: Bacteria > Verrucomicrobiota > Verrucomicrobiia > Verrucomicrobiales > DEV007 > Arctic95D-9. Next base: position 173,805 of record JARGNI010000001.1, read on the forward strand.
GTTTTCGATGTGGGTTCCTTCTCCCACCTGATTCTGCGAAACCTTACGGTTACCGGTGGTCAGGTTGCCGACCATGGAGCCGGTATCCGGGTCAGCAATGGCTTTGTCACTCTGGACAACGTGATTGTCGAGGACAATGAGGGTGCGGGAACAGGAGGGGCCAACCGGGTCGGCGGAGCCATGTATATTACCGGGCACTCCGAAGTGGAGGCGAATGATGTCACGATTCGGAATAACACCTCTTATGGCCGAGGTGCAGGAATCTACATTGACCATCACTCTGCTCTTTCGTTCTCGGGCAACACGGTGATCGACAACAATGACAGTTCTCGGATCTGGAACAATGGGCACGGGGGTGGCCTTTGGGCGAGCGGTCGGGCTACGATTACTGCTGAGGGGGATCTCTCGATTACGAACAACGATGCCGGAGCCGGAGGCGGAGGCATGTTCCTGGGAGATGAAGCTTCGTTGGATGCTTCTCAGGCAACGTCAGTCACGATTTCAAACAACAACCAGAACCCTCTTCAGGATGGAAATTCCCATGGAGCGGGCTTCTGGGCTTCGAATCGCAGTTCGGTTATTCTCAACAATGCTACCATTGATGGGAACGGAAATCCTGCGAAGGGACAGGAAGGTGGCGGATTTCGCGCCAATACGCATTCCTCGGTCACCATCACGGGCGGTGCGATTACGAACAACCACGCTCGGACCAGTGCCGGTGGTTTCCGCCTTGTGGATTCGGCCATCGTTAGTCTCACCGACGTGGATATTTCTAACAATACGGCAAATAATGGTGGATCTGGTGGAGGTTTTTTCAGTGAGGCCAAGACCTCGGTGACAATTTCTGGCGGATCCCTGGAGAACAATTCTGCACAAGGTGGTGGCGATGGAGGTGCATTCTTTGCCCGTGGAAGAGTCACGATCGACGGGGTGGAGATTCAGAACAACACGACTGGTGCCAACAATGATGCTTTCGGGGGAGGTTTTTATGCAACCGGCCAGGACGCTGTCATCAGCCTGACCGATGTCGATATTCTGAACAATACGTCAGCGGATCATGGCGGTGGTTTCCATGCCACCGGCGGAGCTCAGGTGACGTTTGACCTAGACACAAAAAGCCAGATCCGGATCACTGGTAACTCGGTGACTGGGAACAACGGCGGCGGCGGAGGCTTTTTCCTCGGGCAAGGAGCCAGTGTCGATCTCAATGCGGGTGCTGCTGGGCAGACTGTGGTTTTGAACGGCAATACCACTCATCAGCACGGGGGTGCCTTCCGGACGGATGGAGGCGCAGTCACGATTCTCAGTGGTGACCAGTCCGAGATCTCGGGCTACGACCTCACTACCGTGGGCGGTGCCAATGGTTCGGGGGCGGGCTTTTTCGTCAGTACCTACGGTTCAGTCGATCTTACCAATGTCGATATTCTGAACAATACCGCAGCCGACGAAGGTGGCGGCTTCTTCACCCAGTATTTTGGAAGCGTGACGGTCACCAACGGGGTGATTTCAGGAAACCGTTCCAATGGGGAGAACAACCAGGATGGGAACGACAACTGGCGGAACCGTGGAGGGGGATTCTTCAACCGCGGAAGTTTGGTCACGCTCAACAACACGGACGTGATCAACAATCTGACCCTGCCGTCCACCGGGCGGACGAACAGTCAGCATCTTGGCGGAGGTTTTTACCAGGAAGCCCGCTGGTCTCTAACTGAGATCAACGACGGCAATATCACTGGGAACAAGTCGCAGGGCGACGGGGCAGGATTCTTCGTCGTGGATGGTGCGGTCTCCATCAGCAGCAGTGATGGATCACACACGATTTCCAACAATGAGACCACCTCGGTAAACCGAGGCGGAGGTGGCTTTTTCGCTCTTGGTATGGCCGATGTGACGATCGACAATGTCGATATCACCAGCAATATCGCGACCAACAATGGGGGCGGATTCTACGTGACGAATGATGCCACTGTCACGGTGAAGAATGCAAAGATCGATCAGCATACCCTGACGGGTACGAATCGGGATGGTGCCGGTTTTTACATTCGCGAGCGGGGCCACGTCATCCTCGAAAACGTGAACCTCGAGAACAATACGGCGACTCGCGCAGGAGGTGGTTTCCGAGCGGAGAGTGTCGATGCGCGTGTGGAGATTACGGATTCCACCATCACCGGAAACAAAGCAACCGACAGTGACGGAGGCGGATTCTACAACCAGGGAACTGTTGTGATTCGGGGAACCGAAATTTCTGGGAACATTGCCGACGATCCGACACCGGGCAATGATGACCGTGATGGCGGTGGATTCTACAGCACTGGCTGGGGATCCTCGGTCACCTTGGAGAATGTGACCATCGACAACAACGACGCCTACGGCAGAGGAGCCGGTTTTGTCCTGAACAACGGCTGGGGCGACTTTGATAACGTCACCGTAACGAACAACGAAATTCTATCGACGAATCGCCAGGGTGGCGGTGGATGGGTCGCAGGGGGTGCTCGTCTCGATTGGGATGGCGGAGCGATATCCAACAACATCGCGACCAATGATGGTGGTGGACTCGCGCTCGGCTCGCTCTGGAGTGATGGCGAGGCAGCAGGTCTCGTCGACCTGAATGGTGTCGATATCACTGACAATACGGCAGGTGAGCAGGGTGGAGGATTTATTTCCTACCGCAGCAACACGACGCTCAATATCACGAATTCCTCGATTTCCGGGAACCAGTCTTTGCGAGGCCGGGGCAGCAACTACGATGAGGCTGGAGGCGGCGGCACGATCTGGGGTGGAAACGTCACCATCGCCGACACAACGATTTCGAACAACGAGTCGGCGGCGAATGCGACGGGCAACGAAGCGAAACGGGGAGGCGGTCTCTATATCCGTTCGAGTTATGCCGATGTCACATTGAATGACGTGGATATCACGGCAAATACCGGGGCGGAGGGTGCCGGACTATACAACTGGGGAGCTGTCCTGACGATGAACGGCGGCAGTATTACGAATCACGTTGCTCCTGCAGATACGGAGAGAGTTGGTGGAGGAATGGCCCTTCTCGGAAATTCGGAGAACGAGATCAACAATGTCACGATTTCAGGAAATATTGCCTCAAGCGAAGGCGGTGGAATCTGGGCGGCAGACCGAGCCATCACGACGCTCAATAATTCTTCTGTGGTCAACAATAGGACAAGTGATCCGGTAGGGGGGAATAATAATCGAGTCGGCGGAGGAATTCGTATCGGTAGCGATGCGATCTTTACCGCTAATCGCAGCCAAATTGACAATAATGAATCGTTCGGGCGGGGCGGCGGAATTTACAATGACGGGAAGCTGACTCTGGTGGAGAGCTCGATCTCCGAAAATGTTTCTCAAGGCAGAGACGAAAACGAGAGCCGAGGAGGTGGTCTCTGGAGCAGTGGAGGGGATTCCCAGCTGACCGTCGAGAGTTCCACAATCGCCAACAACACTGCCTACGGAAACTACGGCGGAGGAATTGCGTTCTGGTCGGGCGAGGGAAGTATTACCAATTCCACCATCTCCGGCAACAAGGCCGGCTACGATGTCGACGGGAATGTAGTCAATGGGGGCTACTCTTCTGGTGGAGGAATCCGGATGCAGGATGGCGGGCAGAACGGGGGCTTCCTGACGATCGATCATTCGACGATCACGGAGAACGTGGTCAAGGGAGGCGACGGTGGTGGTATCCGCCGCAACAATGGTGAATTGACCATTTCGAACTCGATTCTCTATGGCAATATCGCTGAGGCAGATTCGACGAGCCCACGCGCGCAGGACCTTTATGGGGCTAGCACCATCGAAGGGAACAATATCATCGGAGTGTTGCGCGATGAGACGCTGGCTCCCGGGGCGACGGTGAGCAGCGACAATCCAGGGTTGGGAGCGCTGCAGGACAATGGTGGTCCCACCCTGACTCACCTGCCGGGAGCGTCGGCGATCGATGCGGCCATCTCGTCGACGGCGGCAGAGGACCAGACCGGTCAGACCCGGAATCTCGGCGTGGCCAACGATATCGGTGCGGTGGAGTATGAAGCCCCCACGACTACGGATGACGTGGTCGGTAACACGACCGACGAGGACAATGCTGCCGGTGGAATCGATCTGATTTCCAATGATACGGCGAACTCTGCCAGCACCTTGACGATCCAGTCGGTTTCCAAGCCCAGCGCAGGTGGAGTGGTGACGATTGATGGTTCGGGGACTTCTGTGACTTTCGACCCCAACGGGGAGTTTGAGCATCTTGGAACCGGTCAGCAGGAGACCGTGACCTTCTACTACGGCATGGAGAGTGCCGATGGCTACGGATCGGGCCATCCCGTCACTTTTATCGAAGAGAACGGCGTGGTCGCTGGCCTTGCCATTCATCATGGTCTCTCCAGCCTTGCGGCCGGCGGAGCAACGTGGGTGGAGCGAGATCAGGCTGCGGATAATCCGGATGGAATCGGGAACCAGGGGGGGGCGAAGGCCCCGGACGAAGGTGGCGCAATTTCAGGAAAGTTCCTCCAGGTTCCGAACGACAAGGGAATCAATACGGGAGGAGTGGATACACCGCCCGAATCGGATCCCTACGTAGACTATACGATTGTGATCGAGACAGCTGGAACCTACGAGCTCTTTCTCCGGGGATCCAACATGTTGGCAGACTCAGGAGGAAGCGACTCGGTGTTTGCTTCGATCGTCGAACTCCAGGACGGAACTGGCGGCGCCAATGCCGATTGGTATGGCATCGGAATGAACACCGGAGGAAACTTCCAGTGGAAGGGTGGCGGTGCCAGCGAAAACACGGGCTCCAACAACAGTGGGAATGCCACGTTCGATCTCGCGGCCGGCACCTATACGCTGCGTCTGATGCCTCGTGAGAACGGGGTCGCGCTGGATGCATGGGCCCTGGTCGAAACCAGTGCCATTCCGAACTCCGTCGTCACTGTCAACAGCCGCGTCGCAGGGCCTGCCGAGAGTCAGTTTGTTACCGGCGTGCTCGGGAAAGCCGAGGTGGTCGTCACCGGCGTGAATGACGCGCCGATCGCGGTGGATGATACCGCAAGCGCGACTGAGGCGGGAGGGGCCGACAACACCATCCCGGCGAGCGGATCGACCGGGAATGTTTTCGACTCCACGACGGCAGAAGTCATCACGCTCACGGCGACCCTGATCGAGGGGGCGCAGCGAGGTGACTCGAGTGAAGTGGCCACGACGAATGATCCCTTTGCCTATGATCCTGCTGATCCTACTGCGGTCATGCCGGACCAGGCCTACAGCACCTCCGCCCCCGCGGATGGGTTTCACGGGTCTGGCTCGGGGGACCATGTGATCTCGTATGAGCTGGCTGCTCCTGTGGTTGTTGTGGATTCCTCGACGGAGCTGATCGTGGACCTGTATGGTCGGAATTGCTGCCGGGATCGAGACAACAACATCGATATTCAGTATCTGAATGCGGCGGGAGAATTGATCGGCGAAATCAAAGGCCTCACGATTCCTGACATTGCGCCAGAGCATCTTCGGGTTTCCAGCCTCGGGGCCGTGAGGGAAGGCGAAACCATTGCGTGTTTCCGGGTAGTGGGACACGATTCCGATTCCAATCCCACCTCGGGCAACAATTTCTCTCTCATGGAGCTTCGCGCGGCGAAGCTCGTGGGTGACAATGATGTCGATGCGAACGATACCGTCTCGCTGGGGCTCGCTACGGATCTCGTGGTGACCGATATTGCTTTTGCGGGAGCGCCTTTCCCAACAAGCACCAACACGGGTGGCCCGGTTTCCGGCCAGACCCTGATCGACGGTGCGTTCGGAACACTCACGATCCAGCCGGATGGCTCTTATTCGTATGAGGTGAACGAGGCGGTTCTCGCCGGGATCGATGCGGGAGTGGATCCGGTCGACACCTTCACCTACACCATCGCGGATGATGAGGGGCTGACTGATACAGCTACCCTGAGCGTCACTGTCACCAGTCTTACGGACACGACGACCGTGATCTATGTCAACGATGACTGGGCAGGAACCACTCTCGGAGCTTCTATCGTAGATGGGGATCTCGAGACGGGGGCGGCCGATCCAGCGATCTTTGGAGCCAATGCGTTTGCGACACTGGCCGACGCGGTGGCTGCAGCCAAAGCGGAATCGCAGCCGGTCACCCTGGTCATCAATGGTGGGACCTACTCCGAGGCGCTCGATCTCAGTGGGGCTTCAAACGGGCTGACCGTCCGCTTTGCCGAAGGTGGGGCAACCGTTGCTTCCCTGACTGCGGATGCCAACGTGACCTTGGAGTTCGATATCGATGGCAACGGAGGAGTTGCAGGTTTCGATTTCGATCAACTCGTCGTGACCGGCGATGTGAACCTGGGAGGAGCCAGCCTGGATGTGAGCAACTCAGCGTTGTCTGCTGCAGTAACTCCTTCGAGTGAGCTGGCCTTGATTTCGAACGGAGGAGCGACTTCCGGGGAGTTTGCTGCTTTGGGCGAAGGCGCTGCCTTGACCATCAATGGCGAGGTATTTGCAGTTTCTTACACTGCAGGCGACTCGAATGATGTTGCCCTTGTTGCCGCTGGACCAGTGGAAACCCAGGTCGAAGTGGTTGGAGGTAACCTCGTGATTACGGATGCGCCTTCAGACGCAACGACGGACTCCCTCTCCATTCGGATTGGGGATCCCGATCCCACGAATGGGTTCTACGTGATTTCCGGCGACACGGTGATTTCAAGCAACAGCTCGGGGGTGACCCGGAGCAGTGTGAATGAGATTGTCGTGCCGTTCAGCTCGCTTACGGCAGGAGGGACGATCACCTTCGACGGAGGAGATGGTACCGATGTGCTCACCATCGATTTGAGTTCGAATGCAGGGGCGCCGCTTCAGCAGAAAATTGTGTTCAACGGCGGTTCCGGAGGTCTGGGAGAGAATGATACGCTTGTCATCACCAACGGAGTCTTCACTCGAGTCGTGCATAGCATGACCAATGGCACCGACGGGGAGATCGATCTGGATGACGATTCGAATGTCGACATCGAGTATACCGGCCTGGAGCCTGTCGATATGTCAGGCAGCACGGCGACAGATTTTATCTTTAATCTTCCTGCCGGAAACGATAACGCGAAGCTGTCGGACATCGGAAGTGGGATTCTTCGTCTCGAGAGCACGGATGGTCCTGCGACCTTTGAATCTACCGATTTTCTCGCACCGACTGGCTCGATCACGATCAATGGGGCAGCAGGGGATGTTGTTACGATAGGAAGCGACCTCGACTTCGGGGGTGCCACCTTTACAGTCAACGGTGCCCTGGTTGACGTGGACGGAAGTTCGAACGACTTCAGCATCACCGCTTCCCAGGTCGATCTGGAAGATGTTACGCTGGATAGTTTCAATACCCTGGGTCTGAACGTGTCCGGAAGCAGCGTGATCTCGGGGACGGTGACCGCGAATGTCGGCGGGCTGTCGAAATCTGGCCTGGGTATCCTGACGATCTCCGGTCAGATGACAGGTTCCGACTTCACAGGGACCGTGGAGTCCAATGGTGGTGAGGTCAAAGTGGAGGACGCCACGAATTCCTTGAATAGTGCGTCCACCTGGACAGTGGAAAGTGGCAGTGTGCTCGAGATTGCCGGTGACGCCGCTGCAAGCGCGCTCGGTGATGCCGATGTGACCTTGAATTCAGGGGAGATCGAGTTTGTTCTGCCTCCAGGAAGTGTCACCGATACGCCGAATGCCCTTGAGGCAAGGTATTGGGACTTCAACATCCAGGATTTGGCGTATCGGAATACGGGTGGATTGTTTGGGCAGGGGGTCGCTGCCTTTGAAACGTTTGCGAATCTCAATCAGTTCATTGCAAACGATCTTGGAGCTGCCACGGCGAATCCGGATTTGATCGGAGCGATCGATTTTCCTGCGGGTGGGGGGAACAACTCCACGGGTGGAAACCCCTTTGACAGTATAGGGGTCAACGTCGGCACCGACAACATGGTGAGCGTCTGGAGCGGTTACGTCCATGTTGATTCCGAAGACTACGACGGAAACCCCACGACCTTCTACACCGCAAGCGACGATGGCTCGATGCTCTTCGTGGACGGGGAGATGGTGGTCAATAACAACCGCTTCCAGGGAGTGGTAGAGAGAAGTGGCACCTACGACTTGAAGCCGGGAGACCATCACATCGTCATCGCCTTCTTTGGCGGTGGTGGCGGAGAAGGGATGACCGCCAGCTGGCAGGGAGCCATTACGGGCGGAGCCAAGGAGCTCATCGATGCCTCCGACACAGGAGCGAGTGGAAACAGTTTCTTCTTTAAGCGGGAAGCCACTGCGGTAGCCGACCCGAACTTTGACCTGAACAACAACATCACTGCAAATGGCACATCCACGATCGAGATGGCTGCCGAGCTCACCGGCGTTAAGCTCGATGGCCTGACCACGGGTCAAGGGGCGGCGCTGGATGTAGTTTCACTCGGAGTGAATCAGCCTCTCGAGTTTGAAAACAGCGTCACCCTGAATGGTGCTGCAGCAACGACCACGACGATCGACACCCTGGGGAGTCCTGAGGTGATCTTGAACAATGTGAGTGGTGATGTTGATCTCGACATCACGGGGGACGGAACCGTGATCCTGCCGACCGATAACTCCGCAGGCTTCACGGGTGAGATCCTTGCCGGAGATGGAGCAACGATTGAAGTCCAGGCCGACGGAGCGCTTGGCTCCGCCGCGAAAGGAACGGTTATTGAATCGGGAGCTTCGCTCCGCATCACGGGTGGTATCAACTACGCCACTCCCGAGGCTTTGACGATCAGTGGTCCAGGAAACTCGAACTCGGACGGGGCCCTCCACAGTGAAAGTGGAGACAACGATTTCGGTGGTCCGATCACCTTGGGCGCCGATGCCACGATTCGTACTTCAGCGAACTCCCTGGATCTCATTGGGGGAATCGATACGGCCGGCAACCAGGTTGTCTTTGAGAGTGTATCGACGACTCGAATCCAGACGGTGGGAATCACCGGGTCCGGCTCTCTGCGTAAGGAGGACAACGGAACACTCGAGCTTTGGGTCGATAACGGATACACCGGCATTACCGACATCAACAATGGTGTCGTCGATATTCGAACCGATGGCGCCCTGGGAGCTGGTTCCACTACCGATGTTGCCGGAGGTGCGACACTCCGTCTCCGCGGAGACATCACCGTAGGCGAAGACATCACGCTCCAGAACGGAAATGGAGAAGGGAACCAGGGGGTTCTCCGGAATGATGATGGAAGCAATGAAATTTCCGGCACCATCACGCTCGCGAGCGGAACCCCACGGATTGACGTGGATGGCGGTACGACCCTGAGCCTTTCGGGACAGGTTACCGGTGCAGGAGGCTTCGATAAGACCGACTCCGGAACCTTGGTGCTTGAGAATGTGGCGGCAAACAACGACTACGCCGGCACGACCACGTTCGAGTCGGGAACCCTGATTGTCAGTGCCGACAACTCGCTTGGAGCTGCCGGCAACGACACCGTCATGTGGCATGGTACGACCCTTGAGCTGGATCTTGCCGGGGACTACACCGCGGCAGAGTCTCTTGTTCTTTACTCCGGCGTGACTCTGCGAAACCTCAATTCGGACACTACTTTCGGGGATGCGACATCGAGCATCACCCTGAATGGGGATGCCACGATCGACTCGGCTACGGGTGGTGCGACTTTCAGCACCGATGCTTCCATTTCCCTCGGGATCTCCAATCTCGTTGTGACCGGAGACGGAGACACGGACCTCGGAGGAGACGTGACCAGTGTCGACTTTGTCGATGACGGTTCGGGGAACTTCTGGGCTGCCGGTCTCGCAGAAACTGTTTACAACGGAAACAATATCGCGAATCCGACTGCGGGAACGATCATTGGAGGGAGCGGTCTCGTGACCAGTATCCGGGCCGGAGAGGCGAACTTCAATCAGAATACCGTGAATGAAGGTGCGAGCGGTCCCTGGACCTTCCAGGCCAACAATGAAACGGTTGTCTACACCGGCCAGTTTTTTGACGCCGACGGAGTTTTCGAGTTTGCCGAGAATATTGATGACGGCGTTCTGATCAAGGTCGATGGTGTGGAAGTTCTCGTCAATACCCAGTGGAATGTTCCAACTACCACGGCCAGTGTAACTGGAAATAGTGCGGCTGGCGCCGCTACTCTTGACTTTGGTATGGGGCCCGACCTCGACGGCTGGCACGATATTGAAATTCGTTTTGGAAATGGTAGCGGCGGCGCTGGTGCCGTGGGTCAGAATGGCTGGGCCTCGAACTTCGGATTTGGCCTCGCCAACCCTGTCTCCGGTAACACGGTAGATCTTCCTGCTTCGGCGAACGGCGGCGATTATGCTCCGGTCAGCGATCCGGGAGATGGATCGGTATTCCGGACCAATCTGGAAGGTCGGGCAGGCATTATCAAGCAGGGCGCGGGCGAACTTCGCCTCGAAGGAAACAATACCTTCGACGGCCTTACTGACGTTCAGGAGGGAACTCTCGTTGTGGGAGCGGCTGACGCGTTGGGATCCGACGATCTCGGAACGACTGTCGCAGATGATGCCACCTTGGCTCTTGAGGGAACCTTTACCCTCGCCAACGAAGAAATTTCGGTTGGAAACAGCACGATTCATCACCTCGGGGGCGATACGACGATCTCAGGTCCGATCACGGTGGAAGACCGAACCGATGGAACCGTTACGATTTCTTCCGATGCGGATCTCCTCACTATTTCTTCGGATCTGAACCTGAACCTCTCCGACCTTGCGGTGCAGGGTGATGGTGACATCGCGATTACAGGGCAGTTGAGCGATATCAGCTCTCCTTCAAGCCATGTAGAGTTGCTTTCTGGTGATGCCAATCTGAACGCCTACTATCGATTCGAGGAGCTCGCTGGCAGTGCGACGGCGTTGGATTCGAGCGGGAACGGCAATGACGGGACCTACGCGAATGGAGCGGAGAACGGATTGGAGCAGGACAGTGCGAAGGGCTCGTTGGATTCGGCGGTCAGCCTGGCGGAGGCCAACAGTCAATATATTTCGTTGGGTAAGACTCCGGCCGAGTTGGGATTGAATGGAAGCTTTACCGTTTCCGCCTGGGTGAATCTCGATACCTTGACAGGTGACAACACGATTCTTGGAAATGCCGGATCTTCTACCAATCAGGGACTTCATCTCGTGGTTCGAGGAAACAAGGCGCATTTCGGTTTCTATTCGACGGACACCGCTGGAGTTCAGACTCTATCCGCTAATACATGGTATAACATTGTTTGGCGTTACGATGCTGCCGGTAACGGAGGAAATGGTGAGCAAGCCCTTTTCGTAAATGGCTCTCTCGACGTTGCCAATACGGCCGCTCGAGCACCATTCGCTGGCACTGCTCCCGTTGACATCGGCAGATGGCGTGGAGGCAACTACTTCGACGGAACTTTGGACGAGGTTGCGATCGTAGGAAGAGCGATGAGTGACGCAGAAATCGCGTCTCTTTATTCTGCCTCGTTTGATGCGGATCTCACGAAGTCTGGTTCTGGAACGCTGACTCTCTCCGGGGACAACTCCTATGGAGGCGATACTTCGGTCCAAGGCGGGGATCTTGTGGCTACGAACACTACTGGATCAGCGACTGGTTCCGGTGATGTCACCGTAGCTTCTGGCGCAACGCTCCGGGGAACCGGTGCAGTCAGCGGATCGGTCACTTCGACGGGCGGAACGATTGACTCCGGTCTTTCCGCTCCTGCCGATGTCACCGACGATCTCGGCACGGGCGGAGTCAGCTTTGACAATACGTCTACTTTTTCCGTCGAACTGGCAGGAACCGATGCCAGTGCCGGAGAATACGATCAGATCGACGTCGCCCAAGGTGGCACCGTTGCCGTCGATGGAGCCGTCCTCGATCTGAGTATCGTGGGAACCCCAGGATTCACCAATACGGACAAGTTCGTTATCGTGAACAGTGATGACACGGATCCGAATGCAGCCGTCACGGTGACCAATGCTTTTGTCGATGACGCGTCAGGAACACTCACGGGAACCGCAGGAACCGAGCTTTCGGACGGAACTGCTTTTGAAGTTTCCGACGGAGCCAACACCTATGTCTTCACGATCCACTACAACGTGGACGGAGCGACGGTGACCCAGGCCAATGTAGGATCCAGTTCTGGTAACGATATTGTCCTTCTTTCGCAGGGAATTGCCGAGACCAGTGTTGAAGTAGACGGAGGTGGAAACCTGATCATCACCGATATCAACGGGGGAACATCCGATGACGAACTTTTCATCGAGGAGGTCGATGTCGCGGGAGTTGCCTACTACCAGGTTCGCGATCTTGGCGGATTGCCGCTGACAACGAGTGAGAACGCTGCCGACTTCATTCGGGTCGACGCGAATACGATTCAGATTCGGAAAAGCATCGTGACTGGCGGGTTGACCGTGAATACCCTCGGGGAGACCACCAGCGATGCGGTGACCCTTGGGGGAACTGTGCCCTTTTCGTTTGCAGGACCTGTGGTGGTCAATGGAGAGTCGATTACCCTGTTCCAGGATGTGACCGCCGACGCTGCGGGAACTCCGCAGGACGTTACTTTGAATGGTGCGGTGACTCTCAGCACTGCTGTTGCGGTTACGGGAGCGGATGTCGTCTTTGAATCCACGGTCGACTTCTCTACCTTCGACCTCACTGTAGACACGACGGGTGCCAACAGTGAGATCAAGGGAGCGATCGCCGGATCCGGTGTTCTCATCAAGCAAGGCCTCGGAACGCTCCGCATGAGTGGAGGTTCCGCGAACAGCACAGGGGCAACCACGGTCGAGGCCGGTGTTCTGGAATGGGGTGCCAATGATGCGCTTGGCAGTGGCACGGTCACGGTCGAGGCCGGTGCCACCGTGGATGTCTCGTCTCTTAGCGGAAGTAACAATGGCGCTACCGGCACCAATGGCAGCCAGCGAGACTACGTCCTCGCCGGAACCGGATCAGCTGGGCAAGGTGCTCTCATCAACTCGACGGGATCCCTCGGCGGGAACTCCGCAGTGCGCAGTCTCACTCTTACCGACAACACCACGATCACGACAGGTGCTCGTCTCGATGTAGGCTCCGGAGGAACGATTGACTTGGCTGGTTTCACCCTGACGAAAGAGGGAGCCAATGTCCTGCCGTTCCGTGCCGCAGTGAACGATGCATCGGCCAGCCTGGTCATCAACGCGGGTGGAGTCTACACCGAGAATTTCGATCTCACTCTCGACACAGTGGCCCTGAAAGACGGGACTAGCTTCGGAATCTACTCCTACAACGGAACTCCAGGTCAGACCGTGACAGCCGATATCACGATCGATGGAAACGCCAGACTTCGACATGGTTCCAATAATGGAGCTGGAGGCGCTGGGACGGGTGTTCCGTCTTCCGCGAACAAGTGGGAAGGAACTCTCACGATCAATGGGGGAACGGCGACTCTTCAGAATGCAGGGTTCAACGCCAACACTTCGAATGTCGAGTTTAACAGTGTCATCTCCGGAACGGGAACGATTGTGCTTGATGGGAACCGGGCAGATCGCTCGATCACCTTCGGCAGCGCGAATGATTTCTCCGGAACCGTCCAGCAGATCGATCAAGGCACCTTCACTCTTGCCAACGGTCTTGCGCTTCAAGATGCGACCCTGGATACTCGGACCACGGCAGTGGGAGACTTGGATTTCGGATCGCTGACTGCGGCTACCTTTGGAGCGTTGACAGGATCAAATGATCTTGTCCTCGAGAATGGAACCTCTTCTGCGGTGGCTCTCTCGGTGGGGAACAATGATGCCAACTCCACCTATTCCGGAGAGCTCTCCGGAACTGGTTCCCTTGAGAAGATTGGCACAGGCACTCTTACTTTCGAGAATGATCAGACCTTTACCGGTACGACTACCATCACCGACGGAACACTTGCGCTCAGCAAGGGGGCGGGAACGAGTGAAAACGTGCTCGCTGGTTCTTCCGCGATCACCGTGACTACCGGTGCGACGCTGGATGTAACTGCGCAGGAAAATGGCGTGATCTCCCTGGCCAACGGTCAGATTCTTCGAGGCGAAGGAACTGTAGTTGGAACGATTGATGGGGAGAATGGATCTGTTCTCTCACCAGGTGAAGGAGGGGTCGGCGATCCAGGGATTCTTTCTACGGGCAATCTCGATTTCATCTCCGGGGCTTCGGTCATTATCGACCTCGGAGGAACGACGGCAGGAACGGAGCACGATCAGATCAATGTGACAGGATTGGTCGAAATTGGCGGTGCAACTCTGGACCTCCGTCTCAGTGATACTCCTGCGGTTGGTGATTCCTATCAGATCATCAAGAATGACGACACGGATGCGACCGAACTCTTCGCTGCGTTCCCTGAGGGTCACGTGTTTGATCTAACCTCGACGGCGGATGGCAAGAACTACACGTTCTCCATCACCTATGCTGGCGATACTGGAAACGATGTCGTCATCACCAGTGCCGGGCTTGCCGAGACGAGTGTCACTCTTGATGGCTCGAACAATCTCGTCATTACCGATATCGAAAGCGATAGCTCCGACGACCTCACGATCGTCGATGACGGTGCGGGGAACTATTTGATCTCGGATGCCAACCTCGCGCTGACTACCAACATTGCCGGAGCAGTCCGTGTCGATGCGAAAACGATTCGAGTGCCGAAGGCGGGAGTGGCAGGCTTGATCGTCACGACTGCCAATGGTGCGGATACCGGGACCGATACGGTCACTTTCGCCGGAGCCGCCCCAGTTGATTTCGCCGGAGCCGTTCAGGTGAATGCGGAAGCCATCGTGCTGTCGCAAGATATCGATGCAGCAGGTCAGGATGTAACTTTCAATGGGGCCGTGACAGTGGGTGATGATGTATCTGTGATAGGATCCGATATCCTTTTCCAGGACACCACAGATCTGGGCACCAACGAATTGACAGTCAATACTACAGGGACGACTTCCGAGTTTCAAGGGGTGGTCAGTGGTGCCGGCTCAGTGGTCAAAGATGGAACGGGCGAGTTGATTCTCTCTCAGGAGAACCTCTTCAGTGGAGGGCTGACCATCAACGATGGCATCCTGCGGGCTGAAGATAACCTGGGGAGCGGAACCACGACCGCCATGGGAACGGGTTCTGTAACTCTCACCGGAGGTGAGTTGGAACTGGCTTCCAATCTTTCGAATACGCTTTTTGACAACGACACGACGGTGAGTGGAGATGCTACGATCAAGGTCAGTCGCAATGGGGGCACGGGAACAGGCATGGTTCTTGACCTGAAGAGTCTCACTGTTGGTGCGCAGACCCTTGTAGTAATTCCCGGCGATGGATTCACCGGGGGAACCGCGAATCTCGATGCAAACGGAGGCACTCTCACGGGTGATGCGACCTTCCAGGTCATCAATCAGTTCTCTGGAAACGCGGCTAACGCTCTACTCCGATTCCGCGGTCTCGAAGGAGCCTTCGGTTTCACAAAGATTGGAAGTGGAATCGTGGACCTTACGGGGTCCGGTATCTCGGGAGTTACGGCTCCGTATACCTACAACAACGCAACCGTCAATGGGGGGCAGCTCCGAGCCTCTGCGACGGATGTGCTTCAAGGAACGACAACCGTCGAATCCGGAAGTATCGATCTTCGGAACAACCTGAACGGAGCTCGTGTTTCCGACTTGGTATTCAATGAGAACGGAGCGTTGTTCCTGACTCGAAATGACGCGGGGACCTTCGACATCAAGTCGATCGATGTTGCAGATGGCAAGCAGCTGACTTTCCAGTCCAGAACCTCAAATGGCGCGGTGAACGATCTCACTCACACCGCCAACGTGACGGGTGGAATTACGACGGGGGGCAATTCGATTCTACGAGTGACCGACAACAATTCTTCCTTTGATACGCGAGTCCAGGGAATAATCACCATGGGTGGAGACCTGACTCTGAATACAGGTGATTCCCAGGTCACTGCGACTTTCAATCGTCCGATCGATGATGGGGCGAACGACTTCAATGTCACGCAGACAGGAACAGGAAGAATCGTTCTGGATGCGGCAAACACGTTCAGTGGGACGACTACGGTGAATAACGGCCGTATGGTTCTTGCTGCGGCGAATGCCCTCGGTGGAACGACTGCGATCAACGTGAACACCAACGGTGATCTCGATGTCGAGGACCAGGGTGGAAGCAGCACAATCAATGACTCTGCGGTCCTGACAGTCAATGGCAGTGCCATCGTCTCTTTCGATCAGAACGAGACCATGGGAGGACTTGCAGGAGATGGAATGCTTCGAGCCCAGGACCTGGGCAGTGGCGTGGCTCCCGTGACTCTCACCGTAGGTGGTGGAGACGTTTCGAGTTCCTTCGCTGGAGATTTGCTCGACGGCGATCAGGCTCTAGCCTTGGCCAAGGTAGGGGATGGAACGTTCACGATCACAGGCAATGCCAACATCTACTCTGGTGGTACGACGATCAGTGGTGGGATTTTCGAGGCCAACAACACAGGCGGCTCTGCGACAGGAAGCGGCGGGGTGACCGTGAACTCGGGGGGAACTCTCTCCGGGACTGGATCTATCAGTGGTGCAGTCGCTGCGGCGGGTGGAACCATCAATCCTGGAGTGACTACTGGAGATCTCGCGACTGGAAACCTTTCCCTCGATGCCGCAAGCACCCTGGCCATCGAATTGGGAGGAACCGGAACCGGCGACGGAGCGGGAACTTATGACCAGCTCGTGGTAACCGGGGCCGTGGATCTGAACGATGGAGCCGCCGGAGCAGGCGCGAAGCTGGACATCACTTACACCGGCGGGTTCACTCCTACGGCAGGGCAGAAATTCACCATCGTTGTGAATGACGACGATGGAGATACCGTCACCGATATTCTGCGCGTCGATGATGAGGCTCTGGGCACGATCGACCTCACCGAAGGAAAAGTATTCACGGTGAACGGAGATGTTTTCAGCATCAGCTATGTTGCTGGTGGGGGCGGCGCCAACGATGTCGAACTGACCTTCCTCGGAGCCGCCGAAACGAACGTCACTCTCGATGGGGCAACGCTGGTTATCGAAGACATCAATGGAGCAGACTCTGATGATGATCTGACCATCAGTGACGATGGCACCCATTACATCATCACCGATTCAAGTCTGACTCTTACGACCGATATCGGAACCGCCACGCGGGTCAATGCAACGACGATCCGGGTAGCAAAAGGGGATGTCACTGGCGGCATTCGCGTCGACTCACTCGACGGAAACGACACCATTACGATTGGCGATCTCAGCGGGCTCACCGGGAACTTCACCGTGAATGGTGGCGATGGTGCGACCGACCGTGTAGTTGTGGCAGGAATTGCGAATGCGGGAGCAAATGATTTCCTCATCGGAAACGGAGACGACATTGAGTCGATCGAATTTACCACGGGACGTCTCGTGACTTCTGGAACGGTTCAGCTTGTGACGAGTGGCTCCGTGACCGGCGGTGCCGGGGCAGGGGTGGATATTTCGGCCACGAACCTGCAGATCGATGCGGATGGTGGGATCGGATCCGTGGGCACTCCGCTGCAGACCGCTGTGGCGAATCTGGAAGCCCAGGCAGGTGTCGCGGGAGTATTCGTTGCCAATGCCGGAGATCTCACGATTGGAGGTCTTACTGCCCTCGACGGGATTCAGACTCCTGGTGATGTCGTGATTTCCAGTGCCACGGGCAGTATCCTGGATGGCGGCGACACAAGCGCTGACCTTACTGCCAACAGGGTTGCCTTGATTGCTCAACAGGGTTCAATCGGAGCCTCGGGAGATGCGATCTCGGTATCGGCGACAGAGATCGCCACGGACACCTCGACCAGTAATGGAGCCCAATTCCTTACTGCGGTTGGAAATATCGCGATCAACGGGATTGATGCCGGAAATGGAACGGTGACGCTGGAAGGCGGCGAGTTTGATATTCCGACTGGCGGTGTGGTTGCCGACGACACCCTGATCGCTGTGGCGAACGGAGCCGTCCTCGACGTGGATGCGGTGGAGACTCTTGCTGGGGTTTCCGTTCTCAATGGGGGAATTCTCAAGGGAGATGGTGACGTCGATGCCGATGTGGTCGTCGAGAGTGGGGGCGAGTTGACCCCGGGAGATGGTTCGGTTGTGACTCTCGATACGGAGGATCTGACCTTGGAAAGTGGCAGTGAGATCACGATCGAAGTCGATGCTGCCGGCGTGTCGGATGTAGTCTCCGTGAATGGAGCACTCGACCTGACGGGAGCCACGCTGACTCTCATCGCCGATGTTGGACTCAGTGTAGCGACAGCTCCTCAGACGATCACCATCATCGAAAACGATGGAAGCGATCTCATTTCGGGTGAGTTCAACGGACTGACTTCGGGAGACCCCGTCAGTCTCAATGGAATTGTTTACAGCATTTTCTACGGCTTCGGAGGCAGCAATGATGTGGTTCTTCGTCAGCCAGACACCTCGGTCGGCCGCGACATCAATGGAAACCTGGTGATCACGGATACTGCGGGAGGAGACTCTGATGACGATCTCACGATCCGTGAGGACGTCGTCGCAGGCGTGCCTGTCTACGTGGTCTCTGATCCAAATCTGACGCTGGGACGGGATCCAAATCTCCTGGGCGCTACCACCGAACTCGGGACCGGGAATATCATTGTTCCTAAATCCAGTGTGACCGGATTGATCGTCGATACCATTACTGGAAACGATAGGGTGACGCTGGAGTCAGCCGATGGAAATCTCGACTTCGATGGGCCGATCACTGTTAATGCGGACACGATCAGTCTGGATGCCGGCCTCCTCGCGAGTGGCGGCTCGAACATCACACTCAACGGAGCGGTGGACATGACGAGTGGAGATCGGACCCTGATCGGGAACGAGATTCGCCTGGAATCGACCCTCGATGTGGGAGCCAACCGGATCACGATTGCCTCGACCGGCGACAGTGAAATCGTCGGCGACATGACCGGCGCGGGCAATGCGATCGCCGGAGGACTGCTCAAGCAGGGACCCGGCGAGCTGACCATCAGCGGAGACGGTTCTGCCTTTACCGGGGCGAGCCTCCTCCAGGGCGGCAGCCTGATTGTCAACGGAAGCGTCGGAGGCGACGTCCGAGCGACCAACAACAGCGTGGTCGGGGGCGAGGGAACCATCTTCGGAGACGTCATTCTTTCCGGAGCCGGGGACATCAACCCGGGTGACAGTGGGAATGGGAAAGGCACCCTCACCGTATCCGACACCAGTGATCTCGACACCGAAGTGCGTTTCACCGCGAACTCCACCTTCACCGTGGATCTCACGGGTGCCGCCGGAGTGGGCACCGAAGTGGCGGGCACCCATTACGACCAGTTGCGAGTGTTGACCCCGGTCTTCACCAGTACCGTGGACCTTGCCGGAGCGACCCTCGAGCTCAACGTGGATCCGAGCGACCTCGACAAGGGAGACACCTTCACCATCCTCGACCTCGCATCGGGAACCGTGAGTGGAACCTTTGCGGGACTGGCCGACGACACCTCGTTCATCGATGCGGCGACCAACCAGAGCTTCACCATCAACTACAACGGAGGAGACGGAAACGACGTGGTCCTGACCGCGAACGGAACCGTGGAAACCCTCGTGAGCTTCGATGGAGCCGGCAACCTGGTGGTGGAAGATATCTCCAGTGAAACGGCCGACAACCTGCAGATCAGCCAGAACTTCAGCCGGATCATCATCAAGGATGTGACGCCGGGAACCGCCGTGGTGCTGGGAACCAGCATTGCCGGAGCGACGATGCCCGATCCGAACACCGTGATCATCGACCTCCTCGATCCGGACATCCAGAGTCAGTTCACGGGGAACACCATCGTGGTGAAGACCGAGAACGCTGGTGGCGATCCAAGTGCCGATGACACCCTGACGGTGGACTACACCACCGGGTTCATTTCCAAGATCATCGATCTGGATGGAGGAGGGGAAGACACCGCGGGCGATCAACTCATCATCGCCAACGGGAACTTCGTGGACGTGACCCACAACATGACCGGAGCGGGAAGCGGAAGCCTGGACTTCGGACCCGTGACCCAGGACGTGACCTACAGCGGACTGGAGCTGCAGCCCGTGGACCTGAGCACGAGCAGCACCGAGGACGTGACCCTGAACCTGCCCAATGGAGTGACCAACGAAGCCGAGCTCGTGGAACTGGGCGGAGGCCTCGCCGAGCTGCGAAGCACGAGCTCACCGGCAACCTTCCTCAATACGCGGATCCAGATCCCGCCAGCGGGACAGACCCTGGCGATCATTGGAGGAAGCGGGACCGACACCGTGACCGTGTCGAGTGGAGCGGGACTGGTACTCAACGGGCACCTCGAAGTGACCGCCGAGAACATCGAGTTGGCCGGAGACGTGAACACCGGAAACAGCGGAAACCAGACCTACAACGGAGAAGTGACCGTGTCGGGAACGACGACGCTGAGTGGGCAGGACGTGTTGCTCAACGGCAACGTCGTGCTGCAGGATGACCTGAGCGTAAGCGTGAGCAACACCGGCCTGGGCGGCGAAGCCAGCGGCGACATCAGCTCCGACATAGGAGTCGACCGGACGTTCACGAAACTGGGAACCGGAGAATTTACCCTTTCGGGGACCAACAGCTTCCCCGGAAGCGTGGTCGTCGACGAGGGAACCCTGACCGTGGAAGACTCCGCCGCGATCGCGAACACCGTGGCGGTGACCCTGAACAGCCCGGGCACCCTGAAAGTATCGGCGCGCGAGCGGATTGGCTCGCTGAGCGGAGACGGGCAGCTGAACCTGGTGAACTTCCTCGAGACCGGAGATGCGAACGACACGACCTTCAGTGGCCGGATCTTTGGATCGGGCGGGTTAGTGAAGCTGGGCAGCGGAACCTTTACGCTGACAGGAGACACCAACACCTACACCGGCGACACCGATGTGAACGAGGGAACGTTGCTGGTGAACAACCTGAACCAAAGCGGAACGGGAAGCGGAGACGTGACGGTATCGGCCGGAGCGACGCTGGGCGGAACCGGAGCGATCGAAGGAGACGTGCAGGTGAATGCCGGAGGAATCCTGGATCCCGGAGAAACGACTGGCGACCTGGAGATCGATGGGACGGTGACGTTCGTGAACGGATCGACCTTTGCGGTGCAGCTGGGAGGAACCAGCGGAACGCTTGGGGCGGTGCCGAACGATGGAGCGGGTACCTACGATCAGATCGTGACCGGAGACGATGTCGATCTCGGCAATGCGACTTTGGATGCCTCGATGGTAGCCGGCTACTTGCCGGCGAAGAACGACAACTTCGTCATCGTCGAGAACGGAACAGGGAACACGACTTCGGGAACCTTCACCGGATTGCCGGATGGAGCGCTCTTCCGTCTCGAGAACGGCGATCCCGGCGGATTTGCTTTCTACACCATTCACTACAACGTAAACGCCAATTCGATCTCCTCCGATCCGACTGATCCCTCGGCCTGGACGGCGGGGAATGATGTCGTCCTCCATTCGCTCGGCGAGGCGGATACGCTCATCGAGATCTTGGGAGGAGATCTCATCATCACCGATGTAAACAGTGACTCGGCCGATGAGATCACCGTCTCCTATGACGGGGGAACGAACGAGTATGTGATCACCGATCCGAATCTTTTCCTGACGACGACGTTGACGGCGGGTCAGTTCGACCAGCCTGACCTGAACACAATCCGAGTCGATGCTGATCTCGTGACGGGTGGCGTTACCGTGCAGACGGCCAATGGTGATATCAGTCCTGACATTGTCACGATCGATAGTCTCCGGGGTGCTCTTGGTGGCGGCCTTTCGGTTACGGCAGAAACGATTCGACTCAATACGAGCGTGGATACGGGAGGCGCAGATCAGACTTTTGACGGTGCCGTCACCTTGTTGGACGATGTCACCCTGGATGGGCGCGATGTTAGTTTTATTTCAACGATCGATGGGTCTCAAGCTCTTCAGGTCAATGCCTCGCGCGCGACTGATTTCTCCGGTGCCATTGGAGCAACGACCGAACTGACGTCTCTTACAACTGATACCCAGGGAACGACCCTGATCGGTGGGAATGTTTCAACGACGGGTGATCAGTCTTTCGGGAATGCGATTACGTTGAATCAGGATGCGGTCTTCTCCGGAGAGAATCTCACTTTTGACACGACGGTGGACGGGGCGCAGGCCTTGACTGCCAATTCTGCCAACGGTGGAGTGACAACTTTTGGTGATACCTTCGGTGGAACGACTGCATTGCTCTCGGTGACCACCAATGCCGACGGAACCCTTGAGATTGGTGCCAATGTTTCGACCAGTGGGAATCAAAGTTACGGAGAAGCGATCACCTTGACGGACGATGTGATTCTCGGATCGACTTCGGGTGTGATTACTTTTGAAGATACGGTTGCTACCGATGGAACGGACCGTGACCTGACGGTCGCAGGGGTATCGGTGATCAACGGGGGCTCGGTCACGACCGGAGCGACTGGTGATCAGACTTTCAGCGGTGCGGTCACTCTCGGCGCGGACACGACGCTCTCAGGAGAGGATATTTCTCTGAACGCGCCGGTCGCGATGGGAGCCAATGATCTGACGGTGGAAGTCACAGGCGCAACTGGGCAGTCCACAGGAGCGATTTCGGGTTCGGGACAATTGATCAAGCAGGGAGTCGGAACATTTACCCTGAACGGTTCCGGAGGCAATAACACCTACAATGGGCTCACCCATGTCATGGCCGGAGAACTGGTCGTGGGAGGTTCCTTCGGCGGTGATGGAGCGATTCGCGGGGATGTCGAGATCGACAACGGGGCCACCTTCCGCTTCACCCAGTCGAACATCGTCAACAACGGATCCGACTTCACCATCAACGGAACCCTCGATATGGGCGGGGTTACCGATGTTATCGGCAACTTCGCAGGAACCGGCAACATCGTGAACAACACGAATGGCACGGGGATCATTCTGGATGATCTCAATGCGGTTCATACCTTTTCCGGGGATATCCTTGGAAACGGTGGGCTGTTCATTCGAAGCAACATTTCTGCGTCAGGGACGCTGGAGTTGTCCGGAGGAACCGTCTCGCTGACCAACTTCCGAGTTGGCGATGGCACCGTAACGATCACGGATGATGCGACGGTCAACGTCGTAGGTGAGACTGTGGTCGCTTCAAACCGTGGCGATATCCCTGGAATCACCAATCGGACCGTGACCGCCACGCTCAATATCGAGTCGGGCTCCCTGACAACCCGTGGAATCGAAGCGGGCAACTGGGTCGGGAATACAGTCAATGGGCTCATCCGTCAGACGGGAGGAACGGTCACGACCACCGGTGATGCCGGTGAAGGAAACGGGGTTCGACTTGGGCATTGGCCCGGTTCCTCGATCGTCTACGAACTGGTGGATGGAACCTTGGATATCCAGAACGGGTTCGATCTCAGTACGGCGACTGATGGCACGGGGCGCTTCACGCAGACCGGGGGTGTTCTCAATGTCGACGGTGTCGACGTGAACAGCCGTGGAGGCGGCGGTGGAAACGGAACGTTCGAATTGCTTGGGGGAACCTTGAATCTCGGAGACAAGGGCATCACCAACGATTCCAGTGACAACGTTGCGACGGTGAATCTCGGGGGAACCGGCGCGATGATCGTGGCGACCGCTGCCTCGAGTTCGACGTCCAACTTCAATCTTGTGGGAGTGGGAGCGGATGCACTCATCGTGGACTCCAATGGGTTCGATCTCGATTTCGATGGGGTTCTTTCCGGAATCGGAGGACTTGAGAAAGTCGGCGCAGGCAGCCTGACTCTGACTGCTGCCAATACTTACACTGGTTCCACCATGGTGACCGCTGGGGAGTTGATCGTGGAAGGTTCGCTCGAAGCAACGCTTGTCACGGACTATCGAGACAATTTCCAAGGTCCGAACCCGGCGACGGGATGGCAGTATCTCTGGAATGCGCCGGCGGACTGGACCGGGACTTCCTCTTTGGATGGATCGACAGGTGGTCTCGGAAATCCGGTGACTCTTTCCGAAATCGACAACTTTGAGCCGCTCGTCTGGAATGGGTCGCGGTATACGGCGGATGGCGACACGAACAATGGAAACGGAACGCCAGCTAACTTCCTGCAACTCACCCCGACGGGTGGACACCCGGGGCGGGGATCGGGACAGGCAGTAGGAATCGGAAACGCTGAGGACCGCTACGCCATTGCTGCTTTCACGGTTTCCGAAGATGGGGAGTATGCGATCGGGAATTCGGTGCTCGACCCACAGGGTGCCGCCGGAAACGGAAACGATCTGCGTGTCTTCGTTGTCTCTGGTGGAAGCGTGCGCGATCTGCTCACGATCGATACCGACAATGCGATTACGAGCTTTGATGTGGCACTTGGAGAATTGACCGCTGGCGACGTGATCTATGTGGCGACCGGCCCCAAAACAAGCGACGGGAGTGACGGTTTCGCTTGGGACTTCAGCATCGAGAAGGTCAGCAACGTAACCGTGGCTGCAGGAGCCACTCTCGCAGGTGATGGATCGATCGCAGGTGCTGTT
The DNA here is from genome assembly GCA_029213195.1 of Verrucomicrobiales bacterium. Lineage (GTDB taxonomy): Bacteria > Verrucomicrobiota > Verrucomicrobiia > Verrucomicrobiales > DEV007 > Arctic95D-9. The sequence goes on from JARGNI010000001.1 coordinate 198,318, forward strand.
GATTCCGCCGGGACGGTGGAACCAGGACTCCTCGGAGGCGGAGACACGACGGACGATCTAGCGGTAGGTGATGTAACGCTGGCTGCGACGGCTACCGTCGGAATCGAACTGGGAGGAAACACTCCCGGAACGGATTATGACCAATTGGATGTGAGCGGACTCGTCGATCTTGGTGATGCCACTCTCGATGTTTCGATGGCAGCACCCTTTGCCCCTGCGAATGGAGATGTCTTTGTGATCCTCGAGAATGACGGATCGGACGCGATTACCGGGACCTTTGCAGGACTCCCGGAGGGGCAGGTATTCCTTGCCGACGGCAACATTTTCCAGATCAGCTACACCTACGATGCAGCGACTGGCACGGAAGGTTCCGGAAATGATATCGCGATCGTGAGTGGGGGAGCCGTGGAGACCGAGGTCTCAATCGATCCTGCCGGAAATCTCGTCATCACCGATATCGGTGGAGGCGACACGGACGATTTCTTGCGAGTCGAGGCCGATGAAGCCAATGGGCGGTATGTGATCACCGACACGACTCGGACCAAGGCGATCACGCTTTCGCCGGGAGTCGACGGAGCCACGGCTGGTTTTACGGCAGTGGATGGCGCGGTCTCGATCGATCCGTTCACGGTCTGGGTTCCCTTCACGTCTTCTTCGCTCACGGGAACTTCGCAGGTCATTCTCAATACGCTCTCCGGGGCCGATTCGGTCACGCTCGCCAATCTCGATGGATTCGCTCATGCGGTGGACTATCGGGCGGGAGATGATGGAGGCGCTCCTGCTGGCGATACGCTCACGATCGACACGGGTGCAGCCAGTGTCGCGGGCGATGTCACCGTGACTCACACCGGGTCCGAAGCGGGAACGATCGATCTCTCGACCAGCAGTGGAGATGTGACGTTCTCGGATCTGGATGCGGCGATCGACATGACTGCCTCTACGGTCGACAGCCTTGTCTTCAACCTGCCTGCCGGAGCCGGTGGAGGGCAGTTGACCGATCTTGGGGGGGGAAACCTTCGTCTTTCCAGCACGACCGGAACGGGATTCCAGTCGGTGGACTTCGAAGCGCCGACGGGAGTGGACGCGGCCATCACGGTGAATGGCGCGGACAACGATCTGACCGTGACCTCGAATTTCCAACTGGAGTTCGATCTCACCCTGAATGGAGGAGAAATCTCTTTCGGAAACAACATCCTCGACATCAATGGAAATACCCTGACGGTCTCGGCCGGGGTGGATTCGGTCTGGAGCAACCAGATCGAATCGAGTGCCGGTGGTGGCGAGATCGTCGTGGAGGCTGGAGCCGGGTCTGTCGAGATCAATGGCGCGACCAATAGTCTCGATGACACTGTGAATCTCCAGGTGAATGCCGGAGCGGAACTCATCGTAGATGCGGGATCAGCGGATCTTGCCGATTTCACCGCGAATGGAGGAAAGCTCACGCTCGAGCCAGGTGCTACGGCGACTCCTGATCTGAACGCAGTCATGGCAGACCTTGCTCTCTGGCTTGATGCGACAGATCTCGACGCGGACGGTGTCGCTGATGCAGCTCTTGCTGAAGGTTCTACCGTCAGTAGTTGGCAGAACAAGGCCGAATTGGTTACCGACCTGAGTCTTGCTGCAGGATTTGGAGACTTCGACAATGTTCAGGGAACTCCGAGTTACGTGACCAGTGCGGCCACTACTGCGTTGACCACCGGATTGCCGGTCATCGATTTTGATGCGGCGACTCTCGATTCGCTGTGGATGAACGAAGAGATGCGGAATCAACTGACGGGCGACTACACCATCATGAGTGTGGCCCGGTACACCGATACCTCGGGAAATGGGCGCGTTATTTCCGACAGAACCGGTCACAACTGGCTCTATGGATTTCACAACAACGGTACGGGTCGCTGGTATGCCAACGGCTGGATCCAGAACAGCGGACCCAACAATGCCGCATGGCATCAGCACACCGGGACCATGGACGGAGGGTTTGCTGATCCTCAGGCAGATTTCTGGCGTGATGGTGTCCAACTAACGGACAACGGAACAGGAAGTAATAACAGCTCGGCGAACTACGAGCCGCGTCAGATCCAGCTTGGCGGATGGCAAACAAACCGCGAGTTTTCGGATGCCCAGGTAGCCGAGTTGATTGTATTCGATCGTGTCCTTTCGGAACCAGAGCGTCTCCTTGTGGAGTCTTATCTCAATGAGAAGTGGTTTGGAGCAGCCCCCACGGTTGCTGTGGGAGACTTCTCCGAGAACGAAGTGACGGTGACTGAGGATTCGAATCTTCACCTGGGTGATGGTCTGGCTGGAGCCGAGATCGGGGCGCTGACCATCGCAGAGGATACGACTCTGAGCGTGACGGCGACCATTCCTGGTGCTGAAGCAAGCTTTGCGAGCACGACGCTGGATGGGGCCGCAGGGACGACTGGCACGGTAGAGGTGCAGGATACGACAAACGTTTTCCTCAACGATTTGACCGGTGCCGCAGATCTCGCGACAACCGGCGACGGTTGTGTCCACCTCGTGACGGACAACACCGGCTTTACGGGAGCGCTTACCATCGGTGGGACCTCTTCGGTGGTTGCTGGGAACACAAATGCTCTCGGTTCCGGTCCTGCGGCGACGACGGTAGAGTCGGGTGGTGCTCTTGTGCTCGAAGCCAATAATATTGCGGAGAATGTCACTCTCAACGGGGTAGGGAACGCGAAGTTCTCGGCTGCTCTCTATGACAACTCGAGCAGCACGATCGACTTCCTCGGAACCATCGACGTGGCATCCGATGCGAGGATTCGAGGCGGTTCAGGCGGCGAGTTCGATCTCAATGGGGCGATCACGATTCAGCCGGGTGCGGACCTCGAGTTCGACACCGACAATCGAGTGGACCTCGATACGACGATCACCGGAGACAACACGACTTCGATCACGATTACGGGCGGAGGAGATCGTCTCGATATCCACCAGAGCCAGCCCAACTTCAGCGGCACGGTCCGCGTCGAAAGTACGGGTCGATTGGATGTCCACGCGGCCAACGGAATGGGCAGCGGAGATGTCATTGTCACGGGCAATGACGCGGGTGTGATCCTGCGTGGCAACGACAGGACCTGGACCAACAATTTCTTCATCCAAGGAGATGGACGGGGCACGGAAGGGGCAATTCGGTTCGAAGGTGGAAACGATCACCAGGTTACTGGTCTCGTGACCTTGTCGGGCAATGCGGACATCTTCGTCAACAATTCGACTGCGACCCTGACGCAGGGGCTTGCTGGTCCGTTTACGCTCACCAAGACGGGTGCCAACACAACCAGTCGCCTGATCCTCGAGCAGGACAGTGCTGATCTGGCGGGATTCAATCTCGAGCATGGTCAGGTTCGTCTCGAGACCGAGAGAGGACTGGGCAATACGACCACGGTCAGCATCGATACCGACCAGGCGATTGAGTTCGATTTTGGTGCGATCGGTCCGGTGACCTACAGCAACAATCCGACCGGATTGAATACCTTCAACGTGACGAACGGTACGATCGAAGTCTTGAGCGGGGAAGTGACCCTCGATGCTGGATTTACCCTCAACCAGACCGTATACGGAGATGTCATTCTCGGCGGTGACGGCACCCTGAACGTTGAGACTTCGTTCGGCAACGGGAATCCTTCCTTTGCGACCGGCCTCGATCACTATGGCTATCACATCAATAATGATGGTCTGGCGCTGAATCTCGATGGCAACGGAGGCATGATGGGTGGTGGCGACCCGAAACTCTTCAACAACTTCTACGGGGTTGACTTGCTCACTGATGGGCCGGGAAATCGCGGACTGGATTTCAACAACGACAACGACTTCATCAATTCGGGAGCGATCGGGCAGATCGACAACTACTCCAATCTCTGGGTAGGCTACTTCACTCCGGACGCCTCCGGAACCTGGACCTTCCGCAATGCGGGAGACGACGATCGTGCCGGGATCTGGGTGGATCTCGACCAGGATGGTGTCTTTGAGTCATCGACCCCGGGATTGGGGTCCAATCGCGGAGAGCAGTTGTCATGGGAAGACGGTGGAACCAAGACCGTAAACCTGACCGCAGGAGAAAGCTACCTCGTCGCGTTCACCCATCGCGAAGGAGGAGGCGGATCGCGTGCTGATTTCCGAATCAACTACACCGGCGGCGGAGTTTCGACGGTGACAGGGGAACAGATCGTCAAACCGACGAATCCAAGCCAAGCTGGTATGTGGTCTCCTTATTCGCTGGGCACGGCTCAGAATGACGTCATCAAGATTGGCGACGGGACAACCACCTTCGCGGCTGCCAATACCTACAATGGGGAGACCAAGGTCCAGGACGGAACCCTGGTCGTCGCCTCGGATGCGGCGCTGGGTACGGTCGACGGAGGAACGATGGTTTCCCCGGGAGCTTCTCTGCTCTTCGACGGCGGAATCTCCTACACCACCCCGGAGGCCATCACCGTGGCGAGCAACCTCGGTGGAGGAACCGTCGGCAACTTGAGTGGCACGAACAGCTTCGATGGAACGATCGAGCTTTCTCGCTCCGCCGAACCAGTTTCCGGAAGCTTCACCGGTGGCGATGTCGGCGAGGGAGATCTCGATCTGACCGGAAATATCGTCTATGCCGTGAACGCTCGTGGACCCGCAGCCACCGTGCAGGGAGTGACCTTCACGGACGAGGCGAGCGAGCGAGGCGTCGGGATCACAGCCAGATCGAACATCCTCAACTGGCAGAATCCGAATTTCGGAGCGACTGCCGATGATGACGCATTGGAACTGATCATGCAGTCAATCCGTCATGGCGGTCTCAATCCGGGAATCGTGACGGTGGACTTCAAGAACCTCACACCGGGTCAGTCCTACAAGGCGCAACTCCTTTCCCTGGAGAACAACGCCAATCGAAACACCAGCATTTATTTCGACGATCAATTGCTCGAGAGTGATTTCACCGCGGGTGGTCGCGGAGCCAACGTCGGAGCGGTCTTCACCTACGAGTTCGTGGCGACCAACCCCACTCACAGCTTTATTCTCGATGGATCCACATCCACGGTCGGAAGTGATCACAACCCGGTGTTGCAGGCCGTGACCCTGGAAGAGACTGCTGGTTTTGTCGGCGAGCCGGGAACGGCTTTCCTCAATCTCGTGTCTGGCGAACTGACCCTGAACGGGAATGTGGACATGGGCGTATCCGGTGTCGAAGTCGTTGGTGATGGCGACTCGATCGTAAACGGAGACGTCAGCGGAACCGGAGCGGGATCGACGATCACGAAGAATGGCGATGGAGTTGTTACTCTTTCCGGTGACAATACTCACGAAGGCTTGACCGAAGTGAAGGACGGCACCGTCATCGCGACGACGGATACCGCCCTGGGAACGGGTGACGCGGGCACAACCGTGTCCGATGGCGCAACTCTCGGACTCACCGGAGGGATTACGATCTCGGACGAGGCTATCACGCTCAACGGAAACGGAGCGGGTGAGGGTGCGCTTGTGAATCTGAGCGGCGACAATACCATCGCCGCCTCGAGCCCGATCACGGCAGAGCTGGTGAGCCTTGGCCAGGTAGGTATCGGAAGTTCATCGGGGACACTCACGATCGATTCGGATATCGATCTCCAGCTATCCAAGCTGAATACCTACGGGGATGGAGACATCACTGTGAACGGCGTCGTCGGGACATCGGTCAGTGGACCGGTCTTTGCTACGGTTCGGGATCAGATATTGGGCGAGGCTGGTCTGACCGGCTTCGATCCACTTGCCTTCTATGAATTCAATGAGGGAACCGGAAACGAGGTTCTGAACTCGGCGGGCGATGAGGGCGGAGGTAGTTTCAACTCCGCAAACTACACCACGGGCCGTACTGCAGCGCCTGGTGACACTTCGCTCAATTTTGATAATGGAAATGATGATGTCACGATCGATGTGTCGAGCGGACTTTTCGATGCGATTGGGACCAACAACCAGGTAACCCTTTCGCTCTGGGTCAATGGGGATCCAGCGAGCAATCCTCGGACTAACACAACCGTCGGCGGATACAGCGGCGGGGATAGGATTATCTTTACTCACCTGACTTGGAGTGATCGAAGAGTTTACTGGGATTCCGGTACTGGTGGTGTCAATGGTGCAAGCCGAGTCAGCTATCTAACCACCAATGACAATCAGTTTGAGGGGCAGTGGAACAATTGGACTTTCGTGAAAGACGGAGTCAACGATTTCAGCGGAATCTACCGCAATGGACAACTCGTTCAGTCGAGTAATGCCTCGACAGCGGATCTTGCCGGTCTGACGAGTCTCTTCATCGGACAGGATTATCGAGGACAGATCGACGACGTGGCGATCATGGCCAGTGCGCTCGATGCCGACCAAGTCAACGACATCTATCTTGCGGGAACGGACGCCCTTCAACTGGAACAGGACAACAACCTGATGAAGTTCGGTTCGGGCACCCTGACCCTGAACAACACCAATACCTACACCGGTCCGACAACGGTGATGGAAGGAACCCTCGATGTCGATGGATCCATCGGCACGACCGCCGCATCCGGTGATACGGTTACGGTGGAAGCGGGTGCCACCCTCACGGGTAGCGGCCTCGTCGAGGCACCGATCGTTGTCGAGAACGATGGAGTCGGTGGCTTCGGTACCGTCCAACCGGATGGGGATATGACTCTCGGCGACGGTTCTACCGACGCGTTTGTCAGCAACGGTAAACTGGCCGTAGATGCCGGTCTTACGGTGATTCTCGACGATCCGGACACGGCTCTTCTGGGCGAGTTCAATATCATCGATGGGACGCTCGATATCGCTGGCGATACGGTCGAGGTGCAGGACGGTGGAAATCTCTCCGGAGTCGGAACGATCAACGCCGATGTGGTCCTCGGGAATGCCTCCCTTTCGCCGGGGTCCCTGGCCCCAACTCCGATTGACGGGCAGTTTACGGGATATCTACCCGTGGGCGCTCAGCCTTCCGTCCTCGCGTTCCCGGGTGCGGAACTGGCCGATCTTGTCGGAGCGAATGGTGAGCTGAGTGGTGGCTTTGTCAATCCGGACAATGCGGCGGCCGAAGCCTACTTCCTGGAGGTGGACGGGGCGATGGCAACGTTCCAGCTCCAGATTTTTCAGGGAGGACACACCAAGGTTGCCAAGATCCAGCTGGAAGAGACGGCTTCTGGAATCGAGGTGCGTCAGCTGTGGGCCCGATTCCGGCTCAATGGAGATTTTCGCGGTGCCGATTTTGAAACCACTTTCGATGGAAACCCGACCCCGGGATCCAGTAGTTACGGCGTGACCCAGTTGACCCTGAATTTCGACCTCGACTGCGAGGCCACGAGCGCGGACGAGATCGGGCGTCTCAACATTGTCGGGGATCTGACCTTGAGCACCCCGGGGGTCTTCGATGTCGATCTCAATGACAATGCAATTCCTGGCACCGGCTACGACCAGGTGGCCGTGACCGGCGAGGTGGATATCGCAGGTGCGACGCTCGACGTCAGCCTGAACGATTCTCCCGCCGTGGGAGAGCGTTACGTCCTCATCGATAACGATGGGACCACCGACGCTGTCGTCGGTGAATTTGCCGGCTTGCCGGATGGAAGTCTCGTCGACTTCCTTTCTACCGCTGATGGCAACACCTATACCTTCGAGATCCAGTATGATGTCGAAGCCGACGGAGTCACTCCCGGAAACAACGTTGTTCTCGTGAACCTGGGTGTGGCGGAAACAGGAGTCACGCTCGATGGCTCCGGAAACCTCGTGATCACGGATATCAGTGGTGGAAACACGAATGACCAGCTCGAGATCACGGTGGATGCGACGGGATACACCATCACCGATGCGGATCCGAATCTTCTCATCGCGGTAGATGTTCCCGGTGCCGTGAGAATCAGCACGAACGAAGTGTTCATTCCTTTTGCCGCTATCGCTGGCGGAGAACTCCAGATCAATACTCTTGCGGGAACCGATATGGTAACGCTCGACCTCGGTCCTGCCGGAGCGGCCAACCTTCAGCAGAAGGTCATCCTTGCCGGTGGCGACGATGCGGATGAGTTGATCGTCAACGGAACCTTTGCGTCCGTGACTCACGATCTCACTGATGGCGCTTCCGGCTCCTTCAATCTCGACGGCGATGCCGATGCCGAGATCGAATACCGCGAGCTCGAGGATCCGATCGACATGACCGGAAGCACCTTGACCGATTTTGTCTTCAATCTTCCGGCAGGTGCGGATTCGGTTCAGCTTTCGGATCAGGGAGCCTTTCTTCGCCTCGAGAGCACGGCCGGAACGCCGACTTTCCGCACAACTGATTTCGTGGCTCCCAGTGGCTCGGTTTCGATCAACGGGGGAACGGGAGACACGGTTGAAGTTTCCACTCCGTTGACTCTGGGATTCGATCTGTCGATCACAGCCGATACGGTCACAATTCCCAATACCCTCGACATCGCCGACAAGTCACTGACTCTCGATGTATCCCAGGACGGGAGCGTCATCTCCGGAGCCGTGAACTCCAATGGCGGTGGGCTGACCAAGAACGGTGCTGGAAGTCTCGATGTCACCGGTCAGGTCACGGCAACGAATTTCACTGCAACCCTCAACGATGGCGTTGTCGACGTGAGTAACGGAGCGAACACGTTCGATGCTGCCTCGAAATTCTTCGTCAACAATGCCGGAACGGAGCTGATCGGATATACCAGCGGTTCCCTCGGGGATGCCGAACTCAATCTCGATGGAGGTCAGTTGACCTGGGCCGCTGGCAACGAGTTCTTCTTCGAGGGACTGACGGAGACCGTTTACCAGGGACAGAACATCAGTGACCAGTCCGGGCTGACGGTTCTGCAGGCGCCAACGCTTCGGAACAGCATTCGTGCCGGGGAATCCAACTTTGGTGCGGGCACCGTCGACGGCGGCGCGAGTGGTCCGTGGGCGTATGTTGGAAACAACGAGACGATCAAGTACGAGGGACAGTTCTTCGATGCTGACGGTATCTTCGCTTTCGGTGAAAACATTGACGATCAGGTTCTTATCAAGATCGACGGGGTGGAAGTGCTTCGAAACACAGCGTGGAACGTGCCTACGACCACATCCAGCGGTTCGAATAACACGGCGTCAGCGACCGGGCAATTGGACTTCGGGATGGGGCCCAATGGCGATGGTTGGCACGACGTGGAGTTCATCTTCGGCGGTGGAGGCGGCGGCAATGGAGCCGTTGGCCAGAATGGATGGGCTTCCAACTTCGGATTTGGTCTGAACGATAATCCGGGTACTGGATTCAACAGCAACCAGGGTGGCGACTACGCGCCTGCGGTCGAGCCACTCGACGGAACGCCAACCCTGTTCCGATCGATCAATCCCTCGAACACGACCATCACGAACAATGTCAATATCCTGTCGGATTCCGAGATTGAAGTCGGAACCATCGTGGTGAGCGTGGAGTCTACGGGCACACTGACAATAGCCGAAGGCGTATCGTTGACCGTGGATTCATTTGATGGGGAGCAGGATCTCGGTTTTGCATCGACCGTAATCCAGGGCGCAGCGGGGACGACCTCGACTGTCACGACATCAGGGATGGCCGACGTCATTTTGAGAGATGTCAGCGGTGCTGCCGACTTCGATGTGACCGGAGATGGCACTGTCTACCTGCCGACGGACAACTCAGCGGGATACAGTGGTGAGATCCACGTCCAGAACGGATCAACACTGGAGATCTCCTCGAACGGTGCTCTTGGTGATGTGTCCAACGGGACCATCATCGATGATGGCGCTTCGCTCCGGGTCACCGGAGGGATCAATTACTCCCTGGTGGAGGATCTGACCATCGGTGGTGGGGGCAGTCCGAAGTCCGATGGCGCGCTCCAGAGTCTTGGAGACAACACCTTTGCGGGTTCGATTGCTCTTGGTGGCGACGCTACGGTCCGCAACAGTAGTGGAACGCTCAACCTGACCGGTGGAGTCGATACCAGCGGTACCAATGAACTGGTCTTCGAGAGTGTTGGCAACACGAACATCCGCACCGTTGGAATCAGTGGTGATGGCAGTGTCAGGAAAGAGGACGATGGAGTCCTCACCCTGGAACTCGACAGCTCCTACACCGGGTTGACCACGATCAACAACGGGATCGTGGATATCCGAACCGACCTTGGTTTGGGAACCGCCGATGCCGGGACGACGGTGAGTGGAGACGGTACATTGCGACTTCGAGGAAATATCACGGTTTCCGACAGCTTCGTGCTCAACGATGGAAACGGCGAAGGCGGTCAAGGCGTCATCTGGAATGATGCTGATGCCAATACCATCACCGGTTCTGTCACGATCAATGGCACACCGAGAATCGATGTCGATGGAGGAACGACTCTGACCTTCGATGGAGTCGTCGATGGAGCCGGAAACCTTTCTCTCAACGACACCGGAGAGTTGGCCCTGAACAATACCAATACCTACACCGGAACTACGACGGTAGAGGATGCGGGAACGCTTACGGTTGGAGCCGACGGAGCTCTCGGCACGGGCGGTGGCGGCGTTGCCACCGGAACGACCCTGAGTGATGGGGCGACCTTGAATTTCGACCTTCCCGGGGATTACACTGGGGTGGAAGATCTCGTGCTTGGAGAAGGAGTTTCGGTCAATAACCTGCAGGGAGATACTGACCTTGCTTCGGCGAATATTACCTTGCTGGGGAATGTGACAATCAATTCCAGTGTGGCCTCGACTACCTTTGGGACTGGCGCCGCAATCGATGTGGGCAACTTCCTCATTACGGTGACGGGGGATGGTGATACGGATCTCCGCGGAGATATTTCCAGCTCTGCCAGCTTCATTTCTGAGACCTATGGCACCTTTGTTCCAGGACTTTCTGAAGTGGTGTATGACCAGCAGAACCTGAACAATCCGAGCGGAAACATTCTCTCCGATACGATCCAGTCGAGCCCGAGAGCCGGTGAGTTTGGAACGAATCAGGGACCGTGGGGATTTGATGGAACGACCGAGACGATTGTCTACAAAGGTCAGTTCTTCGACGCCGATGGTATTTTCTCGTTCGCGGAAAATATTGATGATGAAGTCCTCGTGAGAATCGATGGGCAGGAAGTCCTTCGGAATTCGAACTGGAATATCGCGACTACGACTGCGATCGACGATGGCATCAACAATGGAGCCCTGAGCGCGGGGGTAAATACTTCTGCTGACGGCCCTGTCGTTGACTTTGGCATGGGTGCCAACGGTGATGGGTGGCATGACATCGAGATCCGTTTCACGAATGGTAATGGTGGCGAAGGTGGTATCAATCGGGACGGCTACAGTCCTGCACGGGGCTTCCTTCTCGCCAATCCAGCAAGTGGGGATCCGAACGACTTGCCTGGAGTCGTCAATGGCGCGCTCGGTGATGGCGGAGCCGATGTAGGAATCCGAGGATCCAACGCAGCCTGGGAAACGGCTACAGATCCAGGCGACGGAAGCCTCTTCCGAACGGCCGCTCGTGCCGGAATTGTCAAGCTGGGCACAGGAACTCTGTCCTTGGATGGTAACAATACCTACCCTGGTCTGACTGATATTCGCGAAGGCACCCTCCAGATTGGAGCGGACGGCGAGTCAGAAACCATAGCGACTCCCGGTGGACTCGAAGTTGATCCAGCTGCCACTCTCGAGATCAGTATCGACGCAGCGAATGCCGTTGATCTGGTCGACGTGACCGGTTCGGTAACCCTGGGCGGAAACCTCAGCCTGGTTGCCGATGCGGCGAACACGATCGCAGAGGGCACGACCGTTACCATTATCCGGAATGATGGCACGGACCCCGTGAACAGCACTTTCGCCGGATTGGCCGAGGGGGATACGATCACTTCGAATGGCCATACTTTCTCGATCAGTTACCAGGGCGGCGACGGAAACGACGTCGTTCTCACTGCATTGAATGATGCGCCGATTGCTAACCCGGACACGAATGTGATCACCGAGACTGGCGGCGCTGATACTGGAGAAACGGCGACTACGACCGGAAATGTGATGGGAGGAGCCGGCGCTCACCTCGGAGCAACCACCGCCGATGTCGCCGATACAGACTCGGATCCCGACGATAATCCTGCTTCGAATCCTCACGATGGAAGCGTGGTGGTTTCGAGAGTCTCCTATACAGGAATCGATCCCGCTTTCCAGAATGTGAACCAGGGAGGTGCTGTCTCGGGGCCGACCTTGGTAGACGGTCGATTTGGAACCCTCACCATCAATCCTGATGGAACTTATACCTATGCTCTCAACGACGCTGCGGTTGATTCCCTCGATACGGGAGATGTCGAGTTTGATGAATTCACTTACACGATTGTTGATGGACCACTGGATCCGGCGGCCTGGGATTTCACTGGCACTGGGGCTACCAATGATCTCCAGGACTGGACGGTTCTCAGTGGCTTCGGTTACACGGGGACGGCAAATGGAAGTGACGGACTCGCTGCGGGAACTTCAGGAGGAGGTCACTCCTACGATGACTCTGGAGATGTGAACCCACCATTCCTCGGTGCTTCTCCAGATGTCATTTTCGATCCGAGCCTGGCGGCGGGCGATATCGCCTTTTCCGTGGATTTTGCGGGTGGTGACGGGGATCAGAGTGGAACTGGAACTGCTCCTAATCCGAATCGTGGCCAGATTTACGACACTCCAAACGAGGTCATCAATGCCTTCGGGGGATCGACGCAGAATACGGGACAGAAAGGTCTCGCGATTTATGATGTGGAAACGGGGGAGTATGTCACAACTTTCTTCCGAGATGGAAACAGCTCGGCAACTCAGACGATTACTGCGACAAGGGGAGAGTTGGAAGCTGCCGGGGTGGATTTCGACAGCGGAACCTACCAGCTGCATTTTTTCGACAATGATTCCGGTGGTTGGGGCTGGACCAAACTGCGCCAAGTCTCGATCAGTGGAACCAAGACAGCGGAACCTTCGTCCTCGGCAACGCTGACGATCACGGTGAATGGAACCAACGATGATCCGATTGCCAATGATGACGCGAATTTCGCCGTTGAGAACAGTGGGGATCGGAACGGGACCGTCACCGTTGGCGGTGATGGTGTCACCGGAGGCGGCACCACTGGAAATGTGATCGGTGCCCTCGGCGGTGGCGCTGTGGGGACGAACCCCGGAGATCAGGCGGACATCGATGTCGATGCCAACGATCAACTCTATGTGGTCAGCGTTACCTTTGATGGTCAGACCTATACGGTTCCAAGTGGTGGATCCGTCGACATCGAAACGCGCTTTGGCACATTGACGATGAATTCGACGGGGGAGTATACCTACCTTCTCGACGATGCGGAGACGGATCCGCTCAATGAGGGCGATATCGAGATTGAGTCCTTTGGCTACACGATCGTAGACGCCGACCTCTCATTGGGAACAACCGTTTCTGCTCTTACTGGGACCGGTGACCTCGATCTCAGCGGGAGCTTCAAGTATGCAGTGAATGTCGGAAACGACGCTCATACCCCGACGATTGGAGATGCAGTCTTCACAGCGGATTCTGCCACTCCTGGGGTGACCGTAAACGCCGATAACGTCGTGACCGATTGGGGGCCCGGACGTGCCAATTTTGACGGGGACGGGAATCCCCTCACCGGAGCCGAATCCGATCTCGAGCGCCTGTTGCGTTCGATTCGGTGGGAAAACACCGGTGCTGTGGATACGCCGAACACTCTCCAGGTGACCTTGGACGACTTGACGGCAGGGAGCATCTACAAGCTGCAGCTCTTGATTGCTGACTCAAGTGGTGGCAGTCGCGATTTCGACATTCTTCAGGATGGCGTCACGATTGTCGATAATTTCGAATCCCGGACCGGTGACGCGACCCAGGCGAGACTCGTTACCTATACATTCACGGCGAGCAGCACTTCGACCGTGTTTGAATTCAATGGAGCCACGGGTGCTCCGGGAGGAGACCAGAATCCAATTCTCAACGCCTTTACGCTGGAAGAATTGGATGCTGAGCCATCCAGCGGTGCCTTGACGATCACCGTTAACGGGAAGAATGACAATCCGACAGCCAATGATGATGTGGGATATTCCGTCAGCGAGGACAACGTGCTGAACAACCCTGCAACGGCGATCAACCTCGGGAATCTGACCACTCTTGGAACCGGGATCCACAGCATCACGGCTGATGGGCAAACCTTTGACGCTTACGTCGATAATGACACCAACGAAGGTTGGCTCTTGATCGGTCGAGGCCGCGAAGGCTGGCAGTTTGATACGGATGGGCAAGGCAATATTGCCGATGTCAGCCAAGGATTGGGAACGACCGATGGGTTTGCTCCTGCTGCCTACAGCGATGCAATCATCAATGATCTCCTCGCTCAGTCCGGCTTGACGATGGACGACGTGGAAATCCGGATCAAGCGGGCGGCCGATACGACGGGAACCGAGTATCAGGAAGTTCGATGGACCGACTTTACCGGGAATGGCGATGCCTTCACTTTCAATATCGAGGACAGTCAGTATGGGGTGACCCAAACGACCCTGAATGCACCGGCTGGATTGCCTGGTGCAGAGATTGAGAGCGTGGCGGGGCGGAACACGAGGGACAGTTTCAATAATGGAACGATTGGAAACGATGCGGACCGCATTTTTACCTGGGCTTGGGGAGGGCACGCCAACCAGGCGGGTTTTGCCTACGGCTCGGCAGTGGCCAATGGTTCGAACGACCCAAGCAATTTCCTCTGGGAGAGTGGCAATGAGAATCACGCGATTCCTTATGCCGAGGTCTATATCCGGGTTCTCAACGATGAGCCCGTCGCTTTGCAAAACGCTACGGCAGTTCGTTCGCAGAACACTTTCGATGCATCGGAGATGCTCGATGGAAATACCGCACAGGATTCGGGATGGGCGAACAGTGCACTCGGCGAGAATACCGCGGTCTTTGAAACGGTCACCGATCTGAATCCGAATGGAGTGCCGACGGAACTGACCTTCACGATGCAGTCCGGTGGATTTACCAACCACGTGCTCGGTAAATTCCGGATCTCCGTGACCACCGACGACCGTTCCACGTTTGCCGATGGCTTGCAGAATGGTGGCGATGTGGATGCGAACTGGATCGAGCTGACTCCGGATTCGATCACTACGGATGGCCAGGCGACCTTTACGATCAATGGCGACAATTCAATCCTGGCGTCCGGACCGGTCAACAACTTCGAGACCTTCACGATCAAGGCGACAACGAGCCTGACGAATATCACCGGCTTCCGCCTCGAGGCGCTCGAGGATCCGAGTTTCTCCAATAACGGGCCAGGAATGTCCGCGAATGGAAACTTCGTTGTTCAGGAATTCGGGGTCAGTGCACCTCGGACCCTGACTCGTGGGTTGCTCGAGAATGATTTCGATGTCGACGACGGGGACACCATCCAGTTGGCAAGTGCTGACACGACCAGTGCTCTAGGCGCATCGGTCACCGTGAATGCTGACGGTAGCTTCAGCTACGATCCAACCAATGCGGCGAATCTCCAGGATCTCGACGAGGGGCAGTCTGTGATCGATACCTTTACCTACACCATCACGGATGCGACGACTCCGCCAGATGGATTGTTGAACGTCCAACTCGTGAATACGGGAGGACCAAATCCGGGAACCTCGACTGACAACTGGAAAGCTCTCTTTGATGCTCTGGATATTGCGGGAGCAGGAACCACCGGCACCGTCGCGGGATACAATGTCCTGAATAATGTGACGGACACCGAAACGGTCTTTGACTACGCCGGAAACGGCGAGGACTTTGGCGTGAACAATACGATTGGTTCAATCGCTGGGGATGGCCCCGGTGGCGGTCCCGGTCCGTTTGATCCTGCCGGAGCAGCAGGAGTGAACTACGCGATTCGGACCACGACCTTCATGCGTTTCGAAAACGCCGGAACCTACACCATCGCGATGGGAAGTGACGATGGTCGTCGGATCGAGTTGACCGATAGGACGACTGGGGGCAGCTCTGCTTTCACCGGTTTCGAGACACGGGCAGGTCAGGTCAATGGAGCGTTTGCGGCCGGGGACAACGTGATCGGATATACTGGAGGCACGGCTCATCGCTGGACTTATGGAACCTTTACGGTGGCTGCGGGAGATGTGCTCGCGCTCGACGCCTTCTACTATGAAGGTGGCGGAGGTGACTCCGGTGAAATCGTGATCGCTAATGGGACTCCTCCCAACAGCCAGACCGATCCGTCCGCGGAGTATTCTCTCCTGCAGAATGGCGTTCTTGGAATCGGACTGGAGTCTACGGATCCATCGAGATTCGACGTAACCACGAGTACGGCGACGGTTTCCATCCTTGTGACCGGTGCCAACGATCAGATCGATGCGGTCAACGATCTCTACGAGATCAATGAGGACGATGTTCTCACCGGTCAGAACGTGACCTCGAACGACACGGATCCGGATAGCAATCCACCGGTCGTTCCGGGAGTGAATCCAGGTGGTGACGACGATGATCCGAAGAACATCATCGCGGTCGACGGAAACGCCGCCGGAGTTGGGGCGCCGGTCACTCTCGCGAGTGGAGCGGTCGTCACGATGAACGCGGATGGCACCTTCACCTACAATCCGAGTGGGGCCTTTGACTACCTCTCCACGGGAGAGCGTACCACAGACTCATTCACTTATACCGTCAACGATGATCGTGGCGACGGAACGGCGGTAACGCAGGACACGGCGACCGTGACCATCGAGATCACCGGCCAGAATGACGGCAATACGGCTGTTGATGATGGCGGCTATGAGGTCTCGGAGGATGGTGTGCTCACGGTGAGCGATCCTGCGAACGGTCTTCTCAACAACGATTCGGACACGGATGCGAGTGACGCGATCTTTGTGCAGAGCATCGATACCAGCGCCACCCAGGGAACCGTTACTTTTGATACGACTAGTGGAAAGAACGGTGGTCTTCTCGGATCCTTCTTCGATCTGAACAACGGTTTTGGCGAAGGAGAAGACATCGGTCTGCCCTCGGCTCGGACGTGGGTGCTCGAGCAGGTTCAGGCAGACGAGTTTGTCGTGATGCAGGCGCTTCAGCGTCTCGGTCTGACTTCGGCGGCGACGGTGATCACACCACGAATCGATTTTGGTGTCGGAACGGACGTGACCCAGGGTGACGGCTCAGTCCTCGATCGAGGCGGATACAATAGCGGTAGCGTTCCTCCCTGGCAGGGGCTTTTCAACGATGTCGGGGAAACCGCGGACATGGATGGCGACCAGATTGCCGCGGTCTTCAGCGGGCAGCTCGAAATCACCACTGCGGGAACCTACGACTTCACGACACGGAGTGACGATGGCAGCGTGGTCTTCATCAATGGGGAACCCGTAACCACTCTCAACCGCGATGGCGGGATGGTGAACCGAACCGGATCCGTCACCTTGGATGCGGGAATGCACGATATCTGGGTCGGCTTCTTCGAAGGAGCTGGTGGAGCAGGCGTCCAGGTTTCCTACTCTGGAGCCGACACCGGAAACACCCGGGTGATCATTCCACCTGCGGTTCTCTACAACGACGTCGCCACGCCGGGAACCTTTGTTTCCGGGGGACTGAAAGGTGAGTTTTACGACCTGAACAACGGTGCCAACAATGACATCGCAGGCAGTGGAAGCCCGTATCTCCTTTACGAGATCCCGGACGACGCAAACATTCTCCTCGAAGCGCTGCCTTCTCAGGCTCCTGATACGGACATCTTCACTCGCTGGATCGACTTCGGAGCCGGAACCGAAGAGGCAACCGGCATGGGAACCACTCTTGCACGTGGAGGATCGCTCGGGAACACCTTCGGAGGACTGCTCCAGACAGAGCCGGGTGCCCAGGTCGATAACGACCAGGTGGCTGCCCTCTTCCGAGGATACATCAACGTGCCGGCCGATGGAGACTACACCTTCACCGGGCGCGCCGACGACGGCTTCACCATCGTGGTGGACGGCGACGTGGTTGCCAGCCGAATCGGGTTTGGCGGCATGGCCGATATCTCGGGTGCTCCCGTGACCCTGACGGCAGGCCTGCATGAGATCGTGATCGGCCACTTCGAAGGCGGCGGTGGCGCTGGACTCCAGGTCAGTTGGGAAGGTCCCGGCACGAACGGTCGCGAGATCCTCGGGCCCCAGGTTCTCTCCAGTGTGAACACGGGAGTGGGCGATGGCACCTTCACCTATGATCCGAATGGCCAGTTCGACTACCTGGCAGCAGGGGAGTCGGCAACGGACACATTCACCTACACCATTTCTGACAAGGATGGTGAGACCAGCACTGCTACGGTGACGGTAACGATCAATGGGGAAAGCGATGCACCGGTCTTCTTTGTCGACGGAACCGATACCGATTCGATCGAGGAAGGCGTCACGGAGGCCGACGGAACGCTCACAACGGGTGGAAAAGTCAGCCTGACGGATGCGGATACGAGCGAGACGGTTTCCGTGGAAGTCACTGGGGTGACCGCCGCAGGAGAGGTTGCCGGATTGCCATACACGAATGCGCAACTCCAGGCGATGCTTTCGATCAGTCCAGCCAACCCTGCCAATGCCATCGGCGCTGGCGTCAACGACGCAGACATCGATTGGACCTTCAACAGCAATGGAGAGACCTTCGACTACCTGGCCGCGGGGGAAACGGTCGACATTGTCTTCACCCTTACGGCGACGGACAGTGGCGGAAACTCGGGCACGCAGACAATCACGGTTCGAGTCACGGGAACCAATGACGCTCCAGAACTCACTGCTGACACCTCCACCGCCTATGAGGGTGGATCCGGCGGCCCGGCGAACCCTGCGGGCAATGTTCTCATCAACGATACGGATAAGGACTTCACCGATGCTCCGGTCGTCTCCGAGATCAGATACGGTGGAACGGACTACGACGGAAACGTCAATCCGACCGGCCAGCCAACGACAGGCAATCCTGCTCAGATCAAGGGGGCCTACGGTGACCTCGTGATCGATGAGAACGGCAACTTCATCTACTCCGTGAACAATGGACTGGCTGATGTCCAGGCGCTTCGTGCGGGGGATACCCTCACGGAGGTCTTCACCTATGAAGTGAATGATGGAAACGGAGGCGTGGTCACGGAAACGATCGAGGTGACGATCCAGGGTGCCGATGGAGCATCGATCAACGGAGTTTTCCTGACTGGTGGCTCTCGCATCCTCGAAGGCTTCCGCTTTGCCGAGTCTGCTGGATTTGATCAGCGTGATGAGGAAGGAAACTCCACGGGAACTCCAATCCTGACCTTGATCCCGAGTTACTCGGGATCGGCTTCGCCTGGATCCGTGATTACGATCAGCGTGCTGGGCCGGAATGGGGAACTCCTCTCGGGAGGTCAGCTCACGGTGGTGGCGGATATCGCGGGTAACTGGATCGCGAACTTCAATACCTTGATTCTGGGTGACTCTCCATATGTGGTTCAGATCTACACCCAGGCTCCAGCCTTCCTGTCATCGACGCCTGGAGTGTTCGAGACGTTCTATGCGCCTTCGATCAATCCGACATTCAGTGAGTCCGAGGGTCTCTCGGTGAACTCGATCTTCGGTCGACGGCTTTCTGGAGTCGGGATGAAGGAGCTCAACGAAGCCAACCGGAATCCCGGCGGAAACTCGGGGGCGCGCCTGCTCAACTCAAGCCATCTGCCTGCGGATCTGCAGAACATGATCCCGCCAGGTGTGGATGAGAATGGTGGGTCCGGTCAAGGAAACGACGACGAAGCCGAGGAAGAGGAGAAGCCGGAAGAGAATTCCCAGGGCAATCCCAACGGCGGGAATCCCAACGCTCAGCCCGGAGAACCTGGCGGGAACCAGTAGTCCAGAGATTTCGAGTCGGATCCGGGGATCTTCCCGGATCCGATGAGATCCCACACCCAGGGCGTTTAGCTCGCGATTGGGAGGACTCGTTCTGCGGCGACTTTTCTCTCCTGTTCGGAAACTTTCGCTTGATCCTTGGGGAGTCGCTCCTAAACATTATCTATGGGTGAACTACCTCTTGGTCTTAGTTTCGATGATGTTCTCTTGATCCCGCAGCGAAGCGGGGTTTTACCGGCAGAGGTCGATATATCCACACGACTCACCGCGGACATCTCCCTGAAGATTCCGGTCGTCTCCTCGGCGATGGATACGGTCACGGAGGACGGCCTCGCGATTGCGCTTGCCCGGGAGGGAGGAATCGGTGTCATCCATCGGAACATGCCGATCGAGGATCAGGCCGATATGGTGGCCAAGGTAAAACGGTCCGAGAATACCGTCATCACCGATCCGTTTACGATTTCGGCCGATGTCTCCCTGGCCCGGCTCCAGGAGGTGATGAATGAAAGGGGGGTCAATGGATTTCCCGTTATCGATGAAAATCGAGTGCTCATCGGTATGGTTACGAGTCGGGACATCTGGTATATCGAAGATGAAAACGCTCCCGTTTCCGCGGTGATGACTCCCAAGGATCGACTCGTCATCGCCAAGGCCTCGACGGGATTGGAGGAAGCGCGGCGTCTCTTGCAACAAAGTCGGATTGAGAAGTTGCCCTTGGTGGACGAAGAGGGGCGCCTTGCCGGGCTCATCACCGCTCAGGATATCGAGAAAAGGGATATGTATCTCAACTCCGCCAAGGATGATATGGGCCGCCTTCGGGTGGGTGCTGCGATCGGCGTGGGCGAGGATTGCTTCGAACGAGCCGAGGGCGTCATTGCTGCCGGGGCGGACGCTGTTTTCATCGATGCGGCGACGGGACATACCGAGCGAGTGCTGTCCGTGATCGAGAAGTTGCGAAGTGATCACGGTATCGCCGTGGTCGCAGGAAATGTGGTCACCGCAGATGGGGCCGCCGATTTGATTTCTGCAGGTGCTTCCGCTGTGAAGGTCGGGGTCGGTCCCGGATCGATTTGCACGACTCGTGTCATCGCAGGAGTGGGAACGCCTCAGTTCAGTGCGATTCAGAACGTCGCGCCCGTGTGTCGGGATGCAGGAGTTCCGGTGATTGCGGACGGGGGAATCCGTTACTCGGGAGATGTCGTCAAGGCGATTGCGGCAGGAGCGGATCTCGTCATGCTGGGATCCCTCCTCGCAGGTTGTCGGGAAAGTCCCGGAGAAATGGTCAACTACCAGGGACGAACCTGGAAGGAATATCGAGGCATGGGGTCGCTCAAGGCCATGAGGAAAGGGTCCGGGGATCGCTACGGACAGAATTCCTCCGGCAAACTGGTTGCCGAGGGGGTCGAAGCTCGTGTTCCGTATCGGGGGCCCCTTTCCGATACCGTTTTTCAACTGCTCGGAGGTCTCCGGAGCGGAATGGGATACGTCGGTGCGGAAAACCTGCGCTATCTCCGAGAGCGAGCCAAGTTCGTGCGGATCACCCCTGGTGGACTCAAAGAGAGCCATGCTCATGACATCACCATCACCGAAGAGCCGGTGAACTACCAGTCAGCAGGCTGATTGCTCGACGCTTTTTCTTTTTTTCTTTTCCTCCCATGGAGCATCCTATTGCCGTCATCGATTTTGGTTCTCAGTATACCCAACTGATTGTTCGTCGAATCCGTGAGCTCGGGTATTTTTCCCGTCTCTATCAACCTTCTGAATTGCGAGAAACCGGGAATCCCGCTGCCGTGATTCTTTCGGGCGGTCCCCGGTCGACTCTCGAAGAGGGGGCGCCCGACATCGACTTCGACTATCTCGTGGAGCTCGGAGTTCCCGTCCTCGGCGTCTGCTACGGAATGCAGCTGTTGAACAGGAAGTTCGGCGGTGAGGTCGCCCCGGGGAACACCCGTGAATACGGCCCGGCGACCCTGCTCGTTTCGGAAGGGGTCGATGGTATCTTCAACGATCTCGAAGGCCATTCCCAGATCTGGATGAGCCACTCCGATACGGTGAGCCAGCTTCCAGATGGCTGTGAGGTCATGGGAACGAATCTCGATGGCATTCCGGTCGCGCTGCGATGGAACGAGCGATTCTTCGGGATCCAGTTCCATCCGGAAGTTTCCCACACCACCGAGGGGACCGAGATTCTCAAATCTTTCCTCGGTCGGGCGACGGATTTGCCCGTGTTCAAGATCGCGTCGTTCAAGGATGAGTTGGTCGAGAAGGTGCAAGCCCAGGTCGGCGATCGGAAGATTGTCTGTGGTGTGTCGGGTGGGGTCGATTCGTCGGTTCTCGCCGCCCTGCTTCACGAAGCCAAGGTTGATACCCGGAATATTTTTGTCGATACGGGACTGCTTCGAAAGAACGAAGCGGAGGAAGTCGTTTCCCTCTTCGAAGAGGTCGGGATCGAGATCGAAACGATCGACGCTTCCGAGCGTTTCCTGACTGCCTTGAAAGGAGAGACCGATCCTGAGGAGAAGCGGCGCATCATTGGCCGCCTCTTCGTGGAGGTGTTTTTCGATGCGGTGGGAGATGATGTCGAGCTACTCGCCCAGGGGACCTTGTATCCGGATGTGATCGAGAGCGCGACCAGTGGGTCGATTGCTTCGACGATCAAGACACATCACAATCGTGTCGATCGGATCATGGAACTCAAGGCCGAGGGCCGGGTTGTCGAGCCTCTCGATGAACTCTTCAAGGACGAGGTTCGGGAATTGGGGCGTGTCCTCGGTTTGCCCGAGCGCGTTGTCGGTCGGCATCCTTTTCCAGGGCCCGGTCTTGCCGTCCGTTGTCCCGGAGAGATTACGGAGGAGAAACTTCGGATCATCCAGGACGCGGACGACATCTACATCGGACTGCTCCGCGAGAAGCACTGGTATGATTCCGTATGGCAGGCCTACGCCGCGCTGATTCCGACCAAGACGGTGGGAGTGAAAGGAGACGAGCGAAGTTACGAGTATGCGCTCAGCATCCGAGCGGTCACCAGTGAAGATGCCATGACTGCCGAGTGGGTGCATCTGCCCTATGAATTGCTCGGAGAGATCTCGAATCGGATTCTCAACGAGGTTCCCGGCGTCAATCGAGTCCTTTACGACATCTCGACCAAGCCTCCTGCGAGCATCGAGTGGGAGTAGGAGGGACATCGTCCCCGATGTCCAAGGGTGGAAGGGAATACGTGGTGCCCAGGCCGAGGCAGCGGACCACGAGGACGTGGTCCCTCCGGCGGGAAAGGGAGGGACACCGTCCCTGATGTCCGAGGGTGGAAGGGAATACGTGGTGCCCAGACCGAGGCAGCGAACCACGAGGACGTGGTCCCTCCGGCAGAAAGGGAGGGACATCGTCCCCGATGTCCAAGGGTGGAAGGGAATACGTGGTGCCCAGGCCGAGGCAGCGGACCACGAGGACGTGGTCCCTCCGCAGAAAGGGAGGGACATCGTCCCCGATGTCCGGATTATCGATACCAATTCAGAAAATAGACTTCTCCTTGAAGCGGCCAATCGCCAGCGTTCTCAATGAGACCGTGACGAACGGGATTGTTCCTGACGTAGGCGACTTTTTCCGCATAGGAGTCAGAACTGCGCAGCAACCGGTCCCAGGCATGACGTTGCCACAAAGGATTGTCAGCGGTATGCCCAAGAGAGCGACTCACGATCCGCTTCCAGTAGCGAATCCATTGACGAACCGAGGACGGATTTGAAACACCGGGGGAGGCGAAGAAATGCAAGTGGTCGGGGAGAATCGTGTAGTAACCAGGTCTCCAATCGGTCGCCTTTTCCCATGAATCGAGGAGAGCTTGGTGAAATGACTCGTTGGCAAAGAGGTGTTTCCGCTGAAATGCGCAAACGGTAACGAAAACGATCTGTGGCTGACCCGTTTCTGGGCTTCGGTTCAGGACGTAGGGGCTCTTTCGACTCGGAAGAGAAAAAGTGCTCATGTGAACATATTTTCGGTTTTGCGGAGCAGAAAAACAAGTCAAAAAGTGGAGGGACATCGTCCCCGATGTTCGGAGAGTGGAAAGGGATACGCCGGGCCCAAATCGAAAAGCGGACCACGAGGACGTGGTCCCTCCGGCAGAAAGGAGGGACATCGTCCCCGATATCCGAGGGTGGAAAAGGATACGCCGGGCCCAAACCGAAAAGCGGACCACGAGGACGCGGTCCCTCCGGCAGGAAGGGAGGGACATCGTCCCCGATGTCCGACGATTGGGGGAAAAGTGAGCCAACCGATCCAGACCGAAAAGCGGACCACGAGGACGCGGTCCGATCGCTCTACGCCTGCTGCGGGCCGCCCATGGCTTCGATCTTGGATTGCTCGGTGTCGAGAACCTCGCGACGAAGATTGGTTCCAGATCTGCGAGCCCACCAGAGAACGATTGGGGCAGCGATGAAAATCGAGGAGTAGGTTCCGATCATGACTCCGACAATCAGGGTGAGAGCGAAGTTCCGCAGTCCCGGGCCTCCGAAGAGGAAGAGGACGATCACGGTGATCAAGGTCGTCACACTGGTGAGCAAGGTCCGGGCAAGGGTCTTGTTCAGTGCATAGTTCATGATGTCTTTGACATCTCCTCGCTTCGTGGCAAGGCCCTCTCGAACCCGGTCGAAGACAACAATGGTATCGTTGATCGAGTAGCCAGCAATAGTCAGAAAGGCACCCACGGTGATAAGAGTGAACTCCTGGCCCAGTAGTGTCGTGATCCCGGCCACGACAATAAGATCGTGGAAAAGGGCGGCAATCGCACCGAGGGCAAAGGCAAACTCGAACCGGATCGTGACATAGATCAGGATCGCACCGATACCGATGAGGAGGGCGATGCCAGAGGAAATGAGCATGGATTTGCCGACTGCAGAACCGACGGAACTGACCGTAGTGTCTTTCAGCTCGACCCCGAGATCTTTCTCAATTTCAGCCTCGATCTGTTGGGCGGTGTTGTCGGGAGAGCGAATCAGGAAAAACTCGCCGGGAGCTCCGACCGGACGCTGCACCTGAACGAGTGGAGTTCCTCCGAGATCGAGGTCGGCGAGGGATTCGTTGATGTTCTCCTTGGTAAGCCCGTCCGTGGTTTGAATAGTGAGAGAGTCACCGCCCTTGAGCTCGACACCACGCGGATCCATCGAGGGAACGATGATGAGCGAGGCAACGAGAGCGACAATCGAGGCGATGAGGCAAATCTTGCGCTTTCCGAGGAAGTCGATCACCTGGTCAGGCACGAGATTCATGAAGCTGAGCTTCCTGACGAGGTTGAGCTCGAGTCCCCAGCTGAAGCAGACTCTTGTCACCAGCAGCGAACAGAACAGGGTCGCGAAAATACCAATGATGAGAGTGATCGCGAAGCCCTTGACCGTTCCCGCAGCGACGGCATAGAGGATGATCGCAGTGATCAGTGTCGTGATGTTGGCGTCGATGATCGCGGAGAAGGCTTTCTCATACGCCGTATCGATGGCAGGCTTGAGCGACTTGCCGGCCGCCAATTCCTCTCGCAATCGTTCGTAGATGAGTACGTTGGCATCGATCGCGACACCGATCGTGAGAATGATTCCAGCGATACCAGGCAGTGTCAGGGTGAACTGGAAGAGAGACATCGCTCCGAAGATGATCGCAATACTGAGGCAGAGGCCGATGAGGGCGAGGATTCCGGCAAAGCGGTAGTAGATCAGGATGAAGAGCAACGTCAGGGCGAGACCGGCGACACCGGCGTAGATGCCCTGATTGACCGTGGCCTGTCCCATCGTCGGAGTGATGAAGTTCGAATACTCGATCTCGATGGGGTTTTTGAGGGGGTTCTCCAGTGCCGAGGCGAGCTGGAGTGCCTCGTCTTGCGAGAAGTCTCCGGTGATCGAAAACTGGCTTGTAAGAACATCCTGAATGACGGGGGAGGAAAGGATGACGTCATCCATGATAATTGCCATGGGCTGCTTGATGTTCTCCGCAGAGAGAGGGCCCATGATCTTGGCTCCGTCGCCGGTCAAATCGACGGAAATGGAGTGTCCCGATTGACCATAGAAGTATCCTGCCTTGTTGACGTATTCCCCTTCCATGTCGCGCTTGATCTTGACGAGACCGTAGCGGGTAGGGAGCTTGTTGCCGTCATCGTCGAAGCTTTCCTTGTAGGGGAGCGCCTCGTAGCCCGGAACGACATCGGCTCCTCCGGCGACCCGGCTGGCAAGTCCCATGCTCTGGGGGTGGAGAATGGAGAATTCGAGACGGGCGACCTGCTCGAGCGTTTCCTCGATTTCCTTGAGGGTCTCTTCCCCGACTCCAGGCATCTGGAGGAAGATCCCGTCTTCACCGGAAGGAGCGAGAATGACCTCACCGGTTCCCAGCTT
Source organism: Verrucomicrobiales bacterium (assembly GCA_029213195.1). Lineage (GTDB taxonomy): Bacteria > Verrucomicrobiota > Verrucomicrobiia > Verrucomicrobiales > DEV007 > Arctic95D-9. The sequence goes on from JARGNI010000001.1 coordinate 224,471, forward strand.
GTTGAGTCGTCCTTCGAGAACCTGGATTGCCTGCTGCTGAGCCGCTTCGCTGACTTCCTGCCCAGGGTTCGGAATGATACGGATCTCCATCGAAACACCACCTTGGAGCTCGATTCCCTCCTTCATTCCCACGGTTGAATAGAGCCAGACGCAGAGGGCTCCCACGAAGACCGTGAGGATTGATCCCACGATGCGCTTCCGTCGGGCCGTTTCCGTGGCGAAGTAGTAGATAAAGAGTGCCAGCAGGCCAAGTCCAAGGAGGAAGACCATCTGGGAGGAAACCGCATTGCTGGCGGTTTCGATGACGTCGGCGACTCCACTGGTGGCATCGAGCGCGGCGTCAGCGGCCTCCGGCGTTTCGGCGGCTCCTTCAGCAGCACCCGTCTTGGCATTGAGAAGCGCATCGACAGCGGCATCTACCGCTTCCTGTGTTTCGGCCGAAACTTCGGCGGAAATGGGAGCGGCATCAGCGGCGGGTTCGGTGGTGGCTGTAGATTCTGCGGGAGTGGCAGGAGCATCAGCGGCGGGGGTCTCTGCGTCTTGAGCTTGCATAGGAAAAACGTAGGAAATTGGGGGAGAAACCGTGACTCGTTGGAGGAACTGGAGAAATGAAATCCCGGAGGGAAATCAACAGGGATGGGTGAAAGAACGAACAGGGTGAAATCGGGGACTCAACAGAGTTGAGCTGGTGAGGAAAGAGGGTTGAATCCTTCGCGGAGGGGAATCTATCCCTGTTTCTCGTCGGTCTCCTCTTCTTTTTCGTCGGAAGAGTCGCCTCCTTTGCCCTTGCTCTCAACCGAGGCAATGGCGCTGCGATCGAACTTGATGCTGAGCCCGTCCGCAATTTTCACGGATACGGTTTTGTCCGTCATCCCGGAAACGAGACCGTGGATCCCGCCGATGGAGACGACTTTGTCGCCGACCCGGACATTTTTTCTCATTTCTTCCTGGGCTTTCTGCTGCTTCCGCTGGGGGCGGATGAGGATGAAATAGAACATCACCATGATGAGGATCATGGGGACGAACATGCCAAGACCTCCACCAGGGGCGGCGGTAGGAGCGGCTTCAGCGAGGATGAGAAGGTGGGTTGGGTTCATTGCTTTCTAGAAATGGAGATGTGATCAGACACAAAAAGACGCCTGACGTTCAGGCGTCGATTTTTTCGCCACGATACTGGCAGATAAAATCTGCCTTAAAATCGGCAAACGTGCCGGCGTCTATAGCACGACGAGCCTCTTTCATCAAGTGGAGATAAAAAGTGACGTTGTGGAGCGTCAATAGCCGCAAGCCGAGAATTTCGTCGTTTTTGATGAGGTGTCGGAGGTAACCACGGGTGAATCCCTCGCAAAGGGGGTGGGTTTGACCGTCGGGTGCGAGCAATTCCTGGCTTTTTTCCCACTGGGCATTCTTCAGATTGATCTTCCCGGTGGCCGTGTATGCGGTGCCGTTTCTCGCCACGCGAGTGGGAAGGACACAGTCGAACATATCGATCCCCCGGCTGATGAGTTCGAGGAGTTGATCGGGCTGCCCTAGGCCCATGGCGTAGCGGGGCTTGTTTTCGGGAAGGATCGGGGCCGCAACGTCGACGGCTTTGAGCATTTCTGGCACAGGTTCTCCCACCGACAATCCTCCGATTGCGTAGCCATCGAAATCGAGATCGACGAGGTCGCGAGCTGCTTTCTCGCGGAGATCGCCGTAGCAGGCACCCTGGACGATGCCGAAATAGTTCTGTCCGGGAGGGCGATGTTTCTCGATCCAGTCGCGAGCCCGCTCCGCCCAGCGTTGGGTCAAGGCGAGGGAATTGGTTGCGTAGTCCTTCTCGCAGGGATAGGGCGGGCACTCATCGAGGATCATGCAGATATCGCTCCCGATGGACTGCTGGATTTCGAGGACGGACTCGGGGGTGAGAAAGAGAGGGCTACCGTCGATGTGACTCTGAAAGCGTACGCCCTCTTCGGAAATTTTTCGAAGCTTCGAGAGCGAGAACACCTGGTAACCGCCGGAATCGGTGAGAATGGGTCGATCCCAGCGCATGAACTCGTGGAGCCCGCCGAATTCATCGAGGACCTCGGTGCCGGGTCGGAGGTAGAGGTGATAGGTGTTCCCGAGAATGATTCGACAGTCGAGAGCCGGGTCGATCAGCTCTTGCGGATGGACCGATTTCACGGTGCCGCGGGTCCCGACCGGCATGAAAGTCGGGGTTTCCACTTCTCCATGAGCGAGGCTCATGCGACCGCGGCGCGCTGCGGTCTGGGAATCGGTTTTGAGAAGGGTAAACATGGAGAGCGGAATGAGTACTCCGGAATCCCTGATTTTTCCAGTCTCCTCTAGTGGGGCGGGAACAAAATAGGCACGAGAAATCTTGGGATCTGGTCCATCCTAGCGCTCGACAACCGGTAGAGGACAGCTAGGTTTTTTACATGTCATCCGCGCCAACGAATCACGCCGGGCTGCTCGCCTGGGTCGAAGAAATCCGGGAACTCTGTCAGCCGCGCGACGTGGTCTGGTGCGATGGGAGCGACGAGGAGTGGCACCGGCTTTGTGGGGAACTGGTCGATGCGGGGACTTTCCTGAAGCTCAATCCGGAGAAACGTCCCGACAGTTATCTTGCCTGGTCGGATCCGAAAGACGTGGCACGGGTCGAGGATCGCACCTTTATTTGCAGCCGTCGCCAGTCCGATTCTGGCCCAACCAATCGATGGGTCGCGCCAGCGGAGATGAGAGAGACGCTCGGCGATCTCTTTCGCGGCTCGATGTGGCGAAGAACGATGTATGTCATCCCTTTCTGCATGGGGCCGATCGACTCGGATATGGCGATCTTCGGCGTTGAGATTACCGATTCTGCCTATGTCGCGGTAAACATGAAGTTGATGACGAGAATGGGGCAGCCCGTTCTCGACAAGCTCGGCGAGAATGGGGACTTCGTCCCCTGTGTCCACTCGGTCGGCGCCCCTCTGATGCCCGACGAGGAGGATGTGCCTTGGCCGTGCAACGAGGAGAAATACATCGTGCACTTTCCTGAAGATCGGGAGATCTGGTCGTATGGCAGTGGCTACGGGGGGAACGCTCTCCTCGGGAAAAAATGCCTCGCTCTCCGTATCGCGAGCGTCATGGCGCGGGACGACGGCTGGATGGCCGAGCACATGCTCATCAGCGGAGTGGAAAACCCCGACGGCGAAAAACGGTATGTCGCCGCGGCGTTTCCCAGTGCCTGCGGAAAGACGAACTTTGCCATGCTCGTACCTCCCAAGGTCTACCGCGAGAAAGGGTGGAAGGTCACGACGGTGGGAGACGATATCGCCTGGCTCAAACCGGATGAGAATGGAAAGCTCCGTGCGATCAATCCCGAGGCCGGTTACTTTGGCGTCGCCCCCGGTACATCCGAGGATTCGAATCCCAATGCGATGGCCTCACTGAGAGGCAACACGATTTTTACCAACGTCGCTCTGACCGAGGATGGCGATGTCTGGTGGGAGGGGATGACGAAAGAACCTCCCGCAAAGCTTACAGACTGGAAGGGCAATCCCTGGACTCCGGAATCCGAGACGCCTGCTGCGCATCCCAATTCGCGATTTACCGCTCCCGCTTCCCAATGTCCTGCGATCGATCCGGACTGGGAGAATCCGAGAGGAGTGCCCATCGATGCGATCATCTTCGGAGGGCGCCGTGCCACGACGATGCCGCTGGTGTTTCAGGCTTTCAACTGGGTCCATGGAGTCTTCCTCGGCGCCAATCTCGGCTCCGAGATGACCGCTGCGGCGGAGGGCGCGATCGGGAAGATCCGTCATGACCCTTTCGCGATGCTGCCGTTCTGCGGTTACAACATGGGCGACTACTTCGCGCACTGGCTCGAGATGAGAAAGAAAATTGGAGATCTGCCTCGAATCTTTCACGTGAACTGGTTTCGAAAGGGTGCCGATGGAAAGTTTCTCTGGCCAGGATTTGGAGAAAATATGCGAGTCCTCGAGTGGATTTTTGATCGGGTTCGTGGACAGGGCAGGGGGCACGAGGCCGAGCTCGGATGGGTGCCGCATTACGACGAATTGAATTTCGAGGGACTCGATTTTTCGGAGGAGCAGTTCGAGCAGTTGATGTCGGTGAGTCCCGAAGAGTTCCGAGGGGAATTGCTTTCGGAAGCGGATCTCTATCTCGACCTCTATGATCACCTTCCCAAGGAGCTGATCTTTCAGCGGGAGCTTCTTGCAGGGAGAATGTAGTTGGTTGGATGATATGGCGGGACCGCGTCTCGCCGTTCCGAGAGCCTTGTTTCCGCTCGCTCCTTCTTCTCAAAATCAAACCATTCGGGTTTGACACCGTCTCTGCTCACTCCTTTCATCTTTGCATGCTCGAAGAGTCTGAGGCCCGCCAACGCATTCTCGATACCGTAGAGGCAGGCGCAGTCACCTGGGTGCCGCTCGAACTCGCTCTGGACCAGGTTCTCGCTCAGGACATGACGGGGGCAATCGATTCTCCGCCCTTTGACAACTCTAGCATGGATGGCTATGCGGTCCGAGCTGAGGAAGCCCAGGCCGGGAGCGCCCTGCGAGTCCGCGACGAAGAACAACCTGCAGGGCTCGATCTTTCCCTCGCTTGCGAGTCGGGCGAAGCGATTCGCATTTTCACCGGGGCTCCGATCCCACGTGGTGCCGATGCGGTGATCATGCAGGAGGACGTGATCCGAGAGGGGAACCAGGTCACGATCAGCGAAGGGGTTCAGGTGGGAGAGAATATTCGGCGTCGCGGTGGTGATGTCTGTGCCGGACAGACGCTCTTGAAGCGGGGGGATCTCGTTACTCCCGCTCGGATCGGATTGCTGGCCTCCCAGGGCGTTCCCGAGATTCCGGTCCATGCCCGGCCCCTCATCCAGATCATCACGACCGGGGACGAACTGGTCGATCCGGGAGCCCCCTTGATTCCGGGGGAAATCTACAACAGCAATTCTCCCATGCTCCAGGCTCTGGTCAGCCGGAGCGGAGGGATCGCGGCGACCAGTCATGCTCTCGACGACCCAACCCATCTTCGCGAGACGATGGAGCGTGCTTTTGCCGCTTCAGACCTTGTTGTGATAGCCGGAGGAGTGTCGGTTGGGGATCGCGACTACGTCAAAGAAGTGCTCGGAGAGCTGGGCGTCGAGTTGAACTTCTGGCGAGTCAAACTGAAGCCTGGCAAACCGTTTCTCTTCGGGCGCCATCCCGAGGGCACGCATGTCTTCGGCTTGCCGGGAAATCCCGTCTCCGCTTTTGTGACTTTCTCTCTTTTTGTCCGACCCGTGATTCGACGGCTGCTCGGAATACCCGCTGTCGAACTGGTCGAAGGTCTCGAGAAAGCCGTTGCCGCTGAAGATCTTTCGAATCGAGGAAACCGCCCTCACTACCTGCGAGGAATCTGGGAAGGCGGACGAGTTCGTCTCTCCGGGACCCAGCAGTCCCATGCCATCTTCGGACTCAGCAAAGCGAACTGCCTCATCCGGCTGGAACCGGAGGAGAGGGTGTCCGCGGGAGAAACCGTCCTCGTTCGCAAAGATGAGGTTGGAGGAAGACGTTAGAAAGGGTGGTTTCCAGCTGCCGCTGCTCCATCGCAGAAGGGACAGGATTTCCAGTCCTTGTAATGCTCGGTGAAGATATCTCCCGGTTCCCTTTCCTGGAAGGTTTGTAACAGTTCTTCTCCCTTGTTTTTCATTTCTGTCAGGTTTTCTGAAATCTCGGATCGCTTCTCTTCAGTCAGGTCCATCCTTTCCAGTCTTAGCGATATCCAGGACTCGATAAGGCTGCGAATCGCTTTTCGACGAATCTCGGGAGTGTCCTGCAACTTCGACAGAGTCTCGTCGTCGAGGCCGGGGCCAAAGGTGTTGTAGTGGGTTGCTTTCTGACCGTAGAAAGTCTTTCGAGAGTGATAGAGTCGAAGCGCATCGAATGCAGGAGTACAGATGGGGCAGGCATACACGAAGTTGGTTCGTTCCGGCTTTCCTTCGACCCACATTCCCTCCGGGTTGGGGATCAGCAGTTCGAGAGCTTCTCCTGTCACACCGGTCTCATAGAGCCCCTCGAGTACGCTGAAAAAAATGAGCCGCTGCTCGAAGGGGTATCGGCTTGGCCGGTCCGGATTTTCGGAAGAAGGCTCTGCGGCGGAACCGAGCGAGACAAGGAAAGGAATGGAGAGGATGCCGAGGAGGAAACGATGCATCCGCGGATTCTATCAGGAGAGGGAATCGATGTTGTCACAAAGATGTCATTTTTTTCGGATGGGAGGGTCAGGGGAACCAACGGGTTTCCCGAGGCGATCCTTGACAGAATCGCGGGTCCCGACGACTCCTATCCGATATGACGACCCAGGTCTCCGATCGCAATGTGGCTTTCAATGTCCCTCTCCCGGCTCCCGCGCTTCTCGCCCATGAGCAGCCCCGGACCGAGGAGCAGGCGCGCACTGTTCTTTCTTCAAGAAAGAGAATCGAGGATATTCTTCATGGAAGGTCGGATCGATTTATCGTGATCGTCGGACCGTGCTCGATTCATGACCCCGCCCAGGGGATCGAGTATGCCCACAAGCTGGCGGGGCTCTCTCGGGAGGTCGAAGACCAGATCGAGATCGTGATGCGGGTCTACTTCGAGAAGCCTCGAACTTCGATCGGTTGGAAGGGGCTCATCATGGATCCCGATCTCGATGGTACGGCCAATCTCGCCGAAGGCTTGCGGCTCGCCCGAAAGCTACTGGGCGAGGTCATTGATATCGGCTTGCCGACAGCGACGGAATTTCTCGATCCCATCACGCCGCAATACATTGCGGACCTGATTTGCTGGGCGGCGATTGGCGCCCGAACGGTCGAGTCCCAGACGCATCGCCAGATGGCTTCGGGTCTCTCCATGCCGGTGGGATTCAAAAATGCGACCTTCGGTGGAATGGGCGTGGTCGTGAATGCGCTCAAGGCGGCTGTCGCTCCGCAGACCTTCTTCGGAATCAGCCCGGAAGGCGTCGCCTCTATGGTCAGCACGAAGGGGAATGCGAATTGCCATACCGTGCTGCGTGGAGGAGATGACGGTCCCAACTACGGAGCCGATGCGGTGGCGAGTGCGAAGTCAGTGCTCGAGGCGGGAGGGGTTTCTCCTGCCATTGTCATCGACGCGAGCCACGCGAACTGCTCCAAGGATTTCGAGAAGATGCCTGCCGTCTTCGAAGATGTCGTGGCGCAGCGAGTCGGTGGAAATGCCGCGGTTGTTGGTGCGATGCTCGAGAGCAACCTCGTGGAGGGCAACCAGAAGATTCTTGAGAATCCCGAGGAAATGACCTGGGGGCAATCGGTGACCGATCCTTGCATCGGCTGGGACGTCACCGAGCGAATCATCAGGGAAGCGGCGGAAAAGCTGAGTTGATCAACCGGCAGGATTTGTGGACGCGCAGCACCAGGCGATTCTGAAGGACGTCTCACGATCCTTCTACCTGAGCATCCGCTTTCTCCCGGGCCCGATGCGGGAGACTGTTGCCTTGGGGTATCTTATTGCGAGATTGACCGATACGGTGGCCGATTCGACGGCGCTGTCGGAGGACATTCGGACAGAATGGCTCGATCGGATTCGGAAACGTCTTCAGGGCGACCTCTCGGCATTCGAAGCGCTCCCGGAATCGATGGTCGATTCCATCCCTCATCCGGGAGAACAGATTCTCGCGATGAGAGCCCCGGAACTTTTCGCCTGGTTGGAGAGTCTCGGTCCGGTCGAAAGAGCCCATCTCGATGAAGTTCTCCTGACCATCGTCCATGGACAGATCTGGGATACGACGTTTTTCAGCGAACACCAGCGATCCTGTCGTGACGAGGGAGATCTCCTGCGCTACACCTACTGGGTGGCGGGTTGTGTGGGTGAGTTCTGGACCAAGGTGGGTTTCACGACCTTGGAAAGAGGCTTCTCCGATCCGGACAACGCCAGCGAGATGCTGGTGTCCGGTCGACGATTGGGCCAGGCACTGCAGTTGATCAATATCCTCCGAGATCTGCATGAAGACCTTCCGGCAGGGCGCTGCTATCTACCCGAAGATGAGTTGAAGGCTGCGGGGTGGTCGGGAGAGGAAATGCCTCGCGGACCAGAGCTCGAGCCGGTGTTCGAGGAATGGCTCACGCGATGCGAGACCTATCTGGAAGACGCGGAAGGCTATGTTCAGAAGATCCGGAACTCCCGGGTTCGGTTCTGTACGCGTCTCCCCATGTTGCTGGCGCGAGCCACCGTGGAGGAAATCCGAATGGTCGGGCTTGAGCGGGTCCTCCGGGAAAAGGTCAGGATTTCCCGAGCCACCGTCTGGAAAGAAATGCTTCGAGCGATCTTCTTCTAGAGCCTATCGGCTCCGCGGCGAATGCGTCATCCTTTCTTCACCAGTCCCATGACGCCGATGACGATGAGGTAGACGGCGATGACGGTCTTGGCGAGTTCAGCGGAGACGAAAAAGAGAATGACTCCTGCTACCAGGGCGATGACGGGATCTGCTTTCTTCATGCGATTCAGCATGCGGAGAAAACTCCTTACTCGTCAAGCTTTCGAACGATAAGACTGGGGCCTCTTTCGGCAACGACCTCGATTTTCGCATCCTTGGGGATGGATTCTGCTTCGGCCATGACGTCGTATTTTTCATCGTCGATGAGCGCGTGACCCGAGGGGAAGAGATCGGTCAGGGTGGTTCCGATTCTTCCGATGAGCGATTCCGAGCCTGCGCCGGGATCTTCCTTTCCAGACTCGCTCTTCAGGATGAGTTTGCGAGTCAGGGGGAGGCGATGAAAGGACTTCATCCACCACCCCAGGGTGAGGAGAAAAAAGGCAAAGAGAATGACGACGGATATCGTCCCTGCCGTCGGTCCGAATTCGACGAAGGTCAGGATGACGGCAGTGATGAGACAGAGCGCACCGAGGATGCCGAGGATCCCTCCCGGAAGCACAAGCTCGGCGAGAATGATTGCGATACCGAGAGCAGAGAGGATGAGGATCGCAGTCATGGGAAAACGAAAAGACGTTCAGGATTCCTTACGCCTGGAAGTCGGAGTTGGGGTTCGCATTGTGACTTCCGGAGGCAGAGATCCCGGTCAGGCTTTTCCGCAGCATTGCTTGAATTTCTTGCCACTCCCGCAAGGGCAGGGATCGTTTCGTCCAACCTTGGGAGCTTCGCGTTTCACGGTTTTGGGAATCTCGATCTTGGGCCGATCGTCTTCCTGGGCGATTCCGCTCGAATCTCCGGCGGCGAGTTCTGAAAGGACATCGGGACGACTGGTCTGGATCCCCCGGAGGACGTTGCCGTAGTTGTCGGGACGGGTCGTCGTCCGGAAGAGATTCCCAAGGACCTCGATCTTGATTCGATCCATCAGTCCCACGAAGATCTCATAGGCCGCGTGCTTGTATTCGACGAGCGGGTCTTTCTGCGCGTAGCGGTAGTTTCCGATCGACTCCCGCAGGCTGTCCATCTCGTAGAGGTGCTCCTGCCAGAGCTGGTCAATGCTGTGGAGAATGACAAAACGCTCGAGCCCTTCGACTCGTTCGGGATCTTCGTGAGCGGTCTTGATCTCGTAAGCCGCTTTGACTTGTGAGATGAAGAAATCGAGATTTTCCTCATCGGAACGGGAACCCATCTGGGCATCGCTTTCCGTCAGTCCAAGAGGGAAGTGCGTGTTGAAGGCGTTCAGCGCGGCATGATGATCGAGCTCGTTGGTCTCGGGATCGAAGCAATCGTCGAGAATCGCCGGCATCGCATCTTCGATGAGGTCATTGATGAGCGCGTGCGGGTCTTCGGTATTGAGCACCTCGTTGCGATAGCCGTAGACCACCGAACGCTGGTTGTTCATGACGTCGTCGTATTCGAGGATGTGTTTCCGCGAGAGGTAGTCTCGCTGCTCGACTTTTTTCTGGGCATTCTCGACGGACTTGTTCAGCCAGGGGTGTTCCAACTCCTGTCCTTCCTCGAGACCAAAGCGATCCATCATTTTGGTCATGCGCTCGGCGGCACCGAATTGCATCATGAGGTCGTCCTCGAAACTGACGTAAAAGACGGACATCCCCGGGTCACCTTGACGCGAACAACGACCACGAAGCTGACGGTCGACACGGCGGCTGCGGTGACGCTCGGTCGCAACAACAAAGAGTCCACCCTTATCGGATACTCCATCCCCCAGCTTGATGTCGGTGCCTCGACCGGCCATGTTGGTGGCAACCGTCACGGATCCGGGCTGACCGGCGCGGGCGACGATCTCCGCCTCCTGCATGTGGAACTTGGCGTTGAGGACGGAGTGGGGGATCTTCTCCCGCTTGAGCATGCGGGCGAGCACTTCCGAGGATTCGACACTCGCGGTTCCGAGCAGGACAGGCTGTCCTTCGGCGTGTTTCTCACGAACGAGTTCGATAACCGCTTTGAACTTCTCGCGCTGCGTCTTGAAAATCTTGTCGTTGAGGTCGATCCGGGCGATGGGTCGGTTCGTCGGGACGACGAGGACATCGAGTTTGTAGATGTCGTGGAATTCTGCCGCTTCCGTTTCCGCGGTTCCGGTCATTCCTCCGAGCTTCTCGTAGAGACGGAAGTAGTTCTGGATCGTGATCGTCGCGTAAGTCTGGGTTTCGCCCTCGATCTTCACGCCTTCTTTTGCCTCCACCGCCTGGTGGAGTCCATCGGACCAACGACGTCCCGCCATTTTTCGGCCGGTGTTCTCGTCGACGATCATGACACGATTGTCTTCGACCACGTAGTGTACGTCCCGCTCGTAGAGGGTGTAGGCTCGCATCAACTGAGAGATGGTGTGCATCTTCTCGGCCTGGGTAGCCATCTTCTGCTGGAGATCGGTCTTCTGCTGCGCTTTCTGGTTTTCGGAGAGGGACTCGTTGCCATCGATCTCGGAAAAGGCGTCCGAGAGATCCGGAAGAACAAAAGCCTGGGGATCGTCGGGACTGAGAAACTGGCGACCCTGCTCAGTGAGCTCGGCTTCGTGCTGTTTCGGATCGAGAGTGAAATAGAGTTCCTCCTTCAGTTCGAAGAGAGCCGTCTTTTGAGGATCGCGAAAAAACTCGAGCTCCGCCTTCTCCATGGCTCGGCGCACTTCGGCATCCTCCATGGCCCGGAGAAGTGCACGGTTGCGAGGCATGCCAAGCTTGACCTTGTAATAGATCGTTCCGGCTTCGGAAAGGTTTCCAGCTTCCAGCTCCTTTTTCGCCTGTTGGGCGAGGTCGTTGCAGAGGTTGGTCTGCTTGCGGTAGAGGTTCTGGATCGCTCCCTTGTATTGATCGAATTGCTGATCCTGGCGGACCGTGACCGGTCCGGAGATGATGAGCGGGGTTCTCGCTTCATCGACGAGGACGGAGTCGACCTCATCGATGAGAGCAAAGTAGTGATTCCGCTGCACCTGCTGCTCGGCGTCTTGCGCCATGCCGTTGTCCCGGAGGTAGTCGAATCCGAATTCACTTGCCGTCCCGTAGGTGATGTCGCGGCTGTACATGTCCTTCCGCTGAGTGGGATCCTGTCCGTTCTGGATGCAGCCCACGGAGAGTCCGAGCCATTCGAAAAGATATCCCATCCACTCCGAGTCCCGTCGAGCGAGGTAGTCGTTCACGGTGATGACATGCACGCCCATTCCGGTAAGGGCATTCAAAAAGACAGGAAGGGTCGCGACGAGGGTTTTTCCCTCACCCGTGGCCATCTCCGCAATCATACCCCGGTGAAGACCGATGCCGCCGATCAGCTGGACGTCGAAGTGCACCATCTCCCATTTGACGGGCTGATCACAGACATTCCACTCCTGGCCGCAAAGACGACGTGCCGTGTTTTTCACTACCGCATAGGCTTCGGGCAGAATTTCGTCGAGGTAGGCCGCCCGAGCCGCAGGAAACTCCTCTTTCAGATCTGCAAACTTGCGCTGCGCTTCCAGGATTTTCTTGGCGAGGGCCTCGTTGTCCAAGGAGCCGATTTCATCGACTCGAATAAAGCCGGAGGCGTCGCGAAACTCGTCGGCGAGTTGGTAGAAGCGTTCGGACCAGCCTGTCAGGGTGGCACGATTCTCTTCCAGGCTGCGGGTTTGAAGAATCCGTTCGCTGTAGGCTTCGACGCGGAGATCATAACGGGAGAGATGATCCTTCCAGGCTGCGACCTTTTGTTTCAGCACCTCGTCCGACTCTTTCTGGAGTCCTTCCTCGATCTGATTGATTTGCTCGACGATGGGCGAGATCTTGCGGATGACGCGATGATTTCGACTACCGACGATGAGTTTCAGGATCCACTTGAGCATGGTCTATAATTGTAAGAAAAATAAGGAAAGGTGAACTATACGCTATCCGTCCGGCTTTTCAGGCTCTTTTCCACGAAGAAAACGGAAGATGGAGAGCGGGAGCGTCAAGGGTGGCGACGAAGAAATTCATCGGCCAGGGCGCGATAGGCGACGGATCCTGAGCAGGAAGGCGCGTAGTCGATAATGGTCTGGCCGTAGCTGGGTGCTTCTCCAAGGCGAATGTTTCGCGGGATGATCGTTTCGTAAGTGACTTCGGGGAAATATTCCCGAACATCATTGATGACCATGGTGGACAGATTGGTCCGGCTGTCGGCCATGGTCATGACGATTCCTTCGAGCACCACTTCCGGATTGGCACCCGATTCCTTGATCTGCTGGTGCACACCGACGATTTTGGAGAGTCCTTCGAGACCGAAATACTCGCACTGAAGCGGGACGATCAACTCATCCGCTGCCGCGAGGGCGGAGGTCATGAGGACTCCGAGAGACGGCGGGCAATCCATGAGGATGTAGTCCGCTATCCCGGTATTCTTGAAAGGGGCTAGAAGGTTCTTGAGTCGGACCAGGTGATCATCCTCGCGCGCCATCTCGATTTCGCAGCCCGCCAAATCCATGTCGCAGGGGATGATGGAGAGATTCTCGTATTTCGTGGGGAGAACCAGTTCGGAGACATCGCCTCCGCCAATCAGGTGCTGGTAGATGCTGGGGTGATCACCGGGGACGAGATCGAGGGCACTCGTCGAGTTGGCTTGCGGATCGAGGTCGAGGACGATCACTTTTACCCCTCGTTCGGCGAGGCAGGCGCCCAGATTGACCGAGGTCGTGGTTTTTCCGACGCCCCCTTTCTGGTTGGCAATAGCGATGGTTTTCATGAAAAAATGCAGTGAGATACGGTGGGCGGGAAACTTGCCCGATCTTGGAACGTGCGAAAGCGAAATTCTTGCCGGTTCGGAAAAGAGTTCGATCCGGCAGGGGAACCATGGCGAGAAATTCCCTCCTTGCAATTCACGTCCTTGTTTGATGTATTCGTTGAGTGTGTGATCTCTCGATGACAAGGCTCATGGGACCTCGGATCCATCTTCTGCAATGGGTGCTGATTCTCGCAGCATTCAGCACGTTTCCACCTGCTTTTTCACAGGAAGAGGGAGACGCAACGTCTTCGCTGACGGTGGAAGAGGCATCGCAGAGTATTCTTGTCGAGAGTGACTCGGAAGCCTCTTCGAACGATGCCGATGAGAAGTCCTCCGAGAAGATGCGGGAGGAGATGCTGGAGCGTCTCGCCGATCAGTTGTCCAAGCGGATGCGAACACTCAAGGAGCGAGAATCCGCCCTTTCGGCTCGAGAGCAGTCCCTGGTGGAGAGGGAGAAGGCCGCCAAAGAGCGGGAGGAGATGCTCGGTTCGATGGAGGAGCTGATGCAGCTGAGGGAAGAGGTGGTCAAGCGCCGGGAGAAACTGCCACCAGCCCAGTCCTGGAACGGGCCCGCTGCCCCGGGAATTTACGGAAAATATGCCGCCGTATTGGATGGAACCACGATGCAGTTTTTCTACAAGAAGGCTGCTCACGAGAGAGTGCCCGTCGCGAGCACCCAAAAACTGGTAACTGCGCTGGTCGTTTGCCAGGAGGGGAATCTGGATCGCATGGTGGAAGTCCCCAAGGAGGTCTACGAGGTCGAGCCCACCGTCGTCGGGGTGAAGCCCGGCGAGACATACAGTCGGAGACAGCTCTTGACCGCTCTCCTCGTCAAAAGCGGGAATGACATCGCGGCCACCCTGGCGATCGATAATGCGGGATCGGTTGAAGCGTTTGCCGAGAAAATGAATACCTTTGCCCGCTATATCGGCATGACGGATTCGAATTTCATCAATCCTCATGGTCTGCCTGCCAAGGGACAGTATTCAACGGCCCGAGACATCGCTATCGCTGCGTTCGAGGCTTACCAGGTCAAAGATATCCGAGAGATGATCATCAAAAAGTCCTATGATTTTGTGTTCAACGACGGTCGCGTCTACACACTCCCGAATACCAACCGCGTTCTGGGTAGTTTCGAGGGATGCAATGGAATGAAAACGGGTTTCACCTACGCGGCAGGCAATTGCCTTGTCTCCAGTGCCCGTGTCGATGGGAAGGACCGAATTTCTGTCGTGTTGAAAAGCGCGCGACTCCAGGTCTGGGAAGATAGCAAAAAGCTTCTCCAATGGTCGCTGGAGCTGGAGATGGGAGGCACGGGGATCCCCGCTGCATTCGGCGTGGTCGCGACTCCGTGACGGGAGGCGCGGAAGACCTTGTTGCGGGGAGTTCCTTTCCGAAATCCACACCGTTTGAAAAGAACGGTGGGGTCAGAAGGTCGGCTGCGCGGAGTTGGCGGCTTCCACTGCTTCCGAGATCGAGGTCCGAACATCATCGACTGAGATTGGCTTCGCGACGAAACCGTTCATTCCTCCGGCGAGACAGCTGTCTCGGACGCCAGCGAGGGCATGTCCCGTCATCGCAATGATAACGGGCTGCCGGGGGAGGTTGAAATTCTTCCGAATCATCTCGGTGGCTTCGAGGCCTCCCATAACGGGCATCTGGAGATCCATGAGGACAAGATCGATATCGCCTTGCGCGACTCGTTCGACGCCCTTGGCGCCGTTGTTGGCGAATTCGATTCCGATGTATCCCAGTTTCTCGAGGACCATTCCGGCGATCTTCTGATTCATGAGGACGTCTTCCACGATCAGGATTTTCGCAGGGAATTTCTTCGCGAAGTCCTGTCCGGTGGGCATGGTGTCGGAGGAGGATTCGAAGCGGGAGTCCTCGACTTCAATCCCACGGCCTCGCTGGACCATGGCGACCGAGTTGCGTAGGAGTTTGAGCTCCGAGATGGGTTTGTAGAGGGTTCGAACAAGAGGGTATTTTTGCTCGTCGACTCGGATGCTGCTTTCCCCGATGGCAGAGAGCAGGATGGAAGGAATGGCTGCTGCCACGAGCGTATTTACGAATTGCCACATTTCTTCTTCATCGCCTATCGCCATCGGGTCGGCGATGACGAAATCGGGCTTCCGCTCTGCAATTTGTGCGGCGAGAGATGGCGTGTATTGCCGAGCAATCATGACCTGGACTTGCCAGCTTTCCAGGTAGGTCTTGATCAATGCGTTGAGCGGCTCGTTCCGCGTCAGGAGAATGCAGTTCGTGTTGTGAAGAGGCTTCTGGTTCTCGATCTGGTGTTGAGGTTTGATGGCCCCTTGTTGAGGCACTTCTCGGAAGGGAAGATCGAAATAGAACTCGGAACCTTCTCCCAGCTCACTCTGGACACCGAGCTGGCCGCCGAAAAAGCTGCAGAGTTTTTTGCTGATCGCTAGACCCAGTCCAGTTCCGCCAAATTTCCGAGTCGTGGAAGCATCGGCCTGCGTGAAAGCTTCGAAGATTTTCTCCTGGTTCTCGGGGGCGATTCCAATTCCCGAATCCTTGACCGAAATTCGAATCATGGGTTCGGTTCCAGTCTTGGTCTCCCGGGACGTCACCTTTGCCATGATGATGACTTCACCCTCATTGGTGAATTTCATTGCGTTTCCGACCAGGTTCACAAGGACCTGCTTGAGACGTTCGTAGTCCCCGAAGATCGAGCTGGGGACTCTCTTTTCCACGAAGTAGATGAGCTCGAGGCCGCTCTCGGCGGCATAGTAGGCAAACATCTCGATGGTTTCCTCGATCAGCGCCACGAGGTCGACGGGTTCGCTCTCGGTTTTCATCTTCTCGGATTCGAGCTTGGAGAAGTCGAGCACATCGTTGATGAGGTGAACCAGCGATTGACCGCTGGTCCTCATGATCTGGACGAGCTCTTTCTGCTGGCTGGAGAGAGTGGTCTCCATGAGTAGACTGGTCGTCCCAATGATCCCGTTCATTGGAGTGCGGATCTCGTGGCTCATGTTCGCGAGGAAGTCCGACTTGGCCTCCTTGGCCACCTCGGCTTGTCGCTTCGCAATCTGGATCTCCTCGATGGATTCGTGAAACTGATCGGTCGTGCGCCGGAGACTCTCCGCCATCGAGTTGAAGCTTTCGTGAATCTTGGCAATTTCAGGAGGTCCGTTCTCTTTCAAAAGATAGTCATAGCGTCCCTCCGTGACCGTATTCATTCCCTCCGCCAGTCCTTGGAGTCGCTTGGAGAACCAGCTTCCCATGAAGATGAGTGAAACAAGAAGGGGCACGATCCCGAGGAGGGGGAAAAGATGGCGGATCTCGAGGACACTTGTCAGTCTCAGGACATCCGGGCTGACCCGAGCCTCGGTGGTAAAGAAGGTGGGGGTGCCGTTGAGGACAGCCGGAAAAACGGCTCGCATATACGTCGGTTTCGCATTGGCATTCCCAAGACTTGCTCGCAGCCCATTGGTTGCATTGTGAATTGACTCTACCTCGTTGGAAAAAGTCCGGATCAGGGGGCGATTCGTGCTGATGACATCGAGCAGCATTTCAGGAATCGCGGTGGGTTCGTCCGAGATGAACTCGGGACTGGATGATACAAAGATTTCGACTGGAGAAGCGCTTTCGGAGGGCTTCTGGTAGATCGCGATTCGAGCCTGCGGTCTGTTGGAAAGGGTATAGTTGAGGGAGGAAAGAAGATTTCGAATCTCTGCGGACGCGGCTTCTTCTTCCTCGATCAATCGCTCCATCATTCCCGGCGTAAACCTTTGCGCAAAAGCCGCCGCTTTGGAGGAAAAGTCGGAACTCAGGTTACGCTTCTCATTCTTGGCCTCATGAAGATAGGTGATGGCGAGACCCAGGCACGCACCTACTGCAGCCATGAACAGGCTGGCGCAGAGTAGAGAGAATCCGAGAGAAGGTCTTCGCATAGAACTTCCCAAAATGTCGCCCCGTCTCCTGTTAATTCAATCAAAAAACCATAAATATCATACTTTGAATGTTTCATGATTTGCTTGAAGACTGAAATCGATGCCCCTATGTTCGCTCTCCCTATCCAAAGCGCGATTAGCTCAGGGGTAGAGCACCTGCTTCACACGCAGGTTGTCGCAGGTTCAAATCCTGCATCGCGCACTTCTTGGGGTTCACGTGAACGAAGTTTCCCCTCTCGCCGAAGGAAATCCGGTCATGAGGGCGCTGGGATTCGTCCAACGCGCGTTGCTGCGATGAAACGGCTCCTGACTGAGTTCTGGGCGGGTCCGTTACCCCTGATTCGAGTTCCCGTTGCGGGACTTCGATCGATTCGAAGACCGTCGACGATTTGATCTCTTTCGGGTAGAAGATCTCTTCTTGGTCGTTTCTTGAGGTTTTTTTCGCGGAGTGGATTGGCCGGTGTCCCCTTGGGAGGAGGGCGTCTGCTTCTTCGAAGAGCGAGACGATGACCCTTTGCCCTGGGAGGAAGGGCGTGGCGAGCGTTTCTTCCGAGATCGATTCGGTTTTTGCGCGGAATCTTCGTGGGAGGACCGTGATCGTGAGGAGCGTTTCCGGGAGGAGGATTTCTTCGAAGAAGATTTGTTTCCTCCTCTTCCCCGTCCAGAGCGGGTTTGCTTACCGCCGCGCGATCGCACCCAGCGAAAGTCGATCTCCTTTTTGAAGGTGTCGACCTTTTCAACCTGAACCTCGATGAGGTCTCCCAACTTGATGATGCGTCCACTTCGACGCCCGATGAGCTGGACGCGGGTCGAGTCGAACTCGTAGAAGTCGTCGTCGATTCCCGAAAGCGGCACCACACCGCGGACTCCGATATCGGGGACGTCGATGAAGAGTCCAAAGTTCCGCACATCGGTGATCAACGCCTGATAGGTATGCGGAGATTCGGAATCCAACTGCTGTTTCAGATAGGCATACATTTTGACGTCCTTGCTGTCGCGTTCGGCATCGGCCGAATTTCGCTCGGTCGTCGAGATATGTTCTGCGGTCTGGATGAGCTGCGGGATTCTCATCTTCTTGTCGTCAAAAAGACTGCGATGAACGATGAGGTCGGCATACCGTCTGATTGGGGAGGTGAAGTGACAGTATTTTTCCTTGGCCAGTCCGTAGTGTCCGAGGGGTTCGACCGCGTAGCGGGCGCGCATCAAGGAGCGGAGAAAGCCGATCTTCAGGGCTGCCCCGATCGCGAGCGTGCCAAGGCGTTTGAGCAGCTTCTGCACTTCAGTTGTTTTCTCGAGATTTCCGCAGGGGAGATCGTGACTGAGAATTTCTTCTCGATAGTCCTGCAGTCGCTGGGGGTCGGGGCTCTCGTGAACACGATAGATCGTGGGTTTCCGCACCTTCATGAGCCGTCCTGCGACCGCCTCATTGGCGAGAAGCATGAATTCTTCGATGAGTTGATGAGATTCGTCGTTGTCGACTTGTTCGATGCGGGAGACGCGTCCTTTGTCATCGAGTCGGATCTTGGTCTCCGGGAAATCGAGATCGAGCGAACCGTTCGCGAAACGCCGCTGGCGAATCTTCATTGCGATCGCGCCAGCGTCTTTCAGCATCTGCTCGGTTTCATCCTTTGCGGCGCTTTTGGATTGAAGCACTTCGAAGGCCTCCTCGTAGCTGTAGCGTCGCTTCGAGTGAATGACAGCAGGGTAAAACTTGGAGCGAAGGATCTTGCCGCTGTCATCGATGAGAAACTCGACACATTTGGAAAGTCGGTCGACGTGCGGCTTGAGCGAGCAAAGCTCGTTGCTCAGAGCTTCCGGAAGCATGGGAATGACTCGATCGACGAGGTAGGTCGAGTTTCCTCGGTGATGAGCCTCCTGGTCCAGGGCAGAGCCGGGTTTCACATAGTGCGAGACGTCGGCGATGTGCACCCAGAGTTTCCATCGATTCTTGGGCGCACGGGTCAGGGAAAAGGCATCGTCGAAATCCTTGGCATCCGCTGGGTCGATCGTGATGACGTCGTGGTCTCGACAGTCGATCCGACCCTCCCGATCCTGGGCGGTTACCTCTTTGCCATATTTCTTCACCTCTTGGAGGACGGGCCGTGGAAACTTCAGCGGGAGATCGTATTGGCGAAGCACGGCAAGCATGTCGACGCCTTCCGCGGTGGGCGGTCCGAGAACTTCGGTGATCACTCCCTCGGGATTGACGTGTCGAGATTCCCAACCGGTCAGCTCGACCACGACCTTGTCACCGACTCGGGCCGGTCGGCCGGTGTCTTTTGCCGGAGGGACGTAGATGTCCTCCTGGAGACGGGGATCGTCGGGAATGACGTAGAGAAATTGCTTACTCTTTTTCAGCGTGCCGACGAACTGGGTGCGCCGGCGCTCAAGGACGCGGACGACTTCGCCTCGCTGGTTTTCTTCTTTTTGCTTCCGTTTCCCCTGAGGTTTTCGTTCGAGACGAACGAGGACGCGGTCATCGTACATCGCGGTGCCGGTCTTGTTGGCCGCGATGGAGACTTCTCCCTGTCCCGGGGCATCCGGGAGGAGAAATCCGCGGCCACCCCGGGTGATCTGGATTCGTCCTGGAACGAGATCGGCCTCCCTGGGCAGGATATAGCGATTTCCCTTGATGCGTGCGACCTGGCCGGTGCGCTCGAGTTCTTTGAGAATGGATTGGAGTTCCTGTTGCTGGCTGCTCTCGAGACGGAGCTGTTTCAGAAATTCAGGAATGTTGGAGGGCAGATATCGTTTCCGCCCCATCAGTCGTAGGATTTTTTCTTCCATGGATGTGGATCAGTGCTGCGGGGGATCGTCTTCCGCGAGCCGTTGGGATAACGCTTTCAAAATCGAGTGAGAGAAGCGTGGGGTCGGTGACCAGGGTCATAGACCTGAGAAGCAGACGAGCTTCTCTGCGGGCGGGGGAATGAACCTGATGTCGCCAGCACTGGAGTATTTATAGCACAAACCAGCCAAAAGTCTGCTCCGAATTGAACCAGGTGTTTCGGGAATGCCGTCTTAGATCATCTCGTCATCATCCAAGCTCTCCCAGTTCCGGGTCGCTTGGCGGGTCTTGCGGCGGTCTGCGCGATGCCCGATCTGGCGCTTCTGCTTGGGGGTGAGGTAGTCGTCTCTCTGCCAGGGACGGGGGCCCGAATCTCCCGCCATGATGCAACCGAGAGGGGTGATTTCCGCTGCGATATCAGCGAGTTCGAACTTTTCGATCTGCTGGCGCACCTGTTCGGCGGGTTTATAGCCGATCGGGCTCTCACTGAGATCGCCCTTCCCATAATACCAGCGAATGTCGAGACCCTCAGTTGCGTTTGCGATGGTTTGCTGAATCGAGCGATCATCGAGATCACCATTGGATTTTCGGAACTGGCGGATCGTCGCAGTACGGCTCTGATTTCTTCCCGCTCCATGGGGAGCGAAACTGAGAAACTCGGAGTTATCGCGACCGAGAGTCACCAGAATCGGTGCCGCCATGTTCAGCGGAATGAGTCCCAGCAGCGGTCGTCCGCTATCATCTTTCCAGGCGGGTGTCGCTCCTTTTCCGTGGAGGAAAAGGGCACTCTCGGACTCCGTGTCCGTGGGCTGACGCCAGACGAAATTGTGTTCATTGCCAAACGCGGTGATGAAGTCTCCCTCGATTCGGTCGAGGAAGCGCTGATGGATGGACTCGTGGTTGGCCTTGGTCCAGCGTCCCACGTAGCCGAGGGCCGCCCAGTAGTCCCGCCCGACCTCGGTGCGAGTATCGAGCCAGGCGGCGGCTTTTGGAATACCTGCTGCGATTTTCGAGGTTTCCTTGATGGCTGCCTTGTGACCGCGCTTGTAGACATGAGCACCGAGTCCACGGGAGCCGTGATGAGTCACGAGGGTGTGAAAGGTGACCCCGTCCGGATCCGAAATTCGAGAACCCATCCGATCGCGCAAGGCGCGAGCGATTTCGTCGTGACCGCTCTCGCCAAGGGCATGGAGAAACGGAGTGGTTACACGGATTCGACCGAGATAAGCGAAGTGATTGCCATCTCCCTGGTCCGCAAGATGCATAGCAGCATATTCCTCAAGTCCTTTCAGAAAAGGATTGGACCAGACCGACTCTTCGAGGACGGGATGAGCGACTTGGTCCTCTGGTTTTCGTCCCCCAAAGCCAAACCGGGTCGATTCTGTCAGGGAGTCGAGCATATCAGGGGTCGATTCCCCGGTCTCGAAAAGCGTCGCATACATCGAGCAGCAGATGTCGGAGCTATGAGCAGCGGGGAGGATGGCGTCGCGAACTCCGATCGCTCCTCCGACCGGAATGGTGGCTTCGGCGGATCCGGCCGGGCAGGAGTCTGGCATGATGGATCCCGACTCGATCACCGGAGTGCGAAGAAGCTGATTCATATGGCGACGAACCGCATCGATATTCTTTTCATCGAGAGGGCAGGTCGCTTCGATCGCCTCCGAGAAGGGGATCGGAGTCTCCCGCATCCGAATCGTGGTGTCTTCCTTCGAGAAATCCCGTTCAAGGAGCTTGAGAAGGTATCGAGGGTCCTGGATCCCGCGCGACTCGAGCTCGGCAGCGGCTTCGAGAATCGCTGGGAAATCCGGGCCCGGACTCCATCCAGCCTCGACCAGGTCCTTTCCAGAGATGAGAGGCATGAGGCAAGGTGCGGTTCCCTGCCTCGAATTCAATAGCCAAATCCCACTTCTCACTCTGCAGGTCGCGGGGGGCTTCTCTCAAGTCGGAGAGTGTCAGACGGTCTTGATCTCGGTCCAGGCCTGGCGGAAAAACTCGAAATTCCACTGCCAGTCCGGAGCCTCGACCTTCTCCAGCCCAGTGGCGCAGTCGTAGGAGCGCAGGGCGTTGCGATGATTTGCCGCATTGATGCGTCGCCAGATTTCCATCTCCGCCTTGGGCGGCTCGTAGCGATTGCGGTGAGGAACCTGCTGGCCGATCATCATCGCGAGATATCCATCGAGATTGAATTGATCGAAGCGGTCGATCAGGGTGGGGCGAAAAAGCGTGTTCGGTCCATTTTCCTCGTAGTATTCGACAAATTCTGCGGCTCCTGCGATATCGACGTCGTTTCTCGCCGCTTTCCAGAACGGAGTGTCGAGGCGCTTGTTGAAGCGATAGTGAATCGCGAGGAACTGTCGAATATTCTCCCACGAACGCCGGAACCGATGGTTGTGCTGCTTGGCCATGGTATGGCTGATCCGGTAGTCACTTTCCGCTAGGATCTCGGCGATGCTTTGGGCGTCCTGAGCGATCTGTCCAAGAGCCGTTGCTTCCAGAGGCTCGACGAAACCGCTCGCGTTTCCTACCGCGACGGCATTTTTCGTCCAGGGATTCTCGAGGATACCCGACCGAAAGTTGACCGTTCGGGTATCGGTCACCTTGGGGTTCTTCGATCGGAATTCCACTTCGGCATCGTCGTCGGAGAGGAATTCGGTGCTGTAAACATATCCGCGGTTGATCCGCTCTCGATGCTCGATCTGCCAGCACCACCCCGCGTCCATCGTTTCCGCTGTCGTATAGGGCTTGAGCACTTCGTCTTCACGGGTCCATCCTCCCACGATCGCTTTGTTGCAGAGGAGTGAGGAGTCGTAGGAGCGAAAAGAATTGCCGAGATGCTTCTCCACGAGCAGACTGCGAAAGCCGGAACAGTCGACGTAGAGGCCCGCGGTTTCCGTCACGCCCGAAGCAAGCCTCAATCCCGCGATTCCATTCTCGTCTGTGAGGACTTCTTCGACTTCATCGTCGTGGAACTCGACCCCGGATTGTTTCGCGTAGCTTTCGAGAAAGGTGACGAATTCGTGGTTCTCCACGTGATAGGCATGGTCGCGATCGATAACGGGATTCCCTTTCTCGTCGTGGAGAACCGCTCGATCGAGCTCCATCATTGCCGTCGCGATGTCGGGATAGCCGATTTCAGGTTCGCAGTAGTATCCGGTGGACTTGGAGAGCATCTTGAACCGGGAATCGAACTGGGTGCGAAAGGTATACTGAAATCCGTTGGGCCGAGAGCCCCAGAGATAACGGATTCCCAGTTTCCAGGTCGGACGAACTTCCCGATAGAAGTCGGCAGGATTGATCCCGAGATAGCCATGGAGAAATTTCGTGAGGTGGGGGAAACTTCCCTCCCCGACCTGGATGATACCGATCTGGGGCGAGCGCACGATCTTGACCTCGAGTTGCGGGTTGCGAATCTTGATTGCAAGAGCAGACATCAGCCCGGCGCTTCCAGAACCGAGAACGAGGACTTTTTGAATTGCGGATGAGGTCATGAATCAGGATGGAATGGGAGAAGATTTTGTCGGCTCCTGGTTCGCCATTCGCTGACGACGATCCAATCTGAGCGGGGCAGGGCCAGCAGGATTGAAAAGTATGGCAGGAAAGACAAGCGGGAAGCGGCAAAATGAGTCGGGGCAAAACCTGTCTGCAGGGGCGAAATTTCTGCTTGCCTGAACAGGTCATCGCGTCTACTTTCCGCCCCCTCAGAATTTACGACGGCTATGAAAGCGGATATCCACCCGGAATACAACGAAGCAACGATCCAGTGCACGTGTGGCAATGTGATCCAGACGAGATCGACGGTCCAGGATCTCCACATCGGTATCTGCTCTGCATGCCACCCATTCTTTACGGGCGAGCAGCGTTTCGTCGATACTGCGGGTCGAGTCGACAAGTTCCAGAAGCGTTTCGGTGAGTCCGGCGGAGCTGGAAAGCGTCGCAAGAAGCCCAAGCTTTCCGATCTCTAGATCAATTCTTGACGGTTTTCCGTCTTTGCAAAACGGTGATGATGCCCGGATGGGTGTTGTCGCCGTTTTTTCATGTCAGCCCGACATTCCTCATCTCACTAACGCTTCATTCTCTTGGACTACGCTGCTCTTATTGAAAAGAAAAGACTCCGCCTGCCGGAGTTGGAGTCTTTCATGGCTCAGGAGGGGTTCTTCGATGATCCCCGCGCTGCCGCCGAACTGACCAAGGAATACAATCGGACCAAGGAACTCCTCGAAAACTGGGAGAAACTGGAAAAATCCCGGGAAGAGCTCGAGGAAAACCGCGAATTGGCCAAGACGGATGACGCCGAGATGGCGGAAATGGCAGCGGAGGAGATTCCTGTCCTGGAGGCGACGATCGAAGACCTCGAGGCGAAGGTGCAGTATGCTCTCTTGCCTCACGATCCAACCGAGGATCGGGACGCCATCGTCGAGATTCGTGCCGGCACCGGAGGAGATGAAGCTTCGCTTTTCGCCGGAGATCTCTATCGGATGTATCAGCGGTATGCGGAGACCCGGGGATGGAAGACCGAATCAGTGGAGGCGAGCCCCTCCGAGGTAGGTGGATTCAAGGAAGTGGTTTTCAAGGTGTCCGGGGATGAGGTCTTTCGTTTCCTCAAGTATGAGAGCGGAGTGCACCGCGTCCAGCGCGTCCCCGACACCGAGACGCAGGGGCGGATTCATACTTCGACGGCCACCGTCGCAGTTCTTCCGGAGGCGGAAGAAGTGGATGTTGAGTTGAAACCCGATGAACTGCACATCCAGGCCACTCGTGCGGGCGGTCCCGGTGGACAGCACGTCAACACTACTGATTCCGCCGTCCAGGTCACCCACCTGCCTACCGGAATCATGGTGAAATGCCAGGATGGTCGAAGCCAGGGAAAGAACAAGGAGAAGGCCTTGCAGATTCTGCGGGCAAAGCTCCTGGAGGCCAAGATTCGTGAAGAGCATGAGAAATATTCGGCCCATCGGAAAAACCTCATCGGCTCAGGAGGTCGAGAAGAGAAGATTCGGACATATAACTTTCCTCAGAATCGACTGACCGATCACCGAGTCAACATGACCCTCTACAACCTCGATCAGGTCATGACTGGTGACCTGGAAGAGACGATCAGCACGCTTCAGACGGCAGAGATGGCCGACAGGCTTGCCGAATTGGAAGCGAGTGCGTAGGCGGATTCACTCTCCTGAGAGACTCCGGGCCCGTCGCGCGCGACACCTGTATCCGAGTCGCCTTCCGAGAGCGAACGGCGACTACTTATCTCTGATAGATCGGCAGGAGCTGCAGGGATGGGGTCAATGCGATGATCGCCATCGAGGTCGAATAGGTCTGTCCGTAGAGTGCGGCGGAACCGTCCGGGCGCCATAGGCCGTTGCTCTGCTGGTTTCTCAAGAGATACTCCGCAGTCTCTCCCATGCAGGTGACCCAGACCTGACCTCCTACCTGGATCGAGGCCTGGGTGACATAGTAGCAGGCGTAGTAGGGCCAGCGACGTCCCCCCCC
Organism: Verrucomicrobiales bacterium; assembly: GCA_029213195.1. Lineage (GTDB taxonomy): Bacteria > Verrucomicrobiota > Verrucomicrobiia > Verrucomicrobiales > DEV007 > Arctic95D-9. The sequence continues at coordinate 249,812 of JARGNI010000001.1, forward strand.
GCTTCGGAAGGATTCCCTGTTGTCTGCGTTGAAACGGGAGAGGATTCTTGCGGCTTTCAAGGTCTCCGGGTCCTCGTGTTTCCCCGCGAGGGCAAGACAGAGCGTGCCGGCTGCCGTCAGGGTAATCGTGCTGTAGTCGTCCGTCGAAGCGTAGCCGAAGCCACCGTCGCTATTCTGATTCCGGACGACGTAGCGAGCGATTCGATCCATCACCGATTGGGGAACGTCGAAACCGGCGTTCCGTATCGATCGCAGTGAGGCCGCATGCCACCCGGTGACTGACATATCGCCCTCGCCACCATGCTCCCAGGGCTGAGTGTATCGGAACCCTCCGTCCTCAAGGTCGATTCCCTTGCGGATGTCCCACAGTTGAATGGTGAACTTGAGCCCCTTTTCGATCGCGTTGCGGATCCGGAATGCCTTCTCGTCCCCCGTGAGTCCATACACTTCGCCCAGCATCAACATGCAGATGGCATGATTGTAGGATTTCGCCGCAATCCGGTAGCTGAACGGGGCCATCTCGATGTTGATCCGTTCGTAGTCGATCTCTTCAGCGGAGAACAATCCACTTTCCTGCTGCTGGGAGAGAACAAAGTTGATCGCCTTGTTCAGGGAACTCCCGTAGGGGCCTTCGCCTGGTTTGTGTCCCCGGGAGAGGTAGGCCATGACTACCAGGGATGTGAGTCCGGTTTTTGCGTAGTCAGGGCCTTGGAAACTCCCGTCCCGTTCCTGCATTTGCCGAAGTGCAATGAGTCCGCGATCTACGGACTTTACGAGTTGCGCCATTTGGGCGCCGGTCAGGGCTTCGGGCAGTTCCCCAGTAGGATCGATCAGCGGTCTGTCCTGGGCATGGGCCACGGATAGCAAAAGGACGGCGAAACTGAAGAGAATCGGAAGTTTCATTCGCCTTGATTCACCTCGGATATGATCCGGAAATATCGCTGGATTGCTTCGCGGTATTCCTCGGGCACAGTGGATTCGAAATCCTGGGTCAGGCTTTGCTTCAGCTCGCTGGGGAGGGTGTTCCAATCATTGCGTCCTTCGAATTCGAGGAGGCGTCGATCTTTCCAGGGCACCACTGGCGCTTTCCCAAAATGATTGGCAATGCCCTGTGCCTTGCTGTTGGCCATCTGCTGGGCCTTTGCGGCGGTTCGGGCGGCTTGTTGAGCCTGTTTCATCTGCTGTTGTTGACGCTGTGCCTGCTCCTGGCGCTCCTGTTTCTTCTCCTTCTCGGATTGCTCTTTCTCCCAGTCGGTCTGGATCTGCAAATTGGACTTCGCCTTGATCCCCAGCTTTGTTTCTGGCGTGTCGCGTGCCTCCTCTTCCAGCTTTCGCAGCAACTCCTCCAGTGCGGCAGCGATTTCGGATTCGGAGGGATCCGGGAGCGGTTGTCCTCCGGGAGGGGGTGGGGGCGACTCGATCTTCGATTGAGCCTCTACGAACTTCACGATCGCGGCATCCAGCATTCCGACTCCGTTTTCGAAAGCCGCGACCGACAGGAGCTTGGCACGAACCGCTTTTTCCGTTTTGTCATCTTCGAGTGAACTCAGGGCCATCTTCTGCGCAAGGAGCAACTCGTTGGTGAGAAGGGAATCGAGTTGCTCGATCGTTCGATCGACTTCCGTATCCACTCCGCTGATGGTTCCCAGGGAATTCATGAGGCCGAGGATGATCTGACTGGTCGCTCCGTTCAGTTCCTGTTGTTGTTGAGCAAGAAAACGATTCCCGTCCCGCGCTCTCCAGGCTTGAACCAGTTTCTCGGTGGGCTCCAACTCGGTGGTGATCACTTCGAGGTCAGTGAGACGGTTTTCCGTGTAGGTGTTCTTCCATTCGAGTTCGGTGAGGACGTCTTCGTAGTCCTGCCCAGTGGATCTGACCTCCGATACGGCTTTTCCGAATTCCGTTTCATCGTTGAGATCCACCTTGGTCAGCTGATCTATGGCATCGGAGAAAGGGCTGATGGCTTCCTCGAATCTCTTACGCTCGTCTTCGGGCGCTCCGCTCGGAATCCAGATGCGGGCATTGCCGACGGCTCCTGTGGTTTCGTTGCCGAGTTGGAGGAGGCGACGTTGGATGGATGCAGCGAAGGACTCGGGTAGGGGATCCCCTTCTTTCCGTTCGAGGAGGGATTGACCGGCCTCGGCCAGGTCCCTTTGGCGGTTTCGCAGGATGCTGAGTTCTTCGCGATAGATCTTCCCAGACTCCTCGCTTTGGGAAAGCAGCCGAGTCCGCAGCTCCGGATTATCCTGGAGAAGCTCGGCGAGCCGTTTCAAGACTTCCCGCTTCAGTTTAAGGCCGGCGATGACTTGCTGAACGTCCTGGTCGGACAATTCCGCTTTCAGTTGAGGATAGGGGCCTGGCTTGCAACTCTTGCAGCCCTCTCCGCTCAGCACAGGCAAATCCTCGAGCGTGATCTGGTGCATCTTCCGAAACTGGTGAGTCAGTTCGACGATCTCCTCCATCTTGATCATCTCCTGGAACTGGGAATTGCTCTTGTTGAGCAGGCTGATGATCCAACGAAGTCGTTCATCGGCGAACCGGAGTTTCTTTTCGAGGTCGTCCGCATTCTTCAGCGGAATGCCTTCCTCGATCGCTTCCGCTGCGGGAATGAATCCCGTTTCCACGATCGCCTTGGATTGCAGACCAAAGAAGGCGTAGGGGGTTCCGGCACTCACTTCGCGCAATTCTTCGGCTCTTTCGATGCCTTCCGTCAGGATCTCCACGATGGGAGTTGCTGAGAATTCGAACCTTTCGAGGAGGGCTCGGTTGCTCTCTTCCGATTTGGATTCGCCGCGAACCGAGAGGATTCCAGCAATCTGATTCCTGCCTTCTTGCGCACTTTCGGAAAGTTGGTCGAGAACTTCCTGGATCGCGATCTGCTTCTTTTTCTGACCGTCCCCGGCTATGAGATAGTCTTCGAACTCATCAATCACGACCTGGGTGGATTTCGATTGGCTGGATTCTCCGTCGGACCCGTCCGTGAGGTCGATCTTCCGTTTCTCGACGTCGGGCCCGGACACCGGAGCGCTGCCGGATCCACTCTTGTTCTGCGATGCTTTATCCTGAGCATCCTTCAGCTTTTCAATGGCGTTGCTCAGTTCTCGATCGACTTCCGCGAGATCTCGATCGCGGGTGGCATTGTTCGTCTTGGCTTCACTGGCCGCAGTGCCCGCATTCTGGACGGATTCGGAAATGCTCTCGTGCTCTTTGGTGGAAGGCAGTGCCTCCGCAATGGCTTCGGACTGGCGGATCTGTTCGGAGATCTCTGCAAGCAGTTCCTCCATGCTAGGTTGCTGCCCTCCCGACTGACTCTGCCCTCCCGACTGACTCTGTCCTCCGGATTGGCTTTGTCCTCCGGATTGGCTTTGTCCTCCGGATTGGTTCTGCCCACCGGCTTGGTTCTGCCCACCGGCTTGGTTTTGCCCACCGGCTTGGTTTTGCCCACCGGCTTGGTTTTGCCCACCGGCTTGGTTTT
>JARGNI010000001.1:253386-285259 GCA_029213195.1 Verrucomicrobiales bacterium
GCCCACCGGCTTGGTTCTGCCCACCGGCTTGGTATTGCCCACCGGCTTGGTTCATTTGCCGCGCTTGCGAAGTCATGGCTTGCGCGAGGAGAAGAGAATCGTTGAGGGAGGCCAATTGTTCGCGGAGTTGCTGCTGAGCGGTTGCCTCTGCCAGGGCATTCTCGATTTGCTCATTCAACTCCTCGAGAGCTGCCTGGGCTTGGGCGATGCTTTCTCCTGCTTGGGTCAATGCCTTGCTCGGGGAGGGAGAAGTTTGAGCGGATGCGACGGCATCCTGTGCTTCGGAGACATTGTCAGAAACCGGTTTCCACGGTTTCTCGACACCGTTGGAGAGGGAAGCTGTGAGTTCGGCGGCCTCGTTGAGTAGCTTTTGGGTTTCTTTGGAAATTTGTCCGCTGCTTTCCTGGCCTGGATCTACCGTTCCGGGATCTACCGATCCGGGATCGCCCGTCTGATCGGGATTGCTCGAATTCTGCTGAGGAGCGGGCGAACCGGCTAACTTGCTGTTGTTCTCAGCATCCTGGTTTCCTTCCTGGTTCGGATTGTCCTGGTCCTGTTGGGCAGCCGGGGTGCCAGTCCGCGGCTTGCCGGATTCGGTTCCATCTTGAGAGGGAATTGTCCTGGTCGCCTGGAGGGCCTGGGTGTTCGAAGTCTGGGCATTCTGCAGCGTGTCCTTCAAGGTCCGAACCTGCTCGATCGCATTCTCGAGTTGCGCGATCTGATTCTTCAACTCTTCATCCTCCAGCGCGATTCCCTGGGATGGGTTCCTCGAGAGAGCACCGCGATTGTCGGTCACCTCGACCGAGTAGTTGAGACGGCTTCCTTTCTCGATCGGGATTTGCTTGAGGTCGAGCTGATGAGCGGCCGTGAGATTCTTTTCCCCGACTTGCGATCCGAGATCCACTGGAAAACGAAACTCTTCTTTGCTGCCGTCGGGTTTCTGCAGCTCGGCAACGACCTCTGCGTTTTGAATTCCATAGTCGTCGGTCGCGCCGAAGCGGATATCGAGAGTTTCGTCTGCCTTGAGGGCGAAGTTCTCGGTTTCCTTCAAAAGTTGGACCTTTGGCTTCTGGTCCGGCTGAGCGGTCATCGCGATGGGAAAACGAGAGGTCAGCCCGCCCCTTTCTTCCGAAGTGGTGAGTTGAATTTCCGCACTGAGACTCTTGTCGAGCTTGGTTTCGAAACCGAGTTGTTCGTTGTCCGCCAACAACGGTTGGATGTCTTCCCTCGATCCCTGTTTCACGACGATAGTGGACTCGGCCAGGGGCTGGTCGGATCCAAACGTGAGTCGTATCTCGCTGCCTTCGGGAGCCTTGAATCGCCTCGGTAACTCGTTCCAGGTTTTTGTGGGCATGCCAGTGTAGGCAGGCGGGATGACCTTCAGGGCAAGATCCTGGATCTTGGGTTTTTCCATCACCTTGACCTCGTTCCAGGGAGTCTGGTCATCGCCCGCAATAACGCGGTAGGCGAAATCGTCTTTCACGCGGGGAATCTGGGAATCGATCTTGCCAGAGCCCTTGTCGATTTTGACCCAGCGTTCTTCGACCGTTCCATCCGCAGCGCGCTGCTGGAGCTTGGCGCGAGAGGGAATCTTTCCGGCCACCGGGATCGAAATGTCGAAATCCTCTCCTTTTCGATGAAAGACGGGTTCGGGTTCTGCGGGGAGGGTGGTCAGCGTGGTATCACTCCATGGTTGGACAAGACGGGCCAATAGAACCGGGAAACTCGGACCACTTGCTACCTGCAGCACGAGGATTGTCACCACGCCGACGCCGAAACCGATGAGCGTGTTTCGGAAAATATTTCCCGAAAGGAGGTGACTGGTTCCTCCCTCGATTCCGATTTCATCTACCTGGTCACTGACATGATTCAACAGTTCGGAGGAATGTCCGGTTTGATCCGAGAGTTCCACCGTGGTCGAGACGCGTTCTTCGAGCGACGGATTCACCTCGTCAAGCCATTGCGCGGTTCCACTGACTCCCGAATCGATCGAGAGTTTTTTCCACAGCCAGTGTCCTGCTTTCAGGATCGCCACGAGAATGCCAAGGCTGACGAAGATTCGCAAAGCAACGGGCCTCAGGGAAAATACCCAGTCGAGCAGCATGGCTACGCCTGCAAGAACGAGAACCGAGGCAATGATCGCGAGGATCAGGCTGCCCCATTGGAAAAGATTCCGCTGACTTCGGGCCGAGGAGAGCTTCTTCCAGGCCGGTTGTGAGAGTTGGGTTCGATTCGTATCCATTGGCTTTGGCGGTGCTTCAGGTTAACACAATCCATTGATTCGACGCAAAAACCATTCGGCTCCTGCGATTGTGATGATGGTGAGGAGAAGCCACCAGGTGTCCCAGATCGAACGCTTGCTCGTCCGGCTGATGGTTTCAGGTTTAAAATCCAAGGCTTCAATCACCATGGGGAGGGTTTGCGGACTGATGGTCGCAGCGAGAGGGAGCTGATTGACTTCGTTCCAGAAGCTGGGCTCTTCGAGGGTGAAAGCGGCTTCCTCGGAGAGATAGGTTGAGAGAATCTCAAAGCGAACCGGCTCCGCGTCGAGAATGGATTCATCCTCGAGCAACATCTCAATCTCCACACCCTCGTACTCAAGTTTGTAGATGCCCGGTTCCAGCTTCGCGAAACGCACAAAGTAATCTCCCGGTCGGTCGGGATCGGCACGTGGGGACATTTCAGCGACAACGTCTCCGTCCTGGATGAGAATGGCTGTGAAGTCGGCACCTGCGATCGGACCTCCGTCCTGTCCTGTCAGGCGGACTCGCCCCTGCACTTCCGCCCCGGGCTCCCACAATTGTTGATCGAGTCTTGTTTCCAGGAGGTCGCCTTCGAAACCGAAACTGTCGACACACATTCCCCGTATGACCTGGCCCCAGAACTTGGCGTGATAGCGATCTCCATATCGGAATCTCAAGTGATGCAGACAAGGGGCGCCGGCAAAGGAAACGCGGCCTTTTCCGAAGCGTTGCACCGCGAAGAAATCATACTCCGTCCCCGTCGTTTGGTCTTGAGCTACGAGAATTGCTCGTGCGGATTCCTTGGCCTTGTTCCACGCCGAAAGGCTGTATTGCGGGGTCATCGAGAAGATCGTTCGCCAGATCGACTGGGTTCCTGCCTCGTCCAGCTTGACCATCGGATCGATGGAGCGGTTCTCGGGAGGTGCGATGACGAGAGATCCCTGAGCCGGCTCAGCCCGGTTCTGGATCATGGGGAGCAGCTCCTCGATCGGGGTATCGAGGAAGGACATGGGCATGAAATTCTCGCCTGCCATAATCATGAGATTGCCGCCCGTGTCCACGTATTCCAGGAGCAACTCCTGGTGATCCGGAGTCAGCTGGGTGGGGTTCACATCGCCGAGGATGACAAGATCAAACTTCTGCCAGAGTTCCAGGGCGAGTGGCAGGGCGGGGGTCTCGATGGGATTGTTTCCGGGGTAGGTATGGCGAGGCTCGAAAACGATGCTCGTCATTTCGATCGAGGGATCTCGATTGAAAAGGTTCTGCAGATAGCGGGTTTCCCAGCGCGGAAAGGCATCGCTGACGAGGACCCGATACTTGTCCTTGATGACCGTGCAATTGAGGGGTCGGACGTTGTTGTTGAAGAAATCTTCTCCCTCGATGCGCGAAACTTCGACTCTCATTTCGCGAGGTCCCAATCCCAGGGCCTTCCACTCCAGTTCAACGAGAGCGGTATCCCCATCGCCTTCGAGGGTGACCTCGCGACTGGCCAGGGTGGTTCCACTCTCCAGGAGGGAAACCGATACGGTTTCGGCTCCGGCGTTGAAACTTGATACCTCGACTGCGGCGACAAAATTGTCCTTTTCTCGAACCCGGGAGGGACTCACTAGCGAGTCGATACGAACATCTGGTGCGGTATTCGGATCACCGATCGGTAGCACGAGAAGGGGTTGGTTTCGGAGGTCGGCCGAGAACTCCCCGGATGCAACAGTGGTCGAATCGACACCATCGGAGATGAGGAGTGATAGCTGCTGACCGGCAGCCTCGCTTCTCTTCGCGAGCTGATTGAGATTCTCGTATAGATGGGTCCGGTTGCCTCCGGTGGTGGCGATCTCGAGTTCTGATTGAAGAGGGTAGAGCGGTTGATCCAACAGGGTCTGGTCCGTGGAAAACGTGGAAACTTCGAGGTTCCATTCCTTGGAGAGTATTTCCAGGGCCGGCTGAGAACGTTTTATCCATCGGTTCACCAGCTCGATTCGTGGCACCACATCCTCTTCCGCTGTCGTAGTCCGAGGTGCAAGGGTAGCGACTCGTCGCAGCCCAGTTGCAGTCTGCGAGGCGAGAGTGGCGGAGCGATCGAGATCACCGATCGGATTGCTAGGGTCGATCTCGTTGAGTTGAGTGATCGCAGCGGCGAGGGAATCCAGCGGTGGATCGAGAAGTCTCGTGAGATTGGAATTTTCGGCGAATGCCCCCGCCTTCTCACGGGCCTGTTCGAGGATCTTTACGGTCTTCTCCAGGTCCCTGTCGCGTTCTTCCGAAGAGTCCGCCAAGCGGCGGGAGAGGAGATTGATTCGAATCTTGGCCACCTCCGCCAGGGCAATGGCTTCGTCGAGGGATTCGGGCTCGATTTTCGAATCCCAGCGGGAAGTGAAGACTCCCGACTGGTCTGCGAGGGACATGCTTTGCGAGACGTCGATCCCCAGCTTTGCCGAGACCGGGATACTCTCCTCTTCCGTGGTGATGGCCTTGGGCTGCGCAATGAGGAGCCAGACGAGCAGGCAGAGGGCACTCCGCAAGATAATGAGAGTCCATCTCGTGAGGGCGGACTGGGTCCTGGTTTCAGAGCGAAGGAGGAAACTAAAGAATAGAATGGACCCCAGTGCTCCCATGATGAGCACGACCAGCGGCAGAGATGTTTCCACGCTTGTCATCAGAAAACTGGTTTTAGATCCAATGGGTTGCCGCGCACTTCACGCTGGCGTGAGATCCGGTAGGCGAGGATGGCTTCTGCGAGGAAGAACAGTGCTGTGAGAATCGCGAACCAGAGTGCCAGGGGCCATTTTCCTTCGCGGCGTTCTTCGGATGCTCCGGCAGGAGAAACGTCATTCCCGGTCTCGATCATCGCATTCGCTTCTTCCGGGCTCAGCCATTGGAGTTCCGATTCGCTTGCGGGTCGGATCACCGAAAAGATCTCGTTTGGAGCCTCTTCCTCCCCGGTAAAGTAGATGCCCGGTCGCAGCGTTGCCGTCATCTCGTAGGCATTTCCCTGGAATACCATTCCTTCCGTGGTTCCATCCGGCAGGGTGAGAATGGGCTCATTTACCTCGCTCGTATCCGGGAACCGGATGGGTTCACCGGGTTCGAGGTTTCTCTTCGGCAAGGCGCGGATCAGGCATTCCCTTGTGGCCTCGCGAACAAAAGGAACAAAGCTCTGCAGCACCGGAAAATTGGAATTCTCCCGAGTGAGGTTGGCGGTCTGTAAGAGTAGCCGTCCCGATCCCACTGGCAGAGAAAGCAGAAACGGGCGCCCGTCTCGTGTCTCGAGAAGCACTTCCTCGTTGAGGAAGACCGGGTCGTCCAGTTCATGAAGAGAGGAGATCTCGGCCCGAAAGAGGTCGAGATTCCTGGCCGCCATGTTCCTGGCAAATGCCCCACCGGGTTGTGAAGGTTTGAGTTGGAAAGGTTTCTCTGGATTCTCGGCAGTCTTGAGATTCGTGCGAGAGAGAGGCAGCAAGCCCAACTGGTTCAGTAGTTCTGCATTCCATTGAGGAAGCGCGTCTGAACCGACATCCATCATGATCCAGAGTCCGCCGCCACGTTTGACAAAGTCTTCCAGGCTGGCCAGGGAGTCTGCGGAGAGTGAATCTGCCTTCGCGATCAAGACGGCCAGCTGATCCGCCAACATGGCGTCGTTCAATTCCCGGCTCGTCGTGACTTTGGAACGAAAAAGTGATCCGCTGCTTTCGCTGGGCTTCTTTTTGTCCTTGGCATTCTTCTCCGGCTTTCGTCCGAGGGAGGCGACGAGAAATTCGGATGGGAGGACCTGTCCTCGCTCGGTCCTCTGGGTATCGTCGACAATGAGAACAGGAAGGGATTCGTGGGCGGCGATCACGGTCACCGCGCGATTGTCTTCCGACAAAAGATCGTCATCCAATTCGATGAAACATTCCACCCGATGGCATCCTTCGGACTCGAGGCGGATGACTTCTTCGAGCTTGACCTCCGCTTCGGGTTGCAACTCCATTCCGATGGAGCGCTCGACCTCCTGCCCATCGACAAGCCAGACCACTTCGGCTCCGGTGACCGTTTCCCAGGATTGGTTGATCAGGGTGGCCCGAAGTCGGACCGGGATCCCGACTCCCACGGCATCGCGATCGGCTTCGAGGTTTGCGACAGCCACCTGGGGGCGGTCGTCTGCCACCTCCGTTTCAAGTTCGAGGACACGCAGGGAAAGGTCAGGATCTTCGACCAACTTCTGGCGGATGATCTCCCATCGATTGCTTTCCTCTTCCTGCCAGGCGACCTGGTGGAAATCCTGAACCAAGACGATGTCACGAAGACTGGGCTCTTCCTCTCCTTCGCGGGAAAGTGCTACGAGAATAGCACTGGCCAACTCACTTTCCCCGGAATCGGTGGACTGTTCCTCGATCGCTTTCCGAAGTGCTTTCCGATTGTTGCGAGAAAGTGTCAGGGAGGAGTCCTTGAGCCATCGCAAATCGGCTCCCACGACGAGAATCCGAACCTGGGATCGATCCGGGAGTTGCTCCAGCTCGTCGAGCAGGCTTTCCTTCATTGCCTCCTGCAGGGGAACTCCATTGGTATCCAGCGTATTCGTCGACATGGAGACATCCCAGACGAATACGGTCTCGAGTTTCCCGCCTCCGAAGAGAAGACGGGAAGCAAGTGGTTGGGCAAATGTCAGGATCAGGAAAAGGATTGCGAGTGCTCGGAGGAGGAGGAGAATCAGGTCTCGCAGTCGATTGCGACGCGAGCTGGCACTGGTGATTGATTCCTTCAGGAAATCCATCGCTCCCCAGGGAAGCACGCGGGTTCTCTGGCGCGCGAGAAGGTGGATCGCAATGGGGGCTCCCACGGCGAACAGGCCTACCAGGAAAATGGAAGCCGCAAACATTACCGTCTCCGATCTGAGTTTCGTCGAATGAAATCCATGAGAGCCCGCCCGAGTGGTTGATCAGTCACGAGAGGTTCGTAGCTGGCGCCATGGCGTAGACAGAGTCGGCGCAGGGACTCGATGTGCGTTTCCAACGCTTCGCGATAGGCCTCGGCAACTTCCTGCGGGTTGGCATCGAGATGGCTCCTCACTTCCATGCTCGCAAATCGCAGCGGCTGACGGTAGTCAAAGCGTACTTCTTCTGGTGCCACGGTCTGCAGGAGGTGAAATCGATGTTGTCTTCCCGTGAGGCGCGCGATTTCCGGTTCCAACGTGGCGAGATCGGTGAAGCCGTCCGAAACGATCATGACCCGGCTTGGATACCGCAAGTGGGAGGCCAGGAACCGCAACTGCTCTGCGAGACGCGTCTTTCCACTGGGGATGGTGTGATAGAGCGTGTCGAGGATGACCATGAGATGTCCCGAAGAGGTCTTCGGCCAGAGAAATCCGGGAGTGTTGTCCCTCGCAATGAGGAGCCCGACCGGATCGCGCTGCCCGAGGAGCAGCTTGGTGAGGAACGCGGTTACTGCGCAACCATAGTCATACTTCGAGCGGGTCGAATCCTTGAATCCCATCGATCCGCTCCCATCGAGGAGGACAACCGTTCCGAGAGTCGATGGATCATCGTAGAGCTTGATCTCCAGTTTGTCCGATCGACCCACGGCCCTCCAATCAATCCGTCGAACTTCATCGCCGGGTGAATAAGCGCGATGCTCGGCAAATTCCGTGGTTCCTCCCCGGAGCCGCGCCTTGTGAAGTCCGGTCTCGATACCTCGAATTTTTTGCGAGGCCGGAAACGTCGCCTGATTCAGGTAGCGTAGATCTTCTTCGCTGAGAAAATGACTCAGCATTTCGGCCACCGAAAGACGCTTCCTCTCCGAGGGCAGGGGAGGAGGAGCCTTACGTGGCAGCGGAGGAGGCTTCATCCGGCTCAGAGCAATTTGCCGATCAGGTTGTCCGCTGTGATGCCTTCGGATTCTGCATTGAAGGTCAGTGCAAGGCGGTGGCGCAAAACAGGCGCTGCCATGGCTCGAACGTCATCCGTGGTGGCATGTTGCCGGCCTTCGAGAATCGCTCGGGCTTTCGCGGTCGAAGCGAGGAAAATTCCTGCGCGCGGACCAGCTCCCCAGGCCAGGGAGCCATCGAGCTCCGAAAGGAAGTCGGACGTATCAGGGCGGGAACGTCGGACGACATCGGCTGCGTAGTCGATGCAGGAATTCGAGATGGGGACCCGTCGGACAAGCTGCTGCATCTCTTCGAGTTCCTCTCTGGAGATTACTGGTTTCAACTCTACCGGTTCCTCACCCGATGCCTTTCGAATAATTTCCGACTCATCCGGCTTGCCAGGGTAATTCAGAAGAATCTTCAGCATGAAACGGTCAAGCTGCGCTTCGGGAAGGGGGTAGGTGCCTTCATGCTCGATCGGGTTTTGTGTCGCCAGCACGAAGAACGGCCGTGGCAGAGGATAGGTCGTCTGCCCTACCGTGATCTGGCGTTCTTCCATGGCTTCCAGCAATGCGCTCTGCGTCTTCGGGGGAGTTCGATTGACCTCATCGGCGAGGACCAGGTTGGCGAAGAGAGGGCCCTCCTGGAAACGGAAGAATCGCTCCCCGGATTCCATGTCCTGCTGCAAAACCTCCGAACCTGTCAGGTCCCCGGGCATCAGGTCCGGGGTGAACTGGACCCTGCGAAAGGAAAGATGGAGAAGGGAAGCGATCGAGGAAATCAACTTGGTCTTGGCGAGTCCGGGAGCGCCTTCAAGGATGCAATGCCCGCGGCAAAGCAGGGCGATGAAGATCTGTTCGATTTCCTCGTCGAGGCCGACAATGACTCGGGAGAGCTCTGACTTGACCGTCGCGAAGGTCTCCTGGATCTTCCTGGCCTTTTCGAGGTCTGAATCTGGCAATTGGGTTTCCGGATGGGACATGGGGAGGTGGTTCTAACGGGGAGGTGGTTCTAACAAATTGGCTTCATGAATGCATCTGTGAAAAGCAGGGGAGATCGAAAACGTGCGTTTCCGACGCTCCAAAGCTTCGTGGGATACTGGGCCTTCCTGCCGGAGGCTTTGCAGGGTAGCGGTCGAAATTCGAGATTCATGGACGGGCGTTTTTCTCCAGTTGCTCCTGGACTTCGGGCTCGTCGCTCTCTTCGGTGGAGCCAGTGTTGACCTTCTCCTCCTCTACCGTTTCGGTGACCTCCGATGAATTTCCTTCCTCAGTGGGGAGGGCGAGCGCTCCCTCATCAGTGTCTGGGGTTTCGAGGGAGGTAGCGGAGGTTTCCGCTGGTTCGATCGATTCTTCGTTGTAATTCTCGAGGGCGGCTCCCGTGATCAGCGACGTTGCGATGGGCGCGAAGAGAACGAACAGGGGAACGAAAAGGAGCGAGGCTACGAGAATGAAAATTCCGTTCCACGTTCCCCCTTTGGCGATGACCACCACTCCAAGGATCATAGCGATGATGATGGTCACGCCGCCGATGATCCAGGCGAGGAACCCGAGAAAGGGGACGACGGCGATGAGACATGTCGCAATCAGCAGGATCCAACTGGCAATGATCGGAGAACGAAGGTCGTTGGCTTGTGGATTCATTTGCGAGGATACTGCTGGATGATGAGAATTCGGGCGACTACAAAAAGCGAAACATTTTCGACTCGGCCCGAGTGCTTGGATGATTCCTCCCTTGAATGGACGGTGAGAAGAAACGCCATTCAAATTCTCTTGGGGGTGAATCGCGAAGGTTCGAACTTTCCTGAGAGAAGGAAGTCCGTTCCGGGAATTTCATTCTCTTGGACTAGGGAATCACGGTTGATGGGGCCCTTTCAACGAGATTCACGAATCTCCAAGTCGATTCCGGAGAGAAAAATCTCGCTTTCGTATTGGCGTGGTTCACGCGAGGGTGATGGCATGACTCATCGATTTACCTACCGGAAACGGGTCGAATTCGCGGACACGGATGTGGCGGGGATCATGCACTTTTCCAATTTCTTCCGATTCATGGAAGTCGCTGAGCACGCCTTTTATCGAGATCTCGGATTCTCGGTTCACCCCTTCCAGGAAGAAAAGGAAGGCGAAGGACCCAAGGTGGGATGGCCTCGCGTGCACGCTTCCGCCGATTTTCGGCTGCCTTTGCGGTTTGAAGAGGAGGTCGAGATCGAACTCCTCATCGAAGAGATTCGGAACAAAACGATCTCCTATTTCTTCCAATTCTGGAAAAATCCCGATTCGGAAGAGGAGCGTGCTGTCGCGGCGAACGGCCGATTTACGGTGGTATGCGTATCAATGGATCCGGAGACACGGAAGATGAAAGCAGTTGCGATCCCCGACGAATGGCGCGAGAAACTTTCGGTCGCCCCTGAGGGGATCATTCCAGAGGGATCCAACCCGTAGGGAATGATCCCGGCACGAACAAATTGATTGGATGGAAGATATGAACAGCTACGCCTGGCTTTGGTTTGCCCTGGGAACGGTCCTCACTTGGGGACTTTACGGAATTTTTCTTCACATGGGGCAGGTCGGGATGGCTGATCCCGTCAATGGTCGCTACAAGGCTTTTCTCTTCGTCGGAGTCGCCTACTTCCTCACTGCGGTGCTGGCTCCTCTCGCGATTTTGGTCGCTCGTGGGTCCGATTGGAATTTCCCCGGAAAAGGTCTCTGGCTCTCGCTGATCGCGGGCATTCTCGGTGCGATCGGTGCCTTTTTCGTGCTTCTTTCTCTCGGAGCTCTCTTTGCCCAGGGCAACAAGAGTGCCCCTGCAGTGGTGATGTCCATTATCTTTGCTGGTGCCCCCATCGTAAACGCGATCGTTTCGCTGACGATGCACCCTCCTGCGGGTGGATTGGCAGGAATGCGCTGGCAGTTCGTCCTCGGTATCATCATGGCGGCCCTCGGTGGGTATCTCGTCGTGAAGTTCAAGCCCGAACCGGCTCCGAAAGGGCACGGGGAAAAAGTGACAGCAGTCGACAAAGGTGGGACGCCGCCGAAATCGTGAAATTGACCCACGGCCCGAAGAAGGAAGTTTCCCTGGGCACTTGATCGGCAGAGTGATCTCCTCGTAGAGTATCAAGCGATGTCCGATCGGTCCCTCATCGAAAAACAGCAACTGGATAAGCTGCGCACCCTCCTGGGAGAGCTCCAGGAAGGAAATGATTTTTATCGTGATCGTCTCGCGAAAGCCGGGCTCGCTGATGACCTGGAATCTCTCGATACCTTTCGGGAGAAAATGCCATTCACCTCCAAGATGGATCTCGTGTGGGATCGCGAGGAGTTTGCTCCGTATGGCTCCAATCTGACCTACCCGATCGAGACCTATTCCCGATTCTGTCAAAGCAGCGGTACGACTCGTGGCCCGCTTCCTTCTCTCGATACCTCGGAGAGCTGGTCGGCGATGCTGGACTGCTGGGACGAAGTCTACGATGCCGCGGGAATCGGCACCCGAGAGGTCATCTTTTTTGCCTTTTCCTTTGGCCCGTTCCTCGGATTCTGGACTGCCTTCGAGTCCGCCACTCGGCGCAGAAATCTCTCCATCCCCGGCGGAGGTCTCAGCAGCAAGGCTCGTCTCCAGGCCATGGTCACGCACGACGCCCAGGTACTCTGCTGCACGCCGACCTACGCTCTGCGCCTGGGGGAACTCTTTTCGGAAACCACGGACGAGGAGGTCGGGCGTTATCGATTGCAGAAGATCATCGTGGCGGGCGAGCCGGGAGGAAGCCTTCCGGAAGTGCGTCAGCGAATCTCCGACCTCTGGAAAGGCGCTGAAGTTTTCGATCATCATGGCATGACCGAGGTGGGACCGGTCACTTTCGAGCATCAGGAGAAACCACTTTCCCTTTGCGTCATCGAGGATGCTTACCTCGCGGAGGTCATCGATCGTGAAACCCATCTCGAGGTGGAGCCGGGTCAGAAAGGGGAGCTGGTCCTCACGACGCTGACACGGACGGCCTGTCCGCTCCTGCGCTACCGGACGGGAGATTTGGTCGAGAAAGGCTTCTTTCAGCCGAGCGGAGCTTCGGAACCGGTCTTCTGTCTCGAAGGCGGAATCCTCGGACGGGTCGACGAGATGGTCGTCATCCGCGGGGTCAATGTCTATCCCACGGCCGTCGAGAAGATTATCCGCGGCTTTCCTGAAGTCGTAGAGTTTCAAGTGCTCCAAACAACCCGGCAGTCCATGGCGGAGCTCGAAGTCAGTATCGAAGCGAGTCCTGCCGCTGGGCCTGACCTGGCGGACAAAGTGGCGAGGGAACTGGCCGATGCGTTCACCCTCCGCATCCCGGTGCGACTGGTCGAGTCCGGGGCGCTTCCTCGATTTGAGTTCAAATCTAAACGCTGGATCAAGCAATAGAACAAGGATGAGTGAAGAGATTCTCCAACTGAAACAAGTCACGAAGTGGTATGAATCCGACCCCTCTCGGAAGATTCTCGAGGGGCTCGATCTTACTGTTACGGAATCGGATCGGTTTGCTATTGTCGGTCCGTCAGGATGCGGTAAGAGCACCCTGCTGAATCTCCTCGGGACCCTGGACGAGCCCTCCGAAGGTGAGGTCATCGTCGGAGGAGTTTCCACTGCGGGTCTTTCCGAAACGGAGTTGGCCCAGGTCCGAGCGTCCGAGATCGGATTCATTTTCCAGATGCACCACCTCCTTCCGCAGTGTACGGCCCTGGAGAATGTTCTCGTCCCCACCTTGGCCCATCGAGAATCCTCCGATTCCGAAGCGGTTGCCAAACGCGCCAAGGATTTGCTCGGCAGAGTCGGGTTGTCCGACAAATCCGATTCGCTTCCCTCGCAATTGTCCGGGGGAGAGCGACAACGAGTCGCGGTGGTGCGCGCGCTGATCAACCGTCCTCGCTTACTACTCGCAGACGAACCCACGGGGGCGCTCGACGAGAAAAATGCGACAAACCTGATCGAACTCCTCGTGGATCTGAACGAGAGCGAAGGTCTGGCCCTCATCGTGGTGACCCACGATGCGAAGATCGCTCAATCGGTCGGCGAGGTGAAGACTTTGCGCGGTGGAAAACTGGAGAATTCCTGAGACCTCATGAGTGTCACTCGACTCATCCTGGCATCGTTGACTCACTACCGATGGGTGAATCTGTCCATTCTCGCCGGAGTCGCCCTGACTGCCGCTATCCTCAGCGGTGCCCTCGTCGTTGGCGATTCGGTCAAAGAGAGTCTGCGTCGCAATGCGGAAGCGCGGATCTCCAATGTGGGCACGGTCTTTGTCGGCGGGGAGCGGTATGTTTCGGAGGAATTGGTCTCGCGCCTGTCCGATCGATTGGGAGGAGATGCCGTTCTCGCCCCCCTTACGCAGATTGAAGGAACTGCCGTGAATCGATCCGGGGGACAGAGGATCAACCGGGTCCAGATCATTGGAGTCGATGAGTCGTTCTGGAAACTTTCGACAGGAGGAGAAGTGCCCGAAGGTTTCGAGGATGATCGTTGGGTCGGGATCAACGATCCTTTTGCCAGTCGTATCGGTGCAGACGTGGGAGACACCCTGATCCTGCGGGTCGAACTGCCTGGGGCTCTTTCCAAGGATGCACCGCTGTCGGGGGAATCCGATCAAACAACACCGTTTACGGTGAAGGTCAGCGGTGTCGTCGGAGCCGATCAGTTCGGATTGTATTCTCTACGGGCCGAGCAGGTGCCACCTTCGACGGTCTTTGTAAAGCGGTCTCGCCTGCAGCAAGTCCTGGAACAACCCGGACTTGTCAATGTGATCGCCGCTTCGCAGGACGTGGATGCGACCACCTTCGCCGAAGCGGCGAACGAGGCCTGGGCGCTCGGCGATCTGCAATTGGCGGTTCGCCCGATCGAAGCGGGAGGAGAAGCGGGACAGCAGCTCGTCAGCTCTCGCGTTTTCTTCGATACGGCGAGCGTCGAGGCACTGGAGTCGACTGCTGAAAAAACGTCGTCGGTTCTGACCTATCTCGCCACCGACATCATCTCGGGGGATCGAGCGACTCCCTACTCCATGGTCGCGGGGGTGGGGGAGGAGTTGAATGGTATCGTGGATGGAGATCTCGAGACCGACGAGATTGTGCTCTCGGAATGGATCGCGGAGGATCTCAACGCGGAGGTGGGGTCGCCCATCACTCTCGTCTACAATGTGGTCGGACCCGGAAGGGCTCTCATTGAACAGCGTCGGGATTTCGAGGTCGCCGCGATTCGGAAGATTGGCGATGCCGGCTGGGATCAGAGTTGGACTCCTGATTTCCCCGGGATTTTCGATGTGGAGGATCTCGATTCCTGGGAACCCGGGATCCCCATCGATCGCGACAAGATTCGAGACAAGGACGATGATTTCTGGGATGCCTACAAGGCCACGCCCAAGGCCTTCGTTTCCCTGGCCGCGGCGCGAGAAATGTGGGGGAATCGCTTTGGGGACACGACCGCGATTCGCTATGTGGGACCTGCTGAGGAGACCGCTCTCGCAGATGGAATGCGAAAGCACATTCAACTGGAGGATCTCGGAATGGCCTTTCGCGATCTCTCTGCTGAAGCTGATTCGGCGGTGAACAATTCGTTCGATTTCGGTGCCCTCTTTGCGAGCATGAGTTTCTTTCTCATTGTCTCCGCCCTGACCCTGGCCGGACTCGTCTTTGTCTTCGGGATCGAGCAGCGAAGCTCGCAGATTGGATTGTTTCTCGCCCTCGGTTGGACGAGGAAACGAGTGCGGAGAGTGTTTACTCTCGAGGCGTTGATTCTTGCCCTGCTGGGAACCCTTCTCGGACTTGGTCTCGGGTATGTCTACACGCGACTCGCCTTGTATGGCATGTCGGGGGTCTGGAAGGACGCTGCGGCGGGGATCGAGTTTGTCTATCACCTGCGACCCGCCACCCTGTTGATTGCAGGGGTGAGCACGGTCGTGATTTCTCTACTCGTCGTATGGTTCGCGAGCCGACGTGTCAGCGCAGTGCAACCGAGCCATCTGATCTCGGGAAGTGAGGATGTCTCGGTTCGTGCTCGAGCGGGAAGGATCTGGGACAAATGGGGGTGCCTTCTGGGGTTGCTCGGAGGGCTCGGTTGCCTTTTCGCTCCGAAAGTTCCCGGAACCATGGCTGAGCAAGGCCTCTTTTTCGGAGCCGGCTTTCTTTTTGTCGTCGCCGGTATCTCCTTCGCCTCGATCTTGATTCGCCGTTTCCTGAAGCCTTCGCAAACGCTCTCGTCCCTGGGCGCTCTGGGACGGCAGCACACCGTGCGCCGAAGGGGGCGGAGTCTGGCCGTGATTGGTCTGATGGCTGCCGGGGTGTTCATGGTTACCGCGATCAATTCTTTCCGGCTTGATGGAGAACGGGGATCGGAGCGGCGGAATTCGGGGACTGGTGGTTTTGCCTTTGTCGGCGAATCGACCCTGCCTCTCTACGAAGACCTCAATACCGAAGAAGGTCGCGAGAAATACGGTCTCGATCAGTCCGAGACGGACTTTTCGCTTGTCTCTTTTCGCGTCAGTGATGGCGAGGATGCGAGTTGTCTGAACCTGAATCGAGCGCAGCGCCCCAGGTTGCTGGGAGTTCCGGTCGACGCGCTTGTTGAGCGGGAGGCTTTTGGCTTTACGCAGACCTTGGAGGAGCAGGAGGGAAGTCCCTGGGCTCTCCTCGAGGGATCGATCGAGAAAGAAGGAACGACGCCTGTTCTCCCTGGCTTGATCGACCAGAACACGGCGACCTATGCCCTGCAGAAAGGACTCGGGGATCTCGTCACCTACGAGACGGTTTCGGGCGAAGCTTTCGCGGTGCGACTCGTCGGGTTTCTCGACACCTCGCTGCTCCAGGGCAGCCTCCTCATCTCGGAGAAAAACTTCATCGAGTTCTTTCCCGACGCCGGAGGCTACCAGTTCTTTCTCCTCGATGGAGCACCGGATGAAGAGCTGACTCCCGTGGCCTCAAATCTCACGAGGATGCTTGGCGATCTCGGACTCGAAATGCGGCCCGCTGCCGACCGGCTGAATGAATTCAACGCCGTCCAGAATACCTACCTGAGCATTTTTTCCACGCTGGGCGGGCTCGGTATCCTCCTCGGGACGGTAGGCCTGGCCATCATTGTCGGGCGAAATGTGCTTGAAAGGCGTGGCCAACTCGGAGTGATGCAGGCGATGGGCTTTACCCGATCCCAGCTCGCAAAGATGGTTCTTTCCGAGCACTGGTTTCTCCATGTTTCCGGAGTTTTGTTAGGTTTCCTTGCGGCCCTGGTCGCGGTGTATCCCCAGCTTGCCAAGTCCATTGGTTCCCTGCCATGGGGGCTTCTCCTCGGGGTCAATGGGGCGGTCCTCTTCGGCGGATTGATCTTTTGTGCGGTGGCGGCTCGACTGGTCCTGCGTGGCAACCTCATGGAATCGATTCGCAAAGAGTGATGAAGCCGTTTCTTTCCCTTCTCTGCTGCCTGACCCTGCTGCCGTTCTCGGCTTGTGGTCAGGATTCGGCTTCCGAGGAAGAGCAGGAAAAGCCATCGCCCCCGAAAGCGATCGCGATTCTCGATATCAAGAACTCGAAGGAGGGTTCGGTCCCTGGTGGAAGTTCCATTGTTGCAGGAAAATGGAGCGTCGTTTCCGAGTCCGAATCGTTGCAGGTTTTGGCTGAACCGCTTGTCGTGAGCCGCCTGGAGTTCGGTCCGGAGATCCGAGAGAAAGGAGCGACCATCCTCGCGTCGGGGCGGGCGCCCGGTGAAGGACGCATCCAGTCTCGTTTTGGAGCAGGACTCTACGGGAAAAACGGATTCCAAGTGCGATTGCTCCCGCTGCGCGATGAATTGGAGCTGGTTCGGCGGGGCGCGGTGCTCCGCAGTGTGGTGATGCCGGTCGAACCGAGTCGCTCCTACACCATCGAGTTGACGATTCGCGCCGATGAGGATCAATGGGTGATCGAGGGCTTTGCCTGGGATACCGAGAAAGGGGCGGAAGAAGCCACCGCAATAGGGTATCGGATCTACGACGAAGAATTGCTCTTCCCCCTGGCCGGTCGGCCCGTCCTGACAGGAACTCCTTTTTCGGGAGAGCCGGTTTCTTTCTCTGCGGCCCAGGTGTTCCCGGAGGGCTATGTCCGCGAAGGCGGGGAGGATGCGGATCCCGAAGAAGAGACTACGGAAGAAGAGACTTCGGAAGAAGAGACCTCGGAAGAACAGGGCGAGGATTGATCGAGGAGGCCGGCCAGGGTTTTCTCCAGGATGGGATAGCCAAAATGTTGCTTCGCTAGATTGAAATTGGTTTCCGTGCAATGCCGAGAATAGGCCTTGTCTGAGAGCAATCGCTCGACCTGGCCGACGGTCTCCGGGGTGATGATACCATCCATCTTCGCGACTTGAAATCCGTGAGGTTCGATATCCTCGAGAAAGACGGAATAGCGATTGACGAGGATGGGTTTTCGAAAGGCAAAGGTCTCGAGGAGAGCGTTTCCGAATCCTTCGTAAAGACTGGGATAGGTCACGAAATCGGCGATGTGGTAGAGATCCCAAAGGGGGAGGGAACGAGCGGCAGGGACTTCGGAATCATCAATACAACGAAAGTCGACCGAGCAGGAGCGCGCTTTCTCGCGGAGAAACGAGAGGTAGGCAAAGCCTTCGTCGCCTGCCTGATGAGAGACGAGCAACTTATCATGGGCATTCCCTCTTGCCGCGAGCAGATCGATCGCGTGCTCGATTCCCTTTCGAGGGATGATACGGGTGGGTTGGAGGAAGATGTGGTCTTCGGGGGTGAAATCGAGAAGCTGTCGGATCTCGACAAGAGGGCGACTGGGCTCAGGCGGAGTGCCCGAGAAATTCATCACATTGGGCAGAACGACGGAGGGAAGTCCTTTGCGACGCTCGAGTTCTCGGGCCGCTTCCGAGTTGATGACCACATGTTGGAGGTCGGGAAGGGAGGGGGGAAAGGCCTCATCGAGAAAGGGCTGGACCCCGCCGCCGCGGAAGCGTTCGCGTTCCCAGAAAAAGTCATGGTGATGGGCGATCGCAGGGACCTTCTTCTCGGCGAGCCAATCCTTCAGGGCAAGGCCCAGGGGGATCTGCATCGGAATCGTCAGCGCGTTTTGTGCGACGATGAGGTCGAGATGAAATCGGTTTCCGAAGTCTTCGAGGGCTTGGCGTAGAGTCTGTCGCATCGATGCGATCTGCTGCTGCGTCGTCGAGGAGAGTTGATCGCGATCCCACAGCTTTTCATCGATCTCCCTTGCCTTGGGGTGACCGAAAAACGCCTCGGGTTCTACGAAAGAATGAGATTCCGCGCGGTCGCTGAGGCCGGAGAACCAGAAACAACAATGCCCCATCGATTCGAAGATCTCCGCCCACTTGGCTGCTTCGAGGGTAACTCCATCGGTTCCCTGGAAACGTGTCGACACAAAGCCAATTCTCATACTTCGAATCAAGATGCAGGTTCCACGCCATTGCGTCGACGGCAATTCACTGTCGATCGGGAATTCCACCGAAAATGACTTTCTTACCCCCTGGAACTCTCTACCTTGGTCGCGCTGAGAAAAGATGGGTGAAGGCACGACAGAAATGAAGGATTCGATTGCTCGCAATCGTGATCTTCTGCGCGAGATGAAAGAGATCCTTCTCGCGAATGTGGTCATGGCCGCCGAAATTCCGTCCCCAACCGGGGGGGAGCGACGGCTGAGCCGTTTCCTCAGTGATCGTTTTACAGAATGTCGGCTCAGCGATATCGCCGATGACCAGGCCGGCAACATGGCTGGGGTGCTTCCCGGGCGAAATCCACGACGGAATCTTCTGCTCGCCGCGCATACCGACAAGGTCTGGCCGGAATCCGAGGATCATACCGTTTCCGTGGGAGTGGGTACGATGAGCGGTCGGGGGATCGCCGACAATTCTCTCGGCGTTGCCGTTCTCGCGACGCTTCCTCTGCTTCTCGAGAGACTGGACCTGCAGTTCGATGCCAATCTGATTCTCCTCGGAACCTCACGAAGCTTTGGTCGGGGGAATCTCGGCGGGATGCGATTCTTTCTCGAAAACACGGATCGGGAGATCGATGGAGCTCTCTGTGTGGAGGGAATCGACCTGGGGCGGCTCAGCTATTCCAGTCTCGGGATGGCTCGGGGAGAAATCCGGGCGGAAGACGCCGGAAACACGCAAAGTGTCGACCTCGCCACTTCGGGAGTCATTTCCTCTCTCCATTCCTTGATTGGGCGTATTCTCGAGATGAATCGGAGCTACTACCCTGAATCACGCATTCTCCTGGGAACGGTGGAAGCGGTTTCGGGATTCAATGTCCCTCCCCAAAGTGGTCGCTTGCAGTTTGAAATCCGCGGAACCGATGCCGCCCAGGTCGCGGCGATCGAAAAGACGGTCGTTTCCATCGCGGCTTCCCTCGATGCCGAATCGACTGAAGTCGACGTGGAAGTCGAAATGTTTGCTCATCGGAAACCCGGAGATCTCGGCGTGGGTCACCCCCTGGTCCGGAAGGCTCGCGCAGTCCTTGGAGAACTCGGAGTGAAACCGAAGGTCGAGCCGAGCATTTCGGAACTGGCTGCACTCCTGCAGGCAGGGATTCCCGCGCTGACTCTCGGAGTGACCAAGGGGGCGCATCGGCACACGTTTCGGGAGTCGATTTCGGTCGATCCGATCTTCGACGGATTGGCACAGCTGGTTGCCGTGCTCGAGTTCATGGATCGCAACGGGGAGGCGCAGAGCTAGGATGTCAGCGCAGGACCGTGTCATCAAGAAGTGGTTGGAGACCAATACTTTCCATCACAGCGAGTTCTGGGATCTGCGGGAGCTGGTGCGCGCGAAGGAGGAAGCCGGGCTCACGATCAGTCTCTGCATTCCCACGCTGAACGAGGAGAAGACCATCGGAAAAGAGATTATCGTTTTCAAGAGCGAGTTGATGGATCGGTATCCCCTCGTCGATGAGCTTGCCGTGATCGATTCTGGATCCACTGACCGGACTCTCGACATCGCAAAGAGCTATGGGGCCGACACCTATCTCTCTTCGGATATCCTGCCAGCCCAGGGATCCAAACCGGGAAAGGGCGAGAACTTGTGGAAGGCCATCCACCAACTCAAAGGCGATGTGATTTGCTATGTCGACGCCGATATCAAGAACATCCACCCCAAGTTTGTCAGTGGTCTCGTCGCGCCCCTTCTCTATCGGGAAGAAATTCAGTATGTGAAGGCTTTCTACGATCGTCCGCTCGCCGTTTCGGGGGGAATCCGTCCATCTGGAGGTGGTCGGGTCACCGAGATCCTGGTGAGGCCGCTTTTCTCCCTTTTCTTCCCCGAGTTGACGGCGCTGATGCAGCCTCTTTCGGGAGAATACGCAGCCCGCCGGGAGGTGCTCGAAACGCTACCCTTTCCGATCGGATACGGTGTCGAGACTTCTCATCTCATCGATCTCTACCAGGCACACGGACTCGCCGCGTTTGCCCAGACCGACCTCGACAAGAGGGTCCATCGAAATCAGTCCACCATTGATCTGGGGAAAATGTCTTTCGGGATTCTCCAGACTTTTTTGAATCGGCTGCGTCATTATGATATCGTCGCCAACCTCCCTGAGTGGGAGGGTCTCTTCCGTCAAATCCAGGCCGAAGGGCGGACTTATGATATGTTGAACCACCGGATCGTGGAAGAGGAGCGGCCCCCGATGGTGACGCTGCCCGAATATCAGAAACGCCATGGCAAGTAGCGGAGAGAAAATCAAAGTAGTCATCGTGCACTACCATCTTCGATTGGGTGGGGTCACGAGGGTGATCGACTCGGCACGGGAGGCGCTGTTGCAGTCGGGATTCGATGTTCTGGTATTGTCAGGAGAGCCGGCACGTGAGGGCGAAGTTTCTGAGGGCGTCCTGGTTGTCGACGCTCTTCGTTATCGAAAGACGGGAAGTTCGGTTGTCGCTTCGAGTCTGGCGGATGCTTTGAAACGGGAGGCCGAAACGTATTTTGGCGAGAAGCCGGATGTCTGGCATTTCCACAATCCGACTCTCGCCAAGAATGTTCTCATCCCCTCGGTGATCCGTGAACTTGCCGAGGAAGGGGAGAAGGTGGTCTTGCAGGTGCATGACTTCGCCGAGGATGGACGGCCTGGAAACTACTCTTCCCAGCGATCCTTTTTCGATTCGGAAGAGAGTTTCGAGGAGACCCTGTATCCGGTCGCAAGTCAGATCCACTACGCGACGATCAATCAACGAGACCGCGATTTTCTCAAAGCCGCGGGGGTGAAGAAGAAGAATCTCCACGTCATACCCAATGCGATTCGGCCACTCTCGGTGACCACCCGGCCCGAGGAGCGACCTTTTTCGGAGAAGAAGTGGCTCGGAATTTATCCAACTCGTGGGATTCGAAGGAAGAATCTCGGGGAGCTCCTTCTCCTCGCTCTGATCTACGGAGATCGGGTCGATTTTGCGACGACGCTGAGCCCGGAGAATCCCGAGTGGAGTGAAGTCCACGACCAGTGGCGGCTCGCAGTCGAGGAAATGGATCTTCCTGTAACACTCGGGATCGCAGATGGAGACAAGTACCGATTTCTCGACTTGGTAGGGTGGTCCGACTTTATCGTGACGACGAGTATCGCGGAGGGCTTCGGCCTTGCTTTTCTCGAACCCTGGACGGCAGGGAAGCCTGTCATCGGAAGGGACCTGCCTGAGATCACCCGCGACTTCGCCAACAATGGGCTTCATCTCAAGAATCTCTATGCTCGAATCGACATCCCGGTCGAGTGGATCGGTGCTGAGAGAATCAGGGAAGCAATCGAATCGATGCTGAGACGGAGCTATCTTGCCTACGATGTTCGGCTTCCCAAGAATGCCGTCAAGAAGACCTGGAAAGCCTGGGTCAAGAAAGGAAAGATCGATTTTGGGGTCCTGCACGAGGAGTTTCAGTTGGAGATCCTGCGACTGCTCCACCAGGATCGAAGCAAGATCGATGAGATCGGTGTTCCTCCTCTCGATCTTTCAACGGCCGGGGAGATCGCAGCCCGGAAGAAAATGATTGGAGAAGTGTATGGGCCCCGAGCTTATGCCGATCAAATGAGAACGCTCTATTCCCGGGTCATGCAGAGCAATACGAGCAGGGTAAATCATCTCGCCACGGATGAAGTATTGGCGCAGTTTCTCGATCCGAGTCGACTCAATCTTCTGCGCGACTAGGGATCATGGATGCTTTGTCCCACGTCGAGCAGGTAATGAAACCGATGGAGCCGGTTCCCGCGGGGTGGACTCCACTAGTGCAGCGGCTTCCCGGAGTTCGCGTCGCGATCTTCGATATCTACGGGACCCTTCTTCAATCCGCGGCAGGGGATATCAGCCTGGTTTCTTCAGAGGCGTCGAGAGACGGAATGGTGCTGGCTTGGCAAACCCTCGGAGGCGAAGGCGAAGTTGATCCCGAGCACTGGATCGCCCGATACCGGGAAGAGATCGAGACTCAGCAGCGACGATCTCGGGAGATCGGCGTCGACTTTCCCGAGGTGGAGATCCGGGAGGTCTGGAGAAACCTTGCAAAGCACTTTCTCGGGGAAACTCCATCGGAAGCCCAGGTCGAGCGGGCCGCGCTCTGCTACGAGTGTGCCGTCAATCCCACCTGGGAGATGCCGGGGGCTCGCGCGATGATTCAGGAACTGCGGGGGCGAAGGATTCCGCTGGGGTTGATCTCCAATGCGCAATTCTACACTCCCGTGGTGCTCCGAGCGGGACTCGGAGATATCGTAGAAGAGTTTTCAGCGGAGCTCTCCCTCTTTTCCTACCTGGAGCGCAGGGGGAAACCGTCCCAAGTTCTCTTCGAGAGGATGAGAGCGCAGCTGGCGGGAAAAGGGTTTTCTCCGGAAGAAGTCGTCTATTTCGGAAATGATGTTCGCAAGGATATACTTCCGGCCCGGGAGGCGGGATTTCGGACAGGACTCTTTGCCGGCGATCGAAGGAGTCTTCGAATAGGAGATCGTCCCGAATCCGAGGTCCGAGAGGTCTGTGACGTCATCCTGACAGATTGGTCGCAATGGAAAGAAGTGTTATGAGTCCTGGTGAGAAAACCTATGAAGTCCGATATTCGGACGCCCTCCGAATCGAGGAGGGAATGGAGTTGTCTGATTTTCGATTTCCCTGGAAAGAGGATCCTGCACCCGAGACGCGTTTTCGGGCAGTCTGGAACGAGGAGTTTTTTGCTTTCTCTTTTGAAGTCGAAGATCATGACCTCGTGATTCCCGATGCGGAGGATCCGGGCGAGGGAGCGCTCGCTTCGGATCGAGTGGAACTGTTTTTTTCCCCTTCGGAAGACTTGCGACCCGTCTACTACGGCGCGGAGATGGATCCTCGGGGCCGAGTTTACGATTATCGCGCGTCGTTTCATCGGCAGTTCGATCCTGAATGGTCTTTTGAGACTCTGCGGTTTTCGGGAGACGTCCGGGAGAACGGCTACCGAGTCGAAGGGTCCGTCGCGATCTCGGAGCTCCGAGACCTGAATTGCCTGCAGGCAGGCGAAATGATTGCGGGAGTCTATCGAGCGGAGTTCTCTCATGGAGTCGAGGATATCCAGCAGGATTGGATCAGTTGGATCTCACCGGATGCGCCGACTCCCGACTTTCACATTCCCTCTTCCTTCGGTAGGTTCCTTTTCCGAAACAAGTGATGCGTGAGATTCATGAGATTGACCGACTCGAAGAGTTTGTCGAGCGAGAGCACAACCTTTCCGACTGTGTGATCCAGGGACTGGATTTGGGCGAGGTGAAAGTGGATTGGGAAACGGTCCGCCTGTCCGGTTCGGTCTTTCTGGGTTGTCGGTTTCCCTCTCTTGCCTTTCAAGAACGATTGCGTGAGGGCGGGGCTCTCATTTTCCCAAGGTTGCCCCGGATTCCCTACAATCCATATCGGCCTTCGCTGTATTCTCGCGATGAGCTGATGAAGGGGTGGACCGAGGAGAAAGATGACTCTGTCGATCTTCAGATCTTTGAGCATTTCGAGAAGTCCGGACGGCATCGGCCTCATATCCAGGAAGCGCTTTGTCAGCGATTGCATGATCATGCAATCGATGATGCGCTCCATGACCTGCTGGAAGGCCGAGTGGAGCCGGGCGGCGAGAAAAAAGTGGTCGCGGTCATGGGTGGTCACGGCACCCCTCGGTCCGATCCGTATTATCGGAAAGTCGTCGAGATCGCGAGAGCGCTGACCCGAGCTGGCTATTTCATTGCCAGTGGGGGCGGACCCGGCATCATGGAGGCGACCAATCTCGGAGCCTGGATTGCCAATGCTCCGGATGAGTTTCTCGACAAGGCTTTGGATCATCTCTCGGCAGCTCCGATCTACTCGGACCCGGGTTTCAACCAGGTCGCGGCAGAGGTTCGATCCTGGCATCCTGACGGAGAGTCAAGCCTCGCCATCCCGACCTGGTTCTACGGACACGAGCCCAGCAATCAGTTCTCCCGGCACATCGCGAAGTATTTCAGCAATGGTTTGCGCGAAGATGGACTGCTTGCGATCGCGAAATACGGAGTGATTTATGCACCGGGAAGCGCAGGCACAACCCAGGAGGTGTTCATGGACGCGGCTCAGAATCACTACGGAACCTTCGACTATGTCAGCCCCATGATCTTCCTCGGAGAGGAGCGGTATGGCGAGGCGACCGGATTGTTCGGCACTCTTCAGAAACTGGCTGAGGGGCGACAGTATCAATCCATGATTCGTCTGACCGATGAGTCCGAGGAGGTGGTGCGTTGGATACAGGAGTTGTCTCCGCAACCGTTTGGCAATGCCTCGTCCTTGTCCTGATGAATTCGTTTCAGGAAGACCGCCCGAGCTGTCCTTTTCTACCGGCGGCGGAATCCCCCATAGGTGCCGCGGCGATGCGGGAGGTGGGCGAAGACCGGGGCGAGCGATTCTATCTGCAGGCCCTGACTTGTGCGCAATCTCTCTGGCGCCGGGGCTTGCCGGCGCAGTCAGTACTCCTTTTGAATCGCGCCTTCTCCGCCGATCTGGACGGTTCGGAAACGATTCTGGTGAAATGGCCTCTGCCTTATGCTGCGATGCACTGGGTGTTGTCTTCGAAACGCGAAGGAGACTTTGTCGGGAATCCTCGGCGGCACTTTCAGCATCTTGCGACGAGAATGGTCGAGCCTCGTCGCGAGCTGCGCAGTTGGAGGGCCTGGGCCTGCTGGGCGTTTGCCTGTGAACTCTTTCCCGATTGTCCGGCGGACCTGTTGCAGATCGAGAGCGAGGGGGTGAGCGAACCCGGCTTGGATCAGATTCGTGAGAAACTCGCGAGCCTGGGAATCCCAGGGGAGGCCGAACTCTGGATGTCCATTCTTCAGCAGTCGACTCCGCAAGTGGAGGAGTAGCGCCGGAATAGACTTGCGGTCGCGGATGACTTTGAGCGGGGAGGTTGCATTCGATCGTCTCGATCCGGCATTGGTATCAAGAGTTCGTGACTTCGATACTTTGAATGGTGACGACGAATTCGGAATCCGTATCGTCCCCGTCGGCAAGGAGCCAAAGACCGATCATCGGAATGGGGGCGTCTCTCTCGATAAGAAGTTCGAAGTTTCCTTCTGCATCAGGAGCGGCGTGATTCTTTTCGCGGAGCAGGGACGTCATCGGGTGGTCTCGCATCGGACCGATCGAACGGCGATCCGGTAGGAGGTGGTAGCACCGGATGCTGGCGATGCCGCGGGCGTGTTCGAGCACCCGCGTCTCTAGGTCTTCGAGCCACTGAGGGGCAGCAATTCGCTGGAGAGGGTTCATCTTTCGCTGACCCGGCTCGATCAATCCAACGCGAAGCAGGGAATCCGCTGGTGATTCAGCCTTCTCGACAGAAACTCCTTTCAGGGACCCTTCAACCTTTCCGGTGATCCGAAGTTTCTTCACCGATTGAGTCGTTTCGAAGAAGTGAAGCAGGACGGAAGCCGATCGACGAACTTCGATCTGGAGCTCGTCTGTGGTGAATACGACCTTGTTCGCAGGAACTTCGGGAAAGGAGAGGCTTTCCCATGCTTTCTCGTTCGTTACGGGGAGCGTCGACGCGGTCAGAATGACGGAGAGGAGAAGGGAGGCAATCATCGGGGAAGAGGTATCGAGGAGACGGTTGTCTCCCCTGATGCTTACGCGAGCCATTCTTCCCCAGTCGTCGAAAAGCCAAAGTCGTTCTGTTTCGAGCTTGAACAGAAGGAAAATTGAAATACTGTTCAAAGTAACACGTAACGAACAGTATGGAACAAAGTAAGATCGCTGCCTTGGCGTCGATACGCAACCAGTTAGGGAAGAAGATCACGACGGGGGCGGAATGGATGCGGGTCCAGGAGTCACGTGAAGACTGGCAGGACCTGCCAGAACTCATCGCCCTGAAATCGGAAGCGGAAGACCGGAGTGAAGAGCAGAGCGGGACCTGTTGCCCTCTTGGAAAGCTCTCTCTCGGGCAGGGCATTCCTCGAGGGCAGTTGACCGAGATCATTGAAAGAGGAAGAGCCGAAGAAAACTCCAAGGGCACTTCGCTGGGCGGCAATGCCCCATTGGGCGGGGCCGGGCTCGTGATGGCCGCTATCCTCGAGCAGGCCCGTCGGGCGCGGCACTACCTGATGCTCTTCGATGTGGGGTCGGGATTCTCCGTAGAAAGTTTTCCCGAGCAGGATCTAGAGTCCCTGCTCTGGGTCGGATGCGCTTCCGCCTCGGAGGCGATCGAGGCACTGGATATTGCGTCGCGGGACGAGAACTTTTCTCTCTTCCTTCTCGATTTTCGAAACTGCGAGCCTGGCGAGTGGCGTTCGGTTCGCCCCCAGCAATGGTATCGGGTCCTCGGGCAGATGAGGCAGCGCCGGTCTGCGGCGGTCGTGTTTTCCGAAACTCCGGTGACTACCGTATCCAAGCAGAAATGGGAGGTGCAGAGTGTCTTGTCCTGTCAGGATCTGTATCGGGAGAGAGCGGAGCTTTGCGGGGAAATGCGGATTGTCCCGGCAGGAGAGGGGATTCGTTTGGATCGAAGAAAAGTCGACTACCGGGAGAAAGTAGGCTGAACCTGTCGGCAAGCCTGGGAAAGGATAGGCAATGTTTCTGCCAAAGGATAGCCAGCGGAGTGGGGAGATGGTTGGGAGAACGTCAGGGTATGCCGCGGTGTGGTGTCCGGAGGTGCGTCTGCAGGCGATCGTGAAGCGAGTCCACACGAAAGATGTTCCGATCGCCCTGGTCGATGATTCACGAAGACAATCGGTTTTGCTCTCTCACAACGAGGCCGCGACCCGGGAGGGCGTCGAGCCGGGAATGCGGACGGTGCAGGCTCTCGCCCGATGTCCCGACTTGCAGATCGAGCGCCCCTTGCCTTCGGCCGAGCTGGCACTGGGAAGAGAACTCCTGGAGACGGCGCTTTGCTGGGTGCCCGGTGTCGAAGAGATCGAGCCTGGCTGGCTGACGCTAGATCTTTCGACCCAGGAGGAATCGGAATGGCTGGAGAGCGCTCGCCGTCTCCGGGGGCGGCTCTATGACCGGGGAATCGAAGTGGTCGTGGGCTTGGGTGAAACTCCATCACTCGCACGAATCGCTGCCATGGCGGCGCGAGAGCAGGGCGAAGGGGTCTGGCAGTTGGAAGCTTCGCAACGGCAGGCTTTTCTCGATCGGCTTCCCCTGGTCATAGGTGAGGTCTCGGCCGAGCTGGAGGAACGTCTGCAGCTCTGGGGAATCACTTCGCTGGGGAGTTTTGCGCGGCTCTCTCGGGAGTCCGTGGCAGCACGTCTCGGAAACGAAGGGGTGGAACTCTGGCTTCGTCTTACTGGGCAAATCTGTCGCCCACTTCGCTTGGTGTCCCTGGAGGAGTTGTTCGAATCGCATCATGAGTTCGACTACGAGGTTCGAGACCGGGAGCCCTTGCTCTTTGTCGTGAATCGTTTCATCGATGACCTGATTGTCCGAGTCGGGAATACGGGACGAGCGGTGATCGCCGCCCATCTTCTCCTGACTTACACCGATGGGAGTTGCTATGCGCGACGACTGGTTCTTCCCGAGCCTTTGCTGGATCACGAGGCACTGTTTCATCTTGTTGGTGGTCATATCGAGCAGCTCGATACCAAGGCTGCGGTGGAAGGGCTGCGATTGCGATTCGAGCCTTCGGATCCGGTCGCGTCGCAGCGGACGCTTTTTGGTTCGGGGCTGAAGAACAGCTACCAGTTCGGCGAGACGATGGGACGATTGCGGAAGCTGGTGGGGAGTCGATGTCTCGGATCGCCCCGTCGCAAAGACAGTCACGTTCCCGGCGCTTTTGAACTGGTGCCCCTTTCCAGCGAAATCGAGGATAGGCGACCCGAGCCGGGGCCGCCTCGGGTCGGGCCTCCCTTTCATCGCTTGCGATCAGGTCTGCGAGCGACGGTTCAGTTTCGCGAGGGCATTCCTTTCCGAGTCGAAACTCGGCGTTACGAGGGACTCGTGGTCGAGGCCCGTGGTCCCTGGAAGCGTGGGGGGAGATGGTGGCACGAGGGAGAGCAATGGGATCGGGTGGAGTGGGACGTCGAGTTGCGGGGCTGGGGGCTCTTCCGTCTCGTGGGGAAAGACGGAGAGTGGATCCTGGAAGGGCGATATGGCTGATCGGAGAATGGCTTCGGAATACCGCGAACTTCACGCGAGGAGCGCCTTCAGCTTTCTCCGAGGGGCCTCCTCTCCGGAAATGCTGTCGGATCAGGCCGCTCGATGTGAACTCGAAGGCGTCGCTCTCTGCGATCGTGATGGATTTTATGGATCGGTCAGGTTTCATCAACGTTCCCGAGAGAATGGGGTGAGAGCCGTGGTCGGGACAGAACTGACGATGGAGGACGGAAGCGTCCTGCCTCTCCTGATTCGGGATCGGGAAGGTTATCGGTCGGTTTCCCGGTTGATCACCCGAGCCCAGTTGCGTTCTCCCAAGGGGGAGTCTTCGATTGCCTGGCAGGAGTTGGAGGAAGTGATCGATGGGGTGGCCGTTCTCACGGGAGATGAGGAAGGGGCTCTGGACCAGGGGTGGAGAAAGAGCGGAAAAGAGGGACTGGAAAGTGGACTGGAGAAGATGTTGCAGCATATTCCCGCCGATCGGATCTGGCTCGAGGTGCAGCAGCATTCCGAGAGGGGAGAGGTGCCCTTGTTTCGAGCGAAGAAGGATCTCGCTACGACGCATGGTCTTCCGCTCTTGGCTACCAATGGGGTCTGCTACGCCGAGCCTCGCAATCGAGAGGTCCAGGATGTGTTCACCTGCCTGCGAGAGCACACCACGCTCGATGGGGCGGGGCGACGGCTCGCGATCAACAGTGAGCGTCACCTCAAGCCGGGAGTGGAGATGGAGAGGTTGTTCTCGGATTGTCCCGAGGCGATCGTGAACACGCGGCGACTCTTCGAGCAGTTGGAGTTTTCTCTCGAGAATCTCGGGTATGAGTTCCCTCGGTATCCGGTTCCCGAAGGGCATTCGATGGACAGCTGCCTGACCGCCCAGGCCTGGCGAGGAGCCCGGAAACGCTATGGCACGCTTTCTTCCAAGGTGAAGCAGCAGATTCAACGGGAATTGGACCTGATCATTCAACTGGGGTTCAGTGGTTACTTCCTCATCGTGGGAAGCCTCGTCGCCTATTGCCGCGAGAATGACATCATGGTGCAGGGCCGGGGAAGCGCGGCAAACAGTGCGGTTTGCTACAGCCTCGGGATTACTCCGGTCGATCCGATCGGGAGCCGTCTCCTCTTTGAACGATTCCTCAGCGAGGGGAGAAAATCCTGGCCCGATATCGATCTGGATCTGCCCAGCGGAGATCAGAGAGAACAGGTCATCCAGGAGGTGTATCGAAGATACGGAAGGCACGGCGCTGCAATGACGGCGAACGTGATTACCTATCGAGGACGTAGTGCGGTCCGGGAAATTGGCAAGGTTCTGGAGTTTCCCGAGGAGATGCTGAGCCGGTTTTCCGATCTCTATGCCAGTGGCGACTACAAGCATACCCTGGCCTTTGAAGAGCAGGTCGAGAAATCCGGGATCACGAAGGATCACCCTCGAGCGAAGGCTCTCGCCACGCTCTATGAGCAGGTCTACGGCCTGCCTCGTCATCTCGGTCAGCACTCTGGTGGGATGATCATCTGCCAGGGGCAGCTGGATGCAGTGATGCCCCTGGAGAATGCGAGCATGGAGGGACGCACCGTCGCACAGTGGGACAAGAATGATTGTGAGGACATGGGAATCATCAAGGTGGACTTGTTAGGCCTTGGTATGATGGCGGTGATCCAGGAAACCCTGCAGCTTTCAGAGGCTCGAGGGCATCCCGTCGATCTCGCGCAGCTCCCCAAGGATGATGAGGCGACCTATGACCTGATGTGCTCGGCGGATACGATCGGGGTGTTCCAGATCGAGAGCCGCGCACAGATGAATACCTTGCGACGGATGCAGCCCCGTTGCTTCTACGATGTGGTCATCGAGGTGGCGATCGTTCGTCCCGGACCGATCGTGGGCGGATTGGCTCATCCCTACCTCGAGCGTCGAGCCGGGCGAGAGCCCATCGATTACATCGATCCGAAATTGAAGCCGACCCTGGAACGAACCCTGGGAGTTCCCATGTTCCAGGAGCAGGTCTTGAAGATGGCGATGGTGCTTGCCGATTTCAATGGCAGCGAGGCCGAAGAACTGCGGAGAGCGCTCAGCTTTCATCGTTCTCATGAGCGGATGCGGAAGGTGGAAAAGAAATTGCGCGAAGCGCTGGAGGAGCGTGGGATTTCGGAGGAGACCGTAGAGCGAGTCGTGAAAGTAATCGGTTCGTTCGCGCTCTATGGCTTCCCCGAGTCGCATGCGATCAGTTTTGGGATTCTCGCCTATGCGAGCAGCTACCTCAAAGTTCATCGGGCGGCTGAGTTTTATACTGGGCTACTCAACAACCAGCCAATGGGATTCTATTCTCCGGCCACCCTCATCCAGGAGGCGAAACGGCGTGGGTTGCGTTTTCAATCTCCCTGCATCGCCACCTCGGGGTGGCGATGTGAGATCCTCGATGATTCGACGATTCGCCTGGGTTTGAAGACCGTCAAAGGATTGCGAGAAAGTGAAGTGGTCGCGATGGTGGAGGAGCGCGAGCGTGAACCGTTTCGCTCCCTGGAAGATTTCCGCAGACGGACTTGCTTTGACCGGAGGCAGGTTCGGCAACTCGCTACGGTAGGTGCCTTTCGGGAGTATGCGGGGCGGCGGCGTGAGGCGATCTGGGAAGTCGAGGCTCCGGAGCTGGAGCAAGGTGATTTGTTTGCAGACTTTGAGCCGTGTGTGGTGGAGGAGCCTGGCGAGAAGGGAGAGGTGCGCGGTGAGCCTGACCAGAACACAACCCACGCCGAGAAAAGACCGGAGACCTGTCCTTTACCGGATATGAGTTACGGAGAGCGGCTGCAGGCCGACTTCTCCGGAATGGGAATGACGGCAGGTCATCACCCGATGGCCGTGGTCCGGTCCCGCCTGCCTCGAGAGATTCTTCCGGCGACCCAGTTGTCTCTCTGCTCGCATGGGCAATTGGTGTCGACGGCGGGTGCGGTGATTTGTCGTCAGCGCCCTGGCACGGCCAAGGGAGTGGTCTTCATCACCTTGGAGGACGAGACCGGGCTCTCGAACAGTATCGTCTACGCGGATCGGTTCGAAGACTACCGGTTGGTCATCACGACGGAACCTTTCCTGGTCATCCGTGGAACGATTCAGAAAGCGGATGGGACGATCCATGTCATGGCAGAGTCCATCCAAGCGCTTCGGACGGTGGATACTCTTCCCTCAGCCGCCTCCCACGATTTTCATTAACCAAGAACCAATGACCAATGACCAATGACCAATGACCAATGACCAATGACCAATGACCAAT
>JARGNI010000028.1:0-51298 GCA_029213195.1 Verrucomicrobiales bacterium
TACCGCATTACTTCTCAACGAACGTGTCGTTATGGAGAAAGAAAAGCAGCTTTTTACTGAGATCGGGCGAGCCGTCCGCATCCGCTGGCGTGCCCACGGCGACGAGCAGATTCGCGTCGGGCGCCAGGGTGACTTGGCCTGTGTAGGCGGAAGAATAGAATTTCGGAAACTGGATCGAAGGCTGCCATTTTCCATCAACAAGAGCCCGATAACTGACGGAATGTCCATGAGCGGAAGAGAGTTCCATTCGCTGGTTCACATCGATCCGCCCGTTGTTGCTCATGGTCGGATCAATCTCCCAAATCACTCCCAGTTCATGAGAGCGAAACTCTTCGGGAACCGCCCTGGCTCCTTTCTCCGAAGGAGGATCAAAGGCGGTGGCGTAGTCCTGCCTTTCACCCATGTGCGTCTTCGCACGATTTCCACTCCTTCCTCGAATTCTCGGTGCCGCCAGAACCGATACCACATTCCCTTCTTTCGCCCGCGCTTCTTCGACACGCTTCCAGGCACCGCCATCAAAAAGGGCGGGAAGATCCGAAGAGGTCAGCCAACCATGCCATACGTCCGCATCGATTTGAACGGCCGTGCTGCGGAGATTCAATTCCGAACCCTCCGGCATTTTCTCGGGTGGGACGACAGCGGAAATTTCCACCAGGTCCGTTCGGATAAAAACCAGCAGCACCTTTTTTTTCGCTGCCCCTTCGTCTTGATCTGCCTCGAACTTCGTGAGCAGGCGATACTCCCCAATCGTGAGAAGCGACTGCGCAGAAATGCTCTGCTCCCAGAAAGAAGGGTTCATCACGTCCGTATCGGTGAGCCTTTCGCTCGGCACTCGAGCTCCTTCCGTTTCACCGAGATGACGGGAGAGTTCGAGAGCGTAGCTGAGATCCAAAGACTTTTGGTCCGCACTCAGCACAGGGGCGATTTCAAAGCTCATCCCGACGGAACGCGTTCTCACCTCGTTGGGATAGTCAGGCCCACTGGGATCGAAGGCCAGCAAAGTCCGCTCGGTGGGCACGAAAAGTTCCAGGTGGCTGACGATTTGGGTTCGCTGACCACTCCCCGCAAGCATCGCCATCGAGTTCGCAATGCGAGCCGTCCCTGCCTTGACTCTTTCTCCCACAAAGTCGCGCCATTCGCCATCGGTGAGATTGTCTCTTTCCCCTTGCATGACCTCATCGAGCGATACCTCGATGAACTGCAAATCGAGAACAAGATTGGTGTCCGCAGTGGGAGCGTCTGGCTTCGTCTTTTCTCCCCCCGCCTCTCGAGTGTAGGGATCTTTCTTTTTCGGTTCCTCCTGAGAAATGACCTCTCCCACCAAGGCGAAAGTCAAAGCACCGAGGACAACGGTAGTTAGGTAGCGTAGATTTTTCATACGAAGCGAATCTACCAGCGCGACGAAAGTCTGCGTCAAACCACGGTGAACGAACTGTAAAAGTTCTGTAAAACGATTCTGCGCGGGACGTTTCGTCCAGACGAAGGAGGAGGCGCAGTCGAGTAAGGAGCGAGAAATGTCAAGAGTTGTCACCTGACCCGAATGGCACTGCAATCGAAACGGAGCAGACCGGACGACTCAAATTTATCTGACCCCTATCTATCGGGGGGGCTTGCATTTTAGATCTCACGGGGCAATATGGGTCTGTCTCAAAACTCCTGTGTTATGAAAATTAAAACGAAAACGATCCTAATCACCTCTCTCCTTCCGGCTCTCAGCCTCATGAGCCATGCCGGTGAAGAAACCGCCGAACTGGCACCCGTTGCCAGCGGCTCCGGCAGCTGGTACTGGTCTGCCGAAGCCGGATTCAACTACACTCACAACCTCGAAATCGAATACCCGACCCTGCTCGGCTTGTTTGGCCCAGCAGCCGGATATCAAAATCTCGAGATGGATGATGGCTATGCGGCTGGCCTGGCCCTCGGCTACGCCATGGCAGAAGATGCATCCGGCCAATGGAGTTTTGAACTCGAAGCCCTGTTCAGCAACAACAGCTTCTCGGGAAGCTCCCCGCTGCCAGGTCCCAACGTTCGCCGAGTCAGTGGTGACCTGGATCAACTCAGCCTGATTCTGAGTGCCCGCCGTTCATTCTCCAAGTGGGAATCATTCACTCCATACATTGGACTTGGCATCGGCGGTTCCTACAATTGCATGGATGTGACCCAGCAGCGCTTCACCTTCGGCACCCTTTCCAATCAAATCAATGCCGACGATGAGGACATCGCCCTTGTTTATCAGGCCACCTTGGGTGTCGAGATTCCAGTCAGCGAAAGCTGGACTTTCTTCACCGAATACCGCTTCAGCGAAACCCATGACTCCGAGTTCATTCTGGGTCAAGGTCCGGCAGGCAACACCAACGTGGATGACGAGATCCAGAATCACAGCCTGCTCTTTGGCTTCAAAACCGAGTTCTGATCCAACCGAAGCATACTCTTAATCATGACCCGGCACCCTGAAAGGGGAGTCGGGTCTTTTATTTCGGCGCGGGCTTGTCGAACTTGGTCCACTCGCGGTGTTCATGCGGCGGGCCCTCTTCCAAAACGGGTTTTTGCTCGGCGACAGTCGCGAGCACTTCCTCCTTGGCCATGCGATGCCATTCCTTGGCCATTTTTTCGACGATATCGGGATGCTCGGCCGCGAGATCGTTCAGTTCACAACGATCCTCGGCGAGGTTGTAGAGCTCCCACTTCTTGGCGCGGTAGCTGACCAGTTTCCAGTCGCCTTGGCGCAGACCACGATTTGGGCCAAACATCAGATGAATGGGCGGGCGGTTCTCCAGCGCCTTGCCCGCAAACACCGGCAGCAGTGAGGTCCCGGCGAGCGGTGTAGGCTCACGGCCGGGAAACTTGTCGGGGCTCTTCGCCCCCGCCATCTCGGCCAGGGTCGGCAGGATGTCGACCAGATGCGCGGGTTGGTGAGTGATGCCGCCCTTGGCTTTGATTCCTGCAGGCCAATGCATGATGCAGCAGTGCCATTCGGGTCAGTCGACAAATCTTGAATATCTTCTCCTCCATTCTCAAATTTCTCGATCCTATTCTCGCTCTTCCATTGCAGCGAGTCGCCGTATTCTCTGGCTCACGTTCGCGCCGCTTCGAAATCCGGTGAGGGGACCAATCTCGTTCTCGTCCCGAAGAAGCGGTCAGGCTGGCAACGCCCTGGCTGGATGCGGTCGTGCACCAGAGCAAGTGGAACTGGAAACAGCCCCCGCCGCCGGATCAGCCCCGGCCTCCCCGGAAGGAAAAGAAACAGTGAAGCGAGGCACCCGGCTTACTCCTCCTCGTCGGAGGAATCCACTCCCGAGTCCCACTTGATCTGAAACTCGATCTCCTCGGTGCCGTCTTCCCTCTCGTGCTCGATATTGTATGCCGCCCGGACCGGAACGTAAATCCGTTCGCCGGCGATCTGGATCTCGAATTGCTCCCCGTTTTCCAGGCAGTCCGCCAGCCGGCGAATCTTGGCGATGAAATCCTCAATGGGATAGCTCTTTTCAACGTCGCGATCTGAGTCTTCTGACATGCCACCAAGAATCGAACCGTTTTCCCGATCCGCGACTGCCCTCGGGCAACATTTTCGATACAATTAGCCCACCTCCAACCCGGGGCAATGCGCGGTGATGGAACCGCAGGGTTGAAAAAGCAAAAATGTTGAAGCCAGGGCTGAGTTCAAGAAAGCTCGCCTGCCCCTCTGACCGAGGATCTATCCCCGAGTCTTTTTCCTTCTCTCAATCCTTTTCCTTTGCTCCGCACTGGAAAGGAATCCAGAACAACCCGGCTTCTATTCGCCCCGCTCGAGTTCCTCGATGTCAGCCAAATCCACCGCCCTCGCGGCTTCCCGCTTCGCGGAAATAAGATCGGCCTTTGAGAGATACTGAATCGTGATCTCATCCGAAGTGGTGGTCTCGCGATTCTTCCAAGCTTGGTCAAACTGAACACCAGGGAGGGTGGTGAGGAAATCGATCGCCACGGGAGGCATTCCAACATTGAGCTGGGTGCCTTCGGTCTCGAAGTCCTTTCGATCGAGGCCAAAAGTCGAGACACCGAACTTGGCAAAAGCCCGCATCACCTTTTCTGCATTGTCCGGAGTCGGCTCAAGCCAGATATCCAGATCCTTGGTGTAACGTGGCTGGGAATGGAAGATGACCGCATAGCCACCGACAACCAGATACCTAACGTCTTCCTGATCGAGAATGACCAACAGATCTTTGAAGTCGGAGTTCATCTTCTGTTTTTCCTTTCACAGTCATCCAATAGTCACGAGCCAACTCCCAGGCGGCGGCGAGTCGTTCCTCGGGGGGACGACTTTGCCAGTCCAGCACCTGCTGCCGGCGCAGTTCATCGAAGCTGTCGAACTTTCTCACCGACCAGTTCTTTCGCTGCTCCGCTCTCTCTTCCAGGGAACTCATCTTGAAGCAGGTTACCAGACAAATTCCCCAACCGCCAGAGCGAAGCGATGGATTCCCCTACTGCGGAGGTTCAGTTGACTCATAAATAGGACACCGTGCGCACAGAAGGGGTCCATCGACATCTTTCATTCAAACGGGAGCAAACGTAAAACCCTGACTCCCACTTCCTACTCCCCAAATTCCCCCTCCCAGTCCCTCACCGCCTCCTCAATCATCCCGCGCAACTCCTGTCCATCTTTCCCCATCCTCTTCGGATCAAACTCCGGATACCGCTGCAACACCTCCTTCAAACCCGCCACCACCGGCGCACCGTCCTCACCCAGCCCTTCCAGCACCTTCAAAATCCCGGGCTGCCATTTGCTTCCCTTGATCAACCAGACGCTGTGCTGGTAGTAGGGTTCCCAGGTTTTCAGATACTGCACAAAGTCTTCGATCAGGTAGGGGTAAACTTCGGGATCGAAGTGTTTCAGGATCATCATCGTGCGATGAGCCGCTTCGTGGGTTCCTCCTGTCCCATACCCTAACACGACACCGACGTCGTGAGTGGTCGATCCGAGGGTGGTGACGGCATGTTTCCAGACGGCTCGATCGAAGGCGACCTTGTCACTCTTGAGCAGCATCTTGAATCCCCCGTCGTAAGACGACCGTTCGTAGACGTGTCGGGACTCCTTGTAGATGTGGGTCAGGAATTGAAACTCTTCGCCGGTGATCGTTTCGTGCAGTCCAATCGTGGCCCAGAACGCGCCTTCGCGGAGATACCAGTCGGGATGGCTGGCATACCTCTCGATCAAGGAGAACTGCTCGCGGATGTCCTCGGGTCGGGCTCGGCCGAGAGCAAAGAGGGCGCCGTCCTTCTCCCAACACGCTGCGTCCGGGCTGGCGAGAGTCGATTGGATCGAGGTGAGGAATTTCTCCGACACCACGGCGGGGGCCATTCTTCCCTTCATCGGTCGCCCCCAATTGTCATACCCGGAGATCGCATCAAAGACGGCCCGCCGGACGCGCGGATCGGCATGGGTCACGGCTTCCTCAAGAACGGCGATGGCGGCCTCGTTGTTGAGCTCACTGAGACGACGCGCCGCCCAGGTCCGAACGAGCGGGCTGTAGTGACGAAGGTATTTCGCTCCATCCGCCGCGGTGGCTTCCTCTTTACGGTCCTTGAGGAGGAGATGGTAGATCTCGTGAGGCTCGTGGGTTTCTTCTCCGAATCCCTCGGCGGAATCGGTTCCGAAGAAGGTGAGATCGGCTTCCGTGCCCCAGGTGAACTCGGGAGGCGCCGCCACGACGCTGAACTCAGTCGGTGGTTTCCCGGTGATGCGAAGGGTGCGAAGTGGAGCCGTGTAGGTCAGTCCCATCGCGCCGGTGCCCCAGGCCAACCCACTGTAGCGGGCATTGTTCGGAGGAGTCGGTAGCATGGAGAATCCCCCACCCGGCTGACGACAGAGGTCGTAGTACCACTTCAGATAGTTCATCTGTCTCCGGTAGTTGCCGACTCGGGCCTCCGGAACGTGGACGGACGCAATCCCCCGCCACATGACGTTGAACCCGCCACCGGTGTGACCGAACTCCGGCTGGAAATAGGAATCGGTGACGAGGGTGGCGAGATGCTCCGAAGCGGCCTTGTATTCCGTCAGGGAATCGAGAAGAGCGAAGGCACAACTGAGCATCCCGTTGCGGCCGTTCGTATTCGACCACCACAGTTCGCTGCGGTGATCGCCATAGGCAATGCAGCCATGACCCGTCATGCGATACATCAGCTTGATGGCGCGGGCGTAGGCTTCGTCGTCCACTTCGATCCCGCACTCGCGCGCGAGGATCAGGGTGATGAGGATGGGCAGCCCGGCATGATTCATGAGTCCGCTCTGGACATAACCGGGGCCGACCTTTTCGCCATGCCCCCAGCCTCCGGCGGCCTGGTTGTCGAGACACCAGCGACACAGTTCCTGCAGACCGGGAAGGACGGACTCGTCCCCGGTGCGGAGGTAGTACTCACTGAGAAGAATGCCCTGGTAGCCAAGCTGCCAGTTCACATGGCCTCCCGCGTTCTTGCGGGTCTCTGCCAGATTCGCAAGGGGGTGAACGTGCCGTTTCACATTCTCGAGATATTCATCCCTTCCCGTCGAGAGCAGAAAGAGGCTGGTGAGGCAGCCCTTGAGATCATCCCGAATGGGTCGTGTCCGGTCCTGCGCGCCTCCGCCAGACCGCCCTTCTCTGAATCGGTAGGAACCATCGGAAAGCTGGGCATCGATGATGAACTCCGCGGTCGCCTGCACGATCTGTTTCGACTTTTCACAATCCTGTGGCCAGGAGGGAGAGTAGGCACCCAGGACAGGGATCTTCACTTCGATCTCACGCTCCTCGCTCCCTCGCCGCGTTCCGATGAGGAGGATTCCATCCTTCGCCTCCGCAGAGGTGATGGCCCTGCCGAGAGGAACCCGAGGATCTCTCACCGCCAGCGATTGCCCTTGTATGGAGGTCAGGATATCACCACGAGCGAGAGACGACGACGCGGCCGGGGACCCTTCCCGAATCGAGTGGACGGTGACGACGAGCCCTTTCTCGATCGTGGCATGGATCCCGGTCGGTCCGATCGCGAACTCCGGGTAGACGACGTCGTTTTTCAATTCCTGGCCGTGAGCAAACGCAAAGACGAAAATCCCGAGAATGAGAACGAAACGCATGCCCGAGACTGAATCTGCGCGAGGTCTTTGTAAATGGGAGAATCCAGGAATCCTCCTGCGAGAAGACTCTCCCTCGTTGCGGAATCATGACAGATTTTTTGCATCAGGGACTCTCCTGGTTCGTCCATCTCCCCACGCCCGGCCTCGTCTGGCCGGAAACGAAACACCGATACCGCAGCCATGATGAAACACACGATATGGGGAGCTCGCTCCCTCGATCTTCGCCACACGTCTTCCACCTGGTTCCGATGGGCAGCCTGCTTTGCTGTCGCATTGTCAGGATTCGCCTTTCTGCCAGAAGCCGAAGCACGCACGCAGCTGAAAATCCACACGACACGTACCACACCGGCGGTGGGCCAGTCGACCGACATCTTCCTCCAGGTCAGTCCCCTCGACTCCAACGCCCGGATCACGATCCAGGTGCTCGAACCAGGCAACCGGACCTGGACCATGCTGACCCGGAACGCGGAACGATCCGGCGGCATCCCCCGGGTCACCTGGCACCCGCGACACGAAGGAGCCCACACGATCCGAGTCGACTACGTTGCCCCCGGGCAACGGGAAATCCGGAAAACCCAACGGATCAACGTCGAGCGAGATGCCGTCCGACTCGACATTTCCGGCGGAGTCCCTGCCGTGGGAAGCAGTGTCATCCTGACGGCCGATTACGAAGGGAGGGGTCATCGCAGCCTCGCTTTCGCCGTCAAATACGATGACGAGAATCGCTGGCTCCCGATCAATGGCGCCCGCGATGGCAAAACGATCCGCTGGTTTCCCTACCGGGACGGAGGTGCCGAACTGCGGGTCCGAGCGACTCCCTCCTCGGGCAGGACCATCGAAGGATTCTCCCGGGTCCTCGTACGACCTCGTCCCGAACCCGTTCGCATGACGGGAGAGTCGCCGCTGAACCGGAAGTTTCCCGCTTTCAAGCATCTCGTTACCATCGATGAAACCCGGGCCTATGCCGGGGAGCGCCGAAAGATCATGGTCAACCTGTGGGGAGAGCCACGCCGGGATCGAAAGATCCGGATCCGCTTGCGCCACGAAACTCGTGACAACGCCTGGGTCGTCCACCGCGAAAACGCAGATCGCCTCAACACCCGCTGGACTCCCTGGCATCCCGGCACCTATCGCATCGAAGTGGAGCTGACCGAAGCGAACGGAGACCTGGTGCGACGCGAGGAGATCGAGTTTATCGCCCTGGATCCGCGGCGGTGACCAAAACGCGACCAAGCGGGCGAGAAGGAAAGGGAAGGACAAACCCAGCGCCTTCATCTGGATGGAGCTGTAGTCGGTCGCTGCGAGGCCGGGGAGGAAGCGTAGATTTCCAACGAGACGCATTCTTTCGGAATCGTGGCCGATTCCGCTACAGGGTTTCAGCAGGCAGAAGGTGGTCAGACCTGGCAAGAGCTTTGCGCGGCACGAGAATCATACCCGTCCGATGGCCCGTGAATCGGCGATCTTTCTGCATGGATTCAGCAGATTTTTGCAACTTCTTCTACGAACCGCCCGGCCTCAAGGGCTCGGAAACCCGGCTGCCATTGCAAAAGTACTAGCCAAGTCGGGGTTCTTCCCCAGAATGGATGGATGTTCCCTCTTCGATTCGCCCTTCTTCTGGTTTGCACCTGCCTCCTCGGTTTTGGCCACGCACAAGGCGCAGACTTTTCCCTCGCCTCGCCTTTCACCGATCACATGGTCCTGCAACGGGACCAACTTGTTCCCGTCTGGGGAAATGCCCAAGCGGGCGCCAAGGTCACGGTGACGTTTGCCAACCAGGAAAAGACAACCGTCGCTGACGGCGACGGAAAATGGCAACTGACCCTGGATTCGCTCTCCGGCTCCGCCGAGGGCAGGAGCTTTTCCGTAACGACGGATCAAGGAGATGAGATCTCGCTCTCCGACGTCGTGGTCGGGGAAGTCTGGATTTGTTCCGGTCAATCGAACATGCAGATGGGCAGAGGCGGAGTGCCCGAGCTGAAGGACCTGTCGGAGAAGAACCTCCGAACCTTCGAAGTGAAGCGCACCGTTGCTTTCACCGAACAGGATCGAGCCGAGGGCACGTGGGCCGTGGGTGGGCCGGGCAGCGCGGTTGCATTCGGATTCGCCCATTTCCTCGCGAAGCAAACGGATGTGCCCATCGGGATCATCCTTGCGGCCTGGGG
The DNA here is from genome assembly GCA_029213195.1 of Verrucomicrobiales bacterium. GTDB lineage: Bacteria > Verrucomicrobiota > Verrucomicrobiia > Verrucomicrobiales > DEV007 > Arctic95D-9. The sequence continues at coordinate 9,244 of JARGNI010000028.1, forward strand.
GAGTTCCTCGATCGAAGCCTGGATGCCTCGCGACATGACGGAACAGTTTCCGCATTTCAAAACGATCATGGAGGAGTGGGACGCGAACACCGAGGCGCAGGAGAAGATCAAGGCTGCTCTCGCCAAGGAAAAGTGGAGCGGTCCGGAGGATGTCTTCATGCGTCGCCAATCCTGCATCGTCTACAACGCAATGATCGCCCCGCTCGCCCCTTACGCCTGCCGAGGGCTGGTCTGGTATCAGGGAGAACGAAACACCCGCTACATCAGCGGAATGCCCGATGAACCGTGGTTCCATCGAGTCGCCGGGATCCGCGAATACGATGAGGTTCTCCAGGGCTGGATGCAGCGCTACCGCAAGGAGTGGGGACGCGACGATTTTCATTTCCTCCTCGTGATGCTCCCTGGCTACGGGAGCCTTCTCCAGTCCGGCCCAACGATGAACCCTGACCATCCCACTTCTCACTCCTGGGCCTGGATGCGAGAATCCCAGCTCGCCTCCCTCGAGCTCCCTGCCACCGGTGTGGCGAACACGATCGATCTCGGCGATGTGAAAAACATTCATCCCAAGGACAAGGCACCGATCGGGCAGCGACTCGCACTGCTGGCGGCTCGGGATACCCTGGGACTCGAGATCGAGGCGAGTGGCCCCGTTTTTCGAAAGGCCACCACCAAGGGCGATCGCCTCGTCATCCAGTGGGATCATGCAGCAGGCCTCAGCACGACCGACGGGGCGGCACCGAGAGAATTCTGGATCGCGGACGAAGCTGCCGAGGACTGGAAACCTGCCACCGCGAAGATCGTCGGAGAAACCATCGAGCTCCACTCGTCCGAGATTGCAAAGCCGGCAGTGGTTCGGTATGCCTTCACCGGCAAGCCCAAGGTGAACCTGGTCAATGGGGCCGGGCTGCCCGCCTACCCGTTTCGCAACGACAACGAGGCGCCCTGAGTCGAATCCACGATCCCGCCCACTCTCGACTCTCTTTCGCGTGTCCCGAGAGCCGCCATCAAGCCGAGAGTGGCGTTGCTTCTCGAAAGGGAACTTTCTATGAGGGAGGCAGTGATGCGTCTTTCTTTTCCCCGATCTCTCGCCTGGCTCTTCCCCGCTCTCTTCACCCTGTGGCTTGGTCCGGAATCTACGAATGGAGAAGAGATTCGCTTTGTCGACCGGACCGAGGGCAGCGGTTTGCGAGAGGGGCTCCGTGGCATCATGGGTCATGGCGGTGCCGTCGGTGACATCGATGGAGACGGTCATCCGGACTACTACGTGGGGGGCTTCGCAGATCGCCCCAACGAAGAGTACACCCCACTCTCGGCTCCTCCGACGAATCGACTGCTGAAAAACCGGGGAGATGGTACCTTCGAAATCCTGGATCAGCCTGCTGTCGAGATCTATGCCCGGACCAGCGGAGCGGTCTTCGCCGATCTCGACAACGACGGAGATCTCGATCTCTATTGTGCGAACAATGCCAAGGGCTCGTCGAAGCGCGAGATGGAGCCCCAGCGCTCGGCAACGACGAATCGGTCGAAGCTCTTTCGCAACGATGGAGGCACCTTCGTCGATGTCTCGGAGGAGTCGGGCGCTTGTCCCGAATCCGTTCTCACCGCACGAAACGTCGGGGTGTTCGACTACGATCTCGATGGACGCCTCGATCTCTTCGTCGTCGAAGATCGATTCACCAAAGATTCCGGCAGTGTTCTCCTGCGAAACCTGGGCGATCTGCAATTCGAAGTCGTCAACGAGAAGGTCGGAATCCCCGACGGAGTCTTCGGGTTGGGAATGGCGGTTGCGGATCTCAATGCCGATGGTCGACCCGATTTCTTTGTCGGGCACAGCAATCGCCTGTTTCTCTCCCGGGAAAATGGCACCTACCACGAAGACGAGGCGCTGAACGAACTCTTTGCCTGGGAGCCCCTCGACGGAGAGGACTGGCCCTGCGGAGCTGCCTTTGCCGATCTGAATCGAGACGGTCGACTCGATTTGATTCTTTCGATTCACTTTCGCGAAGCGAGGAACCGCATCTTTCTCAATGAAGGAGTGAAAGACGGTGGGCCTCAGTTCCGGGACATCACCCCCGAGACGGGACTCCCAGCTGCCGAAGCCGAGAAATCGCCACATGTCGAGGTGCAGGATTTCGACAACGACGGCTGGCCCGACCTCTACTTCTCCACCGCGAAACTGCGGGAAGACGGAACCGCGATTCCATTGGTCTATCGCCACACTGGACTCGCGGACGGGGTTCCGCAGTTCGAGCCGATCTCCGCGTGGAAAGAAGAGGGCGATCTCGTCTACTATCCGGCAGGCCCGACCTGCGATGTCGATGGTGACGGTCGGATCGACCTTCTCCCCATCAACTGGTTCCGCGGCAACCACTCTCGCTTGTTGCAGAATGAGACGGAAACCAGAAACTCGTGGCTGCGAATTTCGGTTCGAGGAAAGACCTTCAATCAGCAGGGCATCGGAACCCTCATCGAGGTGTTCGCCGATGGGGAACGTGTCGGGTGCCAGGAGATCACCACCGGATACGGCTATGCCAGCGGTCAGGAAGCCAAGGCCCATTTCGGACTGGGCGAGACGTCCACAGTCGATCTGAAAATCCGTTTTCCCGATGGGACAAAGCGAGAGGTCAAAGCCGTCACCGAACTCGACCGAGAGATGGTGCTCGAGGAGTAAATGTCAGGGTAGCCGCGGGTGACCCGCTCGCAAAACGAAAGCAGAAAAACGAGTCGGATATGAATCGAGATCACTGGACCCAGGAAGCCAATCGCTCCCCATTCGCAGCCCACCCAACCCTGCCAGGGCGACAGAACTCCTTCGTGGGAATCCTTCTCCTGATCATCGCCTCCTCTTTCGGACTCGGACAAGCCGAGGAAGTTTCCTGGCCTCCGACTCTTCCAAACGGAAAGGCATTTGCCGTCGTCGAAGGGGCGAAACTGCTGAGCGGCGTCGGTGCCGAGCTGCGGGAAGGCGTCGAGATCGCGAAGAAGGCTCCTCGGGTGACCTTCCATTTCTACGACTGCCAGACCTACGAAGGGAAGCCCTGGAGCGTCTGGGGCGACGGTCTCGCGATCGGTGGAAAATACTATTCCGCGGTGGGAGATCACCTCAGTCCCGAAGGCAATGCCTGGGTCTACGTGTTCGATCCGGAAAAGAATGTGCTCACTCCTTTGACGAATGTCAGGAAAATTCTGCAACGCCCCGACGGGCACTACACCCCGGGAAAAATCCACAGCCAACTCGGGATGGGAAAGGATGGCTGGATCTATTTCTCGACGCACCGGGGATCGACCCGGGTCGCACTCGATCCGAAGAATCACTTCCAGGGAGATTCGATCTTCCGAGTTCACCCCGAATCGGGGGACGCGGAGATCGTGGCCGAGATTCCGCTGCCGATGCAGTGCCTGCCGACCGGGAGTCTCGATGGCGAACGCATGATCTGGTATGCAGGCAGTGCCGACGGACTCAACGAAAAGGAACCCCAGTTTCTCGCCTACGACATCGAGGAGGGGCGCATTCTTTACCGGGATGATCGTGGTCCCTACCGGGCCATGATCCTCGCTCGATCGACCGGAAAACTCTATTTCCACGGCGGAAAGCCGGGAGGCAAGGGACGTTCCGGGGAGGCTCCTCTTTACCGCTTCGATCCGGAGAATCCGGCCCCTCCGACCAGGATCGACGCCTCCGTGGGACTGCGGGCCGCGAGTGAGGAATCACCTGAGGGAAAGGTCTACACGCTCGATCGGGATGAGATCTGGGAATTCGATGTCACCAACGAGACGGCTCGGTCCCTCGGCGGATCGGCGGTAGCGTCGAAAGACTACACGACCAGTCTCAAGCTCTCGCCTGACGGCCGCTTCCTCTACTACATCCCGGGAGCCCATGGCGGCTCGGAGCAGGATGGCACGCCCGTGGTGCAGTTCGATACTCGGACCGGGAAGAAGAAGGTGATCTGCTTTCTTCATCCGGCGATCGAGAACGCGACGGGATATGTCCCCATCGGGTCCTTCGGGTCGGGTCTATCGGAGGACGGATCGACTCTCTACGTGACCTGGAATGGCGCTCACGACCTGACCGGCGAAGAGAAGAAGGTGCCCTTCCGATCGGTCGGCATGACAATGATCGAGATCCCGGAATCGGAACGGTTGACCCAGTGATTCGCACGACCTGGAGGCGATCCAACCTTGGCAAAGAGGAAAGATCCTGCTAACGCTCAAACGAGATGAAACATATCAGGCTGATTGCCTTCCTCCTCCCCCTCTCGCTTGCCTGCGCAAACGAGAAGGAACTCTTCGAACTACTTCCGGATCCCGAGCAAACCTGGGAACACTACACCGAACACTACTTCCCCAAGATCGAAAACCGGACGAAGGTTCTCCATCTCGTCACCACTCGGTCCACCAGGGGAGAAGTCCATTGCCTTTCCCTGCTGCGAGAAAACGCGGAGGACGGATGGATCAACACGCTCCACTTCCGAACCCTGTCCGCCGACGGATCGGAAGAAATCGAGAATCTTCAGGTGGAGATTTCGACTCCCCTGACTTCCAGTTTGAAGAATTTCAGTTACTCCGTCCTGAAATTCACCCAGGCAGAGCCTCGGGCATCCGCAGTGCAGGGTGAGACCACGACCTTGTATTTTCTCGATGGCTACCAAAGGCCACTCGGCAGAACCACCGATCCGGCCGAGAAGTCTGTCCCCGCCCAGGCCATCTCCTTGTTCGCAGCGCTGGAAGAGGATGCCGCCGATGGGGTCCTCGATGACGAGGCCTGGGAGGATCGGGTATGGCAGGCCAAGAAAGATCTTCCCCAGCTCCCCTGGGTTCCGACCTACTCGGAGTTTCGAGGCCCAGACATCATCAAGAAGGATTTGGAGATCATGAAAAACTGGAAGCTGACCCACCAGGTCGAGCGCCTCTCCATGGATGGCTACAAAGATTCGGAGAGCATCAATTTTCGCCAGGAGCTCGCGGAAGCCCTTGCTGAGGTGGCTCCCAAGGAATGGAAGGAACTGATGAGATCCTCGGGGAACATGCACAATCCAAAAGTGCTACCGATCCATGCACACCTGGACGAAGCAACTCGACAGACTCGCTCTGCCGGGCTCGTCAATCAGGTTCTCGATCCTTACGGGCTCGAGGTCACCGGGCTCAGCGCCGAGAAGCTTTCCTTTGCGACCAAGACGGGTGGCGGGCTTCCCGATGCGATGATGTATCTTGAGGTGGGACCGAAAGAGTGACCCTCGGGAAGCGCACGAGCCCGCAATTCTCATCGCCTGACAAGCCCCCACTTGGATGGCTCCGCCCCGCACTCAGGGTTGGTTCTTTTTCTCTCGCTGCCGAGATGGATGATCCAACTACACTCGGCCGGGCAACTCGTCTTCCACAGCAGTGGGATCGCAATACGCCACTTCGTTCTCGTCCGTCCACGACCAGCCATAGAAACCATCGTCGAAGTTCTTTGCTCGATACCCTAACAAGTTCGCCACGAGGAACGACAGACTCGAACGCCAGCCGGTTCCGCAGTAAAAGATCAGGGGCGTGTCTCCTCGTTCGACACTCTCATCGACGATACCGAGCTCGATCCAGCGACGTCGGACTTCGGTCAGGGCAGGTCCGACTTTGCGGGTTTCCCCGTCGACCAGGTTGATCCAGTTGCCCTGGAGAACCGCACGCGGAATATGACCGGCCTTGGAAAAGAAGGGATAGTATTTCGTTTCCGACCCATCATACTCCCCGGGACGGCGAACGTCGACGAGACGACTCGTTGCTCCCATTCCCGATGAGGCGATCTGTTGAACTTCGGCCAGCGAGGCGAGGAATTCGGAACGCACTTTCCAGTCGGGAGCGATCCCAGGCAGTTCGCCCACCGATCCAGCAAGGTCGACCGCATGAGGAATCGAGGAGACCGTCGCTTCGCCGGCAGCAATCCAGGCCTCCAACCCACCGTCGAGGAGCCGAATCGTCTCGACCCCGGCATAAAAGAGTCCCCAGATCAATCGCGCCGCCGCCATGATGCCATCGGGTTCGGTTCCATAAATCCACACTTCGCGATCCGAGCTGATCCCGAGAGCGGCGAGCGCTTCCTTGAGGCGATCCGGAGACAGCACATTTCCGTCGGAGGGACACTCGTAGTGAGGATAATACTTCGACTGGTCCGTGCCCGCTTCGAGATAGGAAGGGTGGATCTGGATCGCCCCAGGGAGATGACGTGAGACCGGCTGATCCCCATCGAGAGGATGATCGAAAGAGGAAAAGTGCGCCTCCAGCACCAGGGGAGGATCTTCTCGATCCGAAGCGGTCAAGCGCTGGGCGAACTCTTCGGGGCTAACGAGGGCAAAATCAGTCATCCGTGGGGATTGGAAAGGGAGAGGATGCGACGGTAACCCAATGGACGAATCCATGCTCGAGATCTTTCACAAAACGGGAAGAAGAAAGGCGTTTCCCGTTTGAAAGGCCGACCTCGACCCAACGCTAGGAAACCTTGTTATAGAGGGAACAATGACAATTGAGGCGAGGTCCTCTTGTCGATTGAGGGCTAGCGTTTTAGGTAAGTCTAACCAGCCCTCCGATGAAACTTCCTCCTCCTGCTCTTGCCACCCTACTGCTTCTCTACCTCGTCCCTTTCGGCTGGTGTGAGGTCGAGACCGAACCGATTCCTGGAAAGGGAACCTGGGTCGATTCCCGGCTCGATCGATTCCCGGACGAAAAGCCCGTCCGGGTCACGGTCTGGTTCGAAGAACAATTCCTCGGAGACGGGGAGGGATTTCTGCGGCGAGCCAGGGAGTTCGACGTGCTCGGTCGATCCGAGCTCCGCGAGAAAGCAATCGCCGCCCTGAAATCGGCAAGCGACTCCGCTCAGGAGCAGGCTTCCCCTGCCCTGAACCCGATGCTGGAAGCCGGCGTGATCACCGATCTGGAGTTCCACTGGATCGTGAACGGTTTTTCCTGTAGCACCACCCCGAAGGAACTGGAGAAATTGAAGGACTTACCCGGGGTCCGGACGATCTTTCTTTCCGGTCCCGTCCGGGGCGCGCTTCCTGAGCCGAACTATGAAACCCTCCCCCCGCAGAAGAAACAGGCTTCTCCTTTCGACCCGGAAACCAAGGATCCCCTCTGGTATGTGAAAAAGCTGAAGGTCGATCGGGTCTGGAAAGAACTCGGAGTCACCGGCAAAGGAGTTCTCAACGTCATTCACGATGGAAATTTCGTGATCTCCGACTGGATCAGCGAATCCATCTATTGGAACCCGGATGAACCACGCGATGGAGAAGACAGCGATGGCAACGGATTGATCGACGATGTGAACGGTTTTAATTTCATCGCTCAAACCGGGAACATGACCCGACAGCCAATGGTCGAGGGACGGGGGAATCCATCCATCCTGCATGGACATCAATGTGTCGCGATCATCTGCGGACGAGGAGGACCCGGACGAGAAGTACAACCCGGACTCGCACCGGATTCGCAATGGGCCGGGGTCATCGCGATGCAGAATATCGAAGCCGCCGTCGAATGGGCGATCGAGCACGGTGCCGACACCTACAGCATGAGTTTTTCTCGTCCGAATCTCGGAGAATACCGCTCTCACTGGCGCAAGATCGCCGAGCACGGTGCTTTCTGCGGTGTGCATTTCGTATCCGGGGCCGGGAACTTTGCCCAGTCCGAATCCATTCCCGTGCAGATGCGGATACCCGAAGACATTCCACTCGCGGTGCTTGCCGCGGCCGGAGTGCAGCGCGATCTCACCCGCACCCCCTTCTCGAGCCAGGGACCCGTCGAGTGGATGACCCACCACTATCGCGACGGTCGGGTCGACAAACCCGAAGTCTGCGCCTTCAACGCTAGGATCCCCCTGCTGCTTCCCAACGAGGAGAAGCCCACGAGAGTGGCCAACGGCAACTCCTTTGCCGGCCCCATGTATTGTGGCACCATCGCCCTCATGCTCTCGGCCAATCCGGAACTCAAGCCATGGGAAACGCGACAGATCATCATCGATACCGCGACCGACATTGCCGAAGAAGGATTCGATTTTCAAACCGGACACGGACTCATCAACGCCTTCGAGGCAGTACGCCTGGCCTTGGAGTCGAAAAAGAAATAGGGTAAACGTGTGACAGCGGACCGATCAGATCTTCGCGCTTGCCCACTACCCAGATCTTCCCGATGAATCCCCAGGTCATTCTCACCGGAGTTGCGATCGGACTTCTCTGTTCTCTCATCGCTTTCCTTCTCTGGAGAAGTATCCGAAGCTTCCAGGCGAGGGCGATTCGAGTGAAAGGAAAAGTCATCGAACTCATCCCTGACGATGGGGTCTACTACCCGGTCATCGAGATCCAATCGGAGGAACTGGGTGACTTCGTTACCCAGCTTTCGTTTGGATCGAATCCCCCGGTTGGACAGGTCGGCGAAACCAAATCGTTTCTCGTGGACCCGAAAGATCGGGAGAACATCCAGGTGGATTGCGAGGGTTTTCTCTACCTCGGAGTCGTCATCCTGGGACTGATCGGTTTCTTCGGAGTCTTCGTCTTCGGCCTGGTGGGAGTCACCCAGCTTTTCCTCCCAGGAAAATAGGCTTTGGCTTTGGTGCCTGAAGGCTCAGAGCAAGATTCGCCTGCCCTCCAGATTTTCTCATCGCACCGACCATCCCTTCTTGAAGAAGTCGAATCAAAATGAAACGATCGCGCCTACCGAATGTTACTTCTCTCATGAATTCGAATCTTCCTTTCGTCACTCTCAGCATCAGCTTGCTCCTCACATTTTTCATCCAGAACGGAGATGCTTCCGAAAACTGGGCGCACTGGCGAGGACACGGAGCAAATGGAGTCTCGCTCACGGCCACTCCTCCGACGCAATGGAGTGAAAACCAGAACGTGAAGTGGAAGAAGGAAATCCCGGGGCGGGGTTCCGGCTCTCCCGTGATCTGGGAAAATCGAGTATTTGTCGTCTCGGCGGTTTCCCAGAATAGCGAAAGTGTGGGCGACACTCCTCCTCCACGAGGTGGCAAAGGTGGGAAAGGAAAAGGCGGCGGTCGCTCCGGTGCCCTCCCCATCCTGAGTTTCCAGCTCTTCTGTTTTGATCGCGAGACGGGCGAGTTGCTGTGGAACGAGACGGCGGTGGAGGCTAAGCCCCACGAAGGCACCCACCAGACGAATGGGTTTGCCTCGGCTTCTCCCTGCACGGATGGCGAGCGGGTCTATGCTCACTTCGGCTCACGAGGGCTTTTCTGCTACGACCTCGAAGGAAAGCAGCTTTGGAGCCGGACCGATTTTCCGCCGATGATGACCCGTGCCGGATTTGGGGAGGGTAGCTCTCCCACCCTTGCAGGCGACAAGATCCTCGTGCCCTGGGATCACGAGGGAGACTCCGCCCTCTACGCGCTCGACAAGAAGACCGGGGAAACGATCTGGAAGACCGATCGAGACGAGCCCACCTGCTGGGCAACGCCATTCGTCGTCGAGGGCAACGGAACCACCCAAGTCGTCATGAACGGAGAGAACTTTGCCCGTGCCTACGATCTCGAAACAGGAGCGGAGCTCTGGCGCTGCGATGGACAAACCGCTCGTCCCGTCGCATCGCCGGTCAGCTCGGACGACCTCGTCTTCATCGGAAGTGGATTTCGCGGTTCTTTTCTTGGGGCTTTTCACCTCGATGGCAAAGGGGATATCGAGGACAGCGAAGCGGTGGCCTGGAGCACCTCGGACGACACCCCCGATATTGCATCGCTGTTGCTTTCCGAAGGACGGCTCTACTTTCACAAGGGGAAGACTGGGATTCTCACCTGCCTCGAAGCGAAAACCGGTAAGGTGCTTTTCGGCCCCGAGCGAATTCCCGGAGTCTCTTCCACCTACGCCTCCCCGATCGCCGCAGGCGGTCACATCTACCTGACCGGTCGCAGCGGAACCATCACCGTGATCAAGGATACCCCCACTCTCGAGGTCGTCGCCACGAATTCTCTCGGCGAAGGCGTCGATGCCACACCAGCGCCCGTCGGCAAGGAGCTATTCGTCCGGGGAGAGCGTCATCTCTTCTGTCTCTCGGAGTGAGGAGAAGATCCCAGCCTCTCTACTCCGCCCACTGGTAGACACGCACATAGTCCACCTCCAGCGTCTGAGGAAACGCATCAGGGGCGAGAAGATCGGCCTTCTGGTCGGTCTTGTCGAAGAAACCGCCATCGACGGCCACATTCATGATGAGATGGAACGTCTGGTCGAATGGGGCGCTCGGATTGTCTTTCGCGTTCTCGGAAAACCACTCCTCCTTCTTCCGGACCTGGCAGAGCTCGCCGTCGACGAACCACTTGATCTCGTCGGCGTTCCACTCCACGACGTAGAGGTGGAAGTCTTCCGCGGCATTCTTGTCAGGAAAGGTATAGCTGTGGGATAGATACGTGTTCCGCGGCCAGGCGCCGCCAAAGTGAAGGGCTCCGGTGGTTTCGTGAACGGCACTGCCACGGGATTCAATAATATCGATCTCCCCTCCGGCGGCCCATCCTCCGTACTTCGATCCGGTCGGCAGCATCCAGACGGCAGGCCAGATCCCCTGTCCATCGGGCATCTTCGCGCGGACTTCGAACTTCCCGTACTGCCAGTCCCCGCGCTTCCGACTGCGAATCCGGGCCGAGGAGTAAGGCTGGGTCTTTCCATCACTGGTCGTGTGTGGATCCCGAAACACATGGAGCTTGAGCAACCCATCCTCGACAACGCAGTACTTGGAATCCGTCCGGTAAGCCTGTCGCTCGTTGTTTCCTCCGCCGTAGTTGTTCTCTTCCTTCGCCCATTTCGAATAGTCGAGATCCTCTCCGTTGAACTCATCGGCCCATACCTGGACCCATTGCTGAGAAGGGATCACGACACGATACTCTCCGGCGGGAAGGAGTTCGGTGAGCGACTCTCCGGTCCCTTTCACCGCATAGCCCACATTCTGCCAGTCGTTCCCACTTCGAGCCTGAACCTGGTAGAACTTCGCCGACTCGGTGGCAAACTCGAGCTTCACTGCGCCCGACTGAGAAGACTCCGAAGGCGTCGGCTCGGCCTCAACGGTAGGAAAAGACCAAACGACCGGGAAAACGAACAGGACAAGAGCTCTCGAGAAATCAGAAACGCGCATAAGTAGGATAGGATCATGTTGCGTGAGAAGATCGTCGCCTCCTCACCAAGGGAGAGAATATGGCGGAAGAGTCGGCCGCCTGTCAATGACCAGGCAGCCAAGCTCTTTTCCAGCGAAACGCCCGATCCGACAGCAGGAAAAGCGGACAGTGCGATCGCCGTTGCCTTCCTGCATCAAGCCAGGATCGCAATACGAACCTACCTCGGATACGTGATTGCCCATCGCAGCCGAAACCAGTCTTCTGGGAACATGAAGTTGTTCCCCCTTTTCATCGGGATCGTCTCATCGATTCAAATTGCTCTCGTCTACTCAGAAGAAACGGGAATCGAACGATGTGAAGTCCTCCCCCTTCCCGAACACCAGGTCTCTCTTCAGGTCGATGGTGAAGAAAAAACTCGCTGGCACTTCGGGAAGGAATACCCTCGGCCCTTCTTTTACCCTTTTCTCGGCCCCTCAGGCAGCGCCCTCACCCGCATGGGACATCCCGGAGCGCAGAATCACGACCACCATCGCTCGATCTGGTTCGCGCACCACGATGTCAACGGCCTCAGTTTCTGGTCGGATCAAAATGAAAATCAAATCCGGCAGAAGCACTGGTATGCCTACCGGGACGGGGAAACCGAAGCCGTCATGGCCTCCGTCACGGGGTGGTTCGATCCGGACGGAATCGAGTTGATGGAACAGGACCTCGTCGCCGCCCTACGTCCCGGCACCGGTGGAGAGACCTTTCTCGAATTCCAGATCACGATGCGTCCCGGTGCCGGACAGGAAAAAGTCGAACTCGGGAAAACCAACTTCGGCCTTCTCGCGGTGCGCGTCGCCAAGTCACTCTCGGTCCACTTCGGTGGAGGAGTGCTCACCAACAGCGAGGGTAAGGTCGGGGAGCCAGAAATCTTCGGAGAACCAGCCCGCTGGATGGATTACTCGGGACCGGTTGCGGCAGGGACGGGAGAAAATCGCAAGACGGTCACCGAGGGAATCACCTACTTCGATCACCCGGACAATCCCCGCTACCCCAGTCGCTGGCATGTTCGCTCCGATGGCTGGATGGGTTCTTCCTTCTGCATGGAAGAAGGATTCACGATCACTCCCGAGAACCCCCTGACACTACGCTATCTTCTCCATGCTCATGGTGGAGAATACGATGCAGAGACGGCGGAGAAAGTCGCGTTGGACTTCGCGCGGCAGGCAAGGTTTGAAATCGGAAAATCCGAACGCCCGCATCGTCAGTTCGACGTATGGCGATCGGAAGAGGACGTGCCCGAGTAGATCGACAAGGGCCTGCACCACAATACCGAAGCTTTCCTAGATCTTTGCCGTCGGCCCGAGCTTCGACTCGAGCAACTCGCGGAAGGCGTCCAAATCATCTTCCGTGGCAAAGGCTCGCTTGGGAATGATGGAAAACGATCGCTTCGAAATCATAGGGAGAAAAAAGAAATCACTCTCCATCGCGCTCAGGTAAACTGACCAAGACAACCTGGATTCCCCGACGAGACTGACCACCTCGATGACCTCGTCCTCGAAGCTGACGGACGTCAGTCCTGAAAAAGCCGGATTCTCTCGATAGGCGCGCCGATGCAGGAAAGAACGAATGGGAACAAGCGCCGCCAGAATCACTCCTGCAACGAGCAGGATCCATCCGATCGGGCTCGCGGCAGAGAGCAGTGCCACGCCACCGATGACGGCCGCCGCTCCGCAAATCAACTCGGTCTTCCCGCCGAGATTTTTCGATCTCCAGAAGGCCTCGTAGGCCTCCATGAAGTCGTCTTCTGATATCTGATATTCGAGCTTCATTGGCTTGCGGCAGGAATACCCGGACCGTCGGACAAACGTCCACGCTCATTTCGTCGACCAGCCATTGTGGAATCTAGCGGACACGACGAAAATCACCACGTCATTTCTTCCGCGCCGCCTTGGCGAGTTCCACGAAAGTCGGCATGAGATCGATGAGATGAGCGACATCGTGAAGCAGCTCCCCTTTCGCAGCGATGCCCTTCGTCCAGTGAACGATCATCGGAGCCCTGATTCCCCCCTCGTGATTCTCCCGCTTGTAGCGGCGAAACCGAAAAGCAAGGTCAGGAGGGACTTCATAGACAACTCTTCAGTGGTAGCAATTGACGTCAGGGAGGTCCAATCAATCCGGTGGTCACTCTTCAATCGGAAAGCATGACATCGGAGAGTTCCCCCCCTAGTAACGAGGCATCGAGTGGAGCGGGTACGGTTCGAGCGATGGATCCACGTATCCGGTCATTCGTTGATCACTCCCCGTGAAGGCCGCGAGCCCCTGCTCGTGCTGAACGGTGATCGCGTAGCCGCGATAGCGAACCTTGCTCCGAGCGCGCTCCTCCTTGGAAAGTTCATCGTGATCATCGGCCTTCCCCTTGTAGCTGCTCTCGGATTTCGTGTAGAGGTCCAGCATGCGGCCTTCGCCGGGTCGCAAGCGGAGGGTGTGAGTCGTCTCGGACATCAGGTAGGAATCCCTCTTCTTGTAGGTCGTGCCTACCAGCCAGACCTGGGCTTCCACCTCGGTCGGATGGGAGGAGAGATTCTCAACATAGACCCTGACTCGCCAGCGATTCCCGGTCTTCCGGGAAGGGGTCGCCTCCATTTTCCCCCGAACTCGAATCGTCGGCATCTGGGCGACGGCTTCCGCCCCGGCCTTTTCCGCGGCCTCCTTCCACAGCCGCTCCTGATCTGCCTTGGTCTCGCCCATCGCATTGGTCGGCCCCTGGTTTGGCAACTTCGGCGTGTTCTTTATATAGGCACGCCGTGCCGCCTGCTCGGTTCGTTCCTCGATCATCTTGACGAGCTGATCCTGAAAGGCAGCCTCGCGAGTCGTCAGCGGAGTCTCGGAAGCTCTCATTTTCTCGACCGGAACGAGACGAAGGTTGGCCAGTTGATTGGAAGCGGGCGGGTAAGTCTCTGCGGGAACGACGTGCTCGAAAACCGCCTCGCCTCCGGATGCCCGGCCCTTTCGAATGCGACGACTGAAGTCTCCGGAGTCCTCGAAAAGACCCATCGCCTTCGCCTCCCGCCAGCTCGTGAGGATGGAGTGAGTCACGATCATCGCTTCCCATCGCCCCACATCGGATCGGTATTCCAGTGCCTTCGACAGCAGGCTGTCCGGGGAGGGCCCACTCGAACGGCTCGATCTCTCGAGAATCTCGAGGATAGAGATCATTCTTTCCGCGACTTTCCCCACATCCTTCTGGGGAGACTTGGCCGGTGCCGCCGGAGCGAGAAGGGACGAGAGCCGCTTTGCGTCCCCATCGATCTGTGGCTTTGCGAAAGACGAGGAAACCGGCAGAAAAATGAGGAGCGCCGCGAGCGCGAGGGCAAGAAACTTTCGCCCGCAGGATACGAGAGAAGAATCGAAAGATCGCAGGGAAACCTCCATCACGGAGGGTAGGCAAACACCACGGAAAAGAGCGAGCAAAAAAGGGGTGTGAATGAGAGTGACGGCTAGGAACCGGGCAAATCAATGAGAAGCTTCACGGATAGTTTCCCCTGTCTCCGGGATCACAAAGGGAGGTGGGACGGTTGCTCGGGGCTGTAGCCACGCTCGGGAGAGCGTGGAAGGTCTGCGCACGGTGCGTGTCGGGTCCCCCTTCTTCCGAAGGGGGCTACTTTTCTGTAGCGGAATCGGCTACAACTTCATCCGGATGAAGGCGCTGAGCTTATCCTTCACTTTCATTCACGCCTACAAAAAAGAGGCCCTACTCGGCCTTCTTCTTCTCTTCGTCTTTCTTGGCCTTCTCGGCCGCAGGGACGAATTTCAACACGGTACCGTTGATACAGTAGCGCTTGTCGGTGGGCGTATCGAAGCCCTCGCCTTCGAAGACATGACCGAGATGACCATCACAGATCTTGCAGCGGACTTCGGTCCGGGCATACCCGAGATGGAAATCCGTTTTGTATTTCACGTTCTTCGCTTTAGCAGGATCGTAGAAGGAAGGCCATCCGCAGCGGGAATCGAATTTCTCATCCGAAGTGAAAAGCTCGGCGTCGCAACCCGCGCAGTAGTAGGTTCCGGCTCCCTGCTTCTTGAATTCATCATAGACTTTGCCGTTGGCACGCTCGGTTCCTTCCTCACGAAGGATGCGATACTGTTCGGGTGTGAGGATTTTCTTCCACTCTTCCTCGGTTCGCTCGACCGGTTCCTTGGGCTGCTTGGGAGCTTCTTTCATGACCTTGATGATGGTTTCTTTTTCGTCAGTTCCGGACTTCTCGTCATCGGCCTGGATCCAGGCAACGGCGGCGATCAAGGCAAAAGCCAGGGTGAGGGGGAAGATCGTTTTCATCATTCGTAAAAAGGGATTCAAGGGTATCAGGTTCCGGGGCAACAAACCCCAGCCCACTCTATTTGAGACGTTCAGGCAAGGATTCCGTTCACTATCTTTCCATGGATATCGGTAAGACGAAAGTCTCGACCGGAGTAACGGTAGGTCAATTTTTCGTGATCGAGACCGAGTTGGTGAAGCAGCGTCGCGTGAAGATCATGGACATGAACCTTGTTCTCGATGGCATGCATTCCGAACTCGTCAGTCGCGCCCCAGGTCGTGCCGCCCTGGATTCCGCCTCCGGCGAGAAGCATGGAAAATCCCGTGTGGTGGTGATCTCGTCCTGCCTTTTTCTTGTTCTTATCCTTGCCGAGCTGGGAATACGGAGTCCTTCCAAACTCTCCGCCCCAGACAACGAGGGTGTCTTCGAGCAATCCTCGCTCCTTGAGATCCTGGAGAAGAGCCGCAGTGGCACGATCGCTGTCGGCACAGAGGGTACGGTGCCGGGCGTCGTTGTTGTTGTGGCTGTCCCAGGGCTGCTTGTTCTTCTTATCGACGTAGTAGACCTGGACATAACGCACGCCCGCTTCGGAGAGACGGCGGGCCAGCAGGCAACTCTGTCCGAACTTGGTGTCGCCATACCGCTCCCGGGTGGCCGCCGATTCCTTGGAAATGTCGAAAGCTTCCGAAGCCTCCGCCTGCATCGAGTAGGCGAGTTCCATCGCCCGGATCTGCGATTCCAGCTTGGCTTCCCGCTGACGCTTCTCGAGGTGAATCCGGTTCAAGGCTCCCACGAGATCGAGCTGCTCGCGTTGCTGCGGTCGGCTCAGGTGCGGGTGACGCAGGTTGGCGATGAGTTTCTCCACCTCCATTTCGTTCGTGTCGACCGCGGTGGCCTGGTGCTCGCCGGGAAGAAAGCCATTCGACCAGAGCTGAGGCCCCACGACAGGTCGCCCCGCGGTGAGGGCGATGTAGGAGGGCAGGTTCTGGTTCTCGCTCCCGAGACCATAGGAAATCCAGCTCCCCATCGAGGGACGGATCGGCTGCGGATTCCCCGAGTGCATGATGAGCAGTCCCGGCTCATGATTAGGCTGATCGGTATGCATCGATCGGACGAGGCAGAGATCGTCCGCATGCTGGGAAAGATGAGGAAAAAGCTCGCTCATCACCATTCCGCTCTCGCCGTGGGCAGAAAACTCGAAAGGGCTCGGCATGTATCCGCTGCTCGCCTTCTTCCGCGCCCCCTGCTCATCCGGCACCTTTCCCTCGTACTGGGCGAGGGCCGGTTTCGGATCGAAGGTATCGACGTGGGAAGGCCCCCCATTCATCATCAGGAAGATGACGCGCTTGGCCCTGGGGGTGAAGTGGGGCTGGGTCGTGGCCCCGAGCAGATCGGAATCGCTCAACGCTCCCGCCAGACCCAGGGCACCGAATCCATTCCCCAGTTTCTGGAGGGCTTCACGACGAGTCAGGAAAGGGTTCATGGAATTTCTGCAAGAGAAGGTTCGTTCAGTCGAGCCAGGAAAACTCGTTGGAAACGAGAAGGGCCTGGGCGTAGTCGGCGGGATCGTGGTTCTCCAAATAGCGAAGACCCAACTCTTTCTCCTCGGCCAGTGGCTCCCGACCAAAGAGCTGCCGGTAGGCGATCTCGATCGACTGCTCCGGATCTCCTGCCATCTTCTCGGAGAGTTTCTTTGCCGCTGCGACGGGGAGCGGGTGATTCATCACGAAGAGCTTCTGGATCGGGGTCGTCGTTTCAGACCGTCCCGGGCTGTGGAGATTCGGATCGGGAAAATCGAAGAGCGCCAGCATGGGGTCGAGTTGGAGACGACTGACTCTTGCATAGACGGTGCGTCGATTCGCCTTCGGATCGCTGGCCTCGAAGGAAGCCCCCCCGACCTTCCGGTCGAGGTTTCCTCCCGCGACAAGAAGGGAGTCCCGCCACATCTCCACGGGCAGTCGGCGACGATTCATTCTCCAGAGGAGTTCATTTCCTGGATCCACTTCCTCCTTGGTAGCAACGAGATCGCTTGATTGGCGATACGTGGCGGATTGCACCATCTCGCGGACCAGCCATTTCAGGGACCAGCCGCCTTCGTTCATGAAGCGGTGGGAGAGGTCATCGAGCAGGGCCGGATGAGTTGGCTTCTCTCCCAGCTTTCCGAAATTGCTCGTCGTCCGAACGAGAGGCGTCCCGAAGATCTCCCCCCAGACTCGATTCACCCAGACGCGCGCCGTCAGCGGGTTCTGCGTATCGACGATCTCCTCGGCGAGCTCGAGACGACCGCTGTCTTTTCCGGAAAAGGTGGCCCGCTCGCCATTGCCCAACACGGTCAGAAAACCCCGGGCCACCGGCTCTCCGGGAGAGGTGACGTCGCCTCGGTGAAACACCGGAACGTCTTTGACCTGCTTAGCCTCCCTCACGAGATGGATCGCCTCTTCCGCTTTCTTGGCTTGCCCGTTGTCATTGGTTTCGCAGTCCCCATCGATCGGGCGATTGAACATCTCGGTGCTCGCGAAAACGCCGGCGAGCGCATAGTAATCGCTGGTCGGAATCGGATCGTAAAAGTGATCGTGGCACCGGGCACAGGAGACGGTGAGCCCCAGTACCCCACGAGTCAGGGTGTCGACGCGGTCTTCCCATTCGTCCGCCTGCACGGCAAGGTCGTTCCGACGATAGTATTTCGGTCCCAACCCCATGAAGCCGAGGGCAGCCTGCATCGAGGCATCTTGCGGATCGAGGAGATCTGCGGCCAGCTGCTGTCGCACAAACTGATCGTAGGGAAGATCCTCATTGAAAGCGGCAATCACCCAGTCTCGAAAGCGATACGCATTGGGATAAGTCAGGGCAGTGTTGTTGCCCACGATGTGTGCCTGGTCCTCGGCGTAGCGTGACACATCGAGCCAGAGGCGGGCCCAGCGCTCCCCGAAATGTGGTGAATCGAGCAGGATGTCGACCTGCTCTTCAAAGGAATAGCCAGCCAGTCCCTCCCATTCCGGAGGAAGTCCGGTGAGATCGTAGCTCAGGCGACGCAGGAGGGTTCGGGAATCTGCTTCGGGGTTCATCTCGAGTTCGGCTTTCTCCAGCCTCGAGAGAATGAAGGGATCGATGGCATTGCGGACGCGCTTCTGTGCCCGGACCACGGGGGCATCCTGGGGCTGAGGAGTCTTCAAGGACCAGAACTCCCGGGCTTTGGCGTAGTCGAACGCATCCTCCCCACGGCAAAGGGATCCCGAAAACACGGGGATCAGCAGGGAAATTACAGCGTAGCGAAAGAGGCGCATAAGGTGAGTCACCTTCTATCCTATCGCGAGAGGCAATTCTCACAACTGGTGCATTCGAGTGATACCGCAACGACGCATCCACGGATTGACCTGGCCCGATTTTTCCGGTGTGCTGACAGAGATGCATGTTCCCACTTTCTCGATTCCGCTCTTTCAACGCACCCTGCGGTTCGTCCTCGTTTTCCTTCTTCTCCTGACCTCGGCGGAAACCGCCGAGATCAAAGAATGGCAAACCTACGAGGGCTATCAGCCCGAGGGCTACGGAAGACACATCGTCTTCATTTCCGGAGACGAGGAATACCGCTCCGAGGAAGCCCTGCCCATGCTCGCGAAGATCATGGCAGTGCGTCATGGATTTCGATGCACGGTTCTCTTCGCCCAGGATCCGGAAGCTCCCGGAATCATCAATCCCCAGGTGCTGGATCACATCCCCGGTCTCGAGGCCCTGCGGACGGCGGACCTCATGGTCATCTCGACGAGATTCCGAGCCCTCCCCGATGAGCAGATGGAGGAAATCGAAGCCTATCTCAAGAGTGGTCGACCCGTCGTAGGACTGCGCACCGCGAACCACGGATTCCGATTTCCCGAAGACTCGAAGTGGCATCACTACAGTTGGAAATACAACGGAGGGAAAGAGGAGTGGGCCGAAGGCTTCGGAGGGCTCGTCCTCGGCAGCTGGTTCTTCAGCCATCATGGATGGCATCGCAAAGAGAGCACCCGAGGAATTGTCGAGAAGGGGGCCGAAAAGCACGAAATTCTCCAGGGCATTGCGGCGGGATCGGTCTGGGGCCCGACCGATGTCTACGGAGTGAAGGAACCAATCCCGGGAGAGGACGTCGAGATTCTTCTCCGTGGGCAGGTGCTCCAGGGAATGAACTTCGACGATCCCCCGATCGGAAAGGGTCCCTATGAAAAGGCACCGGACTACATCGTCGAGGGTAACAATGACAAGAACGACCCGATGCAGGCTCTCGCCTGGACGAAAACCTATCAACTCCCCGGGGGCAGGAAAGGAAGAGCCTTCTGCACGACGATGGGATCCTCGACCGATCTCGCAGCGGAAGGGACTCGGCGCCTCGTCGCCAACGCAATGTTCTGGTGCCTCGGAATGACCGTCCCTGCGAAGACGGACGTCACTTTCGTCGATCCCTACGAACCGACCGAATACCGCACCCACAAGCGCGCCTACTGGGAGGAACGCCAGCTCAAGGTATCGGATTTCGATCTCCAGGCCCGTCTCTTCGAACCCGGAGGCGAACCCCATGGAGAACCTTCCGCTCCCTACTTCGATGTCACGGAGGGACGCGACGGACTCGGATACGAATTCGCGGACCATCCCGTCAATCGACATCGCCTCTACAACTTCCATCGCAGGCAAGCGGCCCACTTTCTCGCGCCCGAAAACGAAACACCCCCTCTTCTCCCCGGAGTTCCCGAACTCGACGGAGGCGTCTTTGGACACTGGGGAAAATTTCACAAGAACGGCTACAAGGATCGACGCTGGAACCTCATGGACATCGGCCCGGTTATGTCCGGGGTCTTCCGCGCTGCCGGAAAAACCTATCCACGTGCCATCGCGGTAAGGCTCGACTCGGAAACCAGCTGCGCCTTCGATACGGAGACGCTGCGTGTCGTCGCCCTCTGGAAAGGTGGCTTTGTCAGGTTTCAACCGAACCGCTGGGGCATCGGAAACGGGATCCAACCCGATGGGAAGCTGGTCGACTACGAACCGGGTAAGCCGGTTCCGGGCCAATTCCTCGGAACCCACGTCGTTTCCGGGAAGGCTTCTTTTCGCTTCGAACAGAACGGTCTCGAAAACCTCCTCACCCCTGCCGTCGATGACGAAGGCACCTTGAGAGTGTTTGCCACGCTCGCATCCGATGAATCCCCGGGGTTCTCCAAGCAGCCCGCACAAACCCCCACCGCGATCACCCTGTCGGGAAAGATCGGGGAACGCATCCCGGACAGCCCCTTTGCAATCGATCGCATCCCCGTGCCGCATCACAATAAATTTGGAGCGATGATGTTCCTCGGCGGGCATGACTTTTTCTCCAATGGAGACGCGGCGGTCTGCACGATGATGGGAGATGTCTGGCGAGTCACGGGGCTCGACGAGAAACTGGAAAAGGTCACCTGGACCCGCATCGCAACCGGACTGAGCCAGGCTCTCGGGCTGGCGATCCATGAGGACAAGATCTACGTAACCTGTCGCGATCGCATCGTCCGCCTCGACGATCTCAACGAAGACGGCACGATCGACTACTACGCGAATTTCTGCGATGACTTCCAGGTCTCTCCGGGAGGCCACGATTTTTCGGTCGGGTTGCAACGGGATGGAAATGGTTACTTCTATTTCGTCTCGGCCAAGGAAGGTGTCGTTCGAATCTCCCCGGATGGCTCGACGGCCGAATCGCTCGCTTCGGGCTTGCGCAACAGCAATGGCCTCGGCGTCACTCCGAATGACGATGTCGTTGTCGTGAGCACCAACCAGGGAGACTGGACTCCCGCCTCAGCCGTCTTCGAAGTGCGCGACGGTGATTTCTATGGTCGCAGAGCGCGGGAGGACGGCCCACCCATCGCACCCGCGATGTGCTACCTTCCCCGCTCCTACTGCAACTCGACCGGCGGCCAGACATTCGTCGACTCCGAGAAATGGGGAGCTCTCGACGGAAAACTGCTCACCTTTTCCTTCGGGGCCGGGATCTGGCAGATGATTCTCCGGGACACCTCGGGAGAAGATCAGCGCACCCAGGGGGCGCTTGTTCCCTTGCCCGGAGATTTCGAGAGCGGTGCCCATCGCGGGAACTTCAATCCAGCCGACGGACATCTCTACGTCAGTGGATCGGATGGCTGGGGGAACTACGCCATCACCGACGGGAGTTTCGCTCGGATTCGCTATCTCGGCGACGAACACTCTCATCTCCCGACCGGGTGGACGGCCCATCGCAATGGACTCCTCATCGAGTTGACCCAGCCTCTCGATCCAGTATCGGCACAACCGGAAAACTTCTTCGCGCAGACATGGAATTACGAATACTCGGACTCCTACGGCTCGCTGGAATACTCTCTCGCACAGCCAGACCTGCCCGGTCACGACCCACTCTCGATCCGCTCGGTTCATCTTCTCGAGGGCGGGAAAAAGCTCTTTGTCGAGATTCCGGATCTCCAGCCCGCCATGCAGGTGCAGCTCTATGGCGAGCTGCAAGATGCCTCGGGAGAAGAGTTCGTGCTCGATCTCTACCCGACCATCCTCTGGATGCACGAAGACTGGAAAGAGTTCGACGACTACATCGCATCCGATCCTGACAAACCCACTGAACTAACCCTCCGGGTTCGCTGGCCGACTCCCTTCACTCCCAAGCAACCACAGGGGAAACCAGGGAGAAAGATCGACATCGCGATGGTCTCCGGCCTGCAGTTTTCTCCCACCGAGTTCAAGGTGAAAGCCGGTGAGAAAATTTCCCTCCACTTCAACAACTCGGACTCCATTCCTCACAATTGGCTCCTCGCCACTCCAGGCTCCTACCAGGAGGTGGGCCTCGCTTCCAGCGAGATGCTGACGGATCCCAACGCCTCGTCGAAGCACTATGCCCCAGAGATGGAGGAAGTGCTTCATTACACCCCGATGCTCTATCACCGAAACCGATTCATTCTCCACCTCACCGCCCCGAGGACCCCCGGACGGTATCCCTATCTCTGCACTTTCCCCGGGCACTGGGCCGTGATGAAAGGAGAAATGGTAGTGGAGTAGTCTTTCCTCACCTTTCCCCGTCGTTATTGCCAAAAGTTCATGATCTCACAGACGTGGGTGTGGGCTTGTCGTTCGCTCGAAAAACCGCTTTGATCACCCTCATTCAACCCCTTGTATGAAAACCTTTCTCTCCCTTGCCCTTGTCTTGCTTGCCTTCGTTCCCTGCTTCGCAGACAAGCGTCCCAACATCCTCTTCATCATCGTCGACGACCAGTCCCCCCTCGACCTCAATATCTATCGCCCCGACTCCAAGCAGGAGACGCCCCACATCGATCGTCTCGCCGCGGAAGGGATGGTCCTCGACGCGGCTCATCATATGGGCTCTTTCTCCGGAGCCGTCTGCACGCCCTCCCGCCACATGGTCATGTGCGGACGAACGGTCTGGCATCTCCCCATCGCCCCGAAAGCAATGGAAACCTGCCCTCCTGAAGTCATCGACAATGTCATGGCTGAGGTCTTCAACCGCGCTGGCTACGACACGATGCGCACCTGCAAGCGGGGCAACAGCTACCGGGGTGCCAACGAAAAGTTCACCGTCGTGCACGATGCGACCAAGCGCGGTGGCACTCCCGAAACAGGAAGTGCCTGGCATGGCGAACGAGTCCTCGAATATCTCAACGAACGTTCCTCGAACAAGGACGAAGACCCCTTTCTCATCTACTTCGGCTTTTCCCATCCCCACGATGTCCGAGATGGCACCCCAGAGCTTCTGGCAAAATACGAGGCGACGAATCACACCGACAAGAACAGCCTCCCCAAAGAGCGTGATGGCCAGCCCGTTCTTCCCAACAACTGGCTCCCGGCCCACCCCTTTCATCACGGCCACCCTGGCCTGCGCGATGAGGTCAGCGTAAGGGGCGTCTGGGAAAATCGTGATCCCGCGACGATCCGCAATGAGCTCGGGCGAGAGTATGCCTGCAACGAGTACATCGATATCCAGATCGGCCGGGTGCTCGCGAAACTTGAGGAGATGGGGGAACTCGACAACACCTACATTTTCTACACCGCCGACCATGGAATGGCGATCGGCCGCCACGGGCTGCAGGGGAAACAGAATCTCTACGAACACACCTGGAAGGTTCCTTTCGTCGTGAAGGGCCCCGGGATCAAGGCAGGCTCACGAGCCCCTGGAAACATCTATCTCCTCGATGTCCTCTCGACAATGTGTGATCTCACCGGAGTCGACATCCCGAAAACGAATGAAGGAATCAGCTTCAAACCGGTGCTCCTGGGAGAAAAGGAAGTCACCCGCGATGTTCTCTACGGAGTCTACAATGGCGGCACCAAGCCAGGAATGCGAAGCGTGAAGAAAGGAGACTGGAAGCTGATCAAATATGATGTGCTCGATGGAGAAGTGCGCGAAACCCAGTTGTTTCACCTGGGAGACAATCCCGATGAGTATCTCAAGGAACACCACGATCCTGCCGTCGCGAAATTGACCGGGGCCAAGCCCCAGCCTCACCAGGTGAATCTGGCCGGAGATCCGAAGCACGCCGAGAAGCTCGCCGAAATGGAAGCCCTTCTCCTCTCGGAAATGCGGAGATTGAATGATCCCTGGCGGCTCTGGGATCAGCCGGACGACGGTCTGACTCCTCCTGCCAGGAAGCCGAAGCCAGCGAAGAAAAACAAGCCGAAACCCAAGAAGCCCAAGGCCTGATTCGAGAAAAGAAAAAATCCCTTCGCCGGATTCGACAGAGTCGAGCCGGCGAAAGGATCCGTTTTTCTCTTCAGGACAGCTCTCTCTAGAGCTTCTTCAGGATCTTTTCGAGTAGCTTGCGCTGCTCCTTGAGCTCCTTCTCGATATCCGAAAGTCGATCGGCGACATCTTCGTCTGCAATCATCGCCTGCCCGAACCCGAACACCTGCGCCTGGTTCTTCAAGTCATCGGAGTTGAGCATCTTGATGTCGATGGAATTGAGCGCTTCCCCGAGGGCTTTCTCAAGCGCCTCCGTACCCAGTTGATCACCGATGCTTTGCGTCTGGACGTTCCCATCCTCATCGACGATGACAACCTTCCCACTGATGGAGCTGGAGACCGAATTCTTCGAGGAGCCGGCAGAAGCGGTCGCTTCGGAGATCAACTTCCCGAGATCGATTGTCATGCTCTGTTTGCCGTCCTTGGAGGAATCCACGGAAACACCTTTCCCGCCGCTGTGACTGATCACCTTCCCATCCGGTCCGATGACCTTGGTGCTGATGGAAACTCCACTCGATTTCCCGTCGGTCTTCACTTCCTTGAGGTTGACCTTTCCGCCACTGGAGCTGCTCTGTGAGATGACCTTCCCATCCGGTCCGATCACCATAGTGCTCACGGATACCGGGCCGGATTCGCCCTTCTCCATGGCCTTCTTGACTTGCTTCAGCATCTCAGGACTCATTCCGGATTTCTCCAGGGCCTGGATGGCTTCTTCCGTCAGCGCCGCATTCGGCTTCGCGGGAGATTTCTTCTCCTCTTTCTTGCCATCGGCGCGGGAAGCCCCGGCAGCCAGAAGTACACCTGTCGTCATTGCGAGGATGTACGGGATCGTCTTATTTTTCATATTTTTGTAGTTTAGTTAGAGTAAAGAATCAAGGTTGCACGGTAAGCCTCTGGATCGGCACCAGGAGGGTTCGCCCATCCGGCAGCTCCGCCTGGTAGATGGCTTTGCTGATGACGGGCTGGAGCCCTCGATCCCTGAGAGCGAGATCGAGCGATTCGATAGCCTGGAAACTGGGCGGCACGGGCGCCGGGGCTTCGGCCGGACTGACCTCCGCGATGAGAGGAGCTTCGGTCGTGGCGGGATCGGAGAATTGCCGAAAACCTCCACCCAGGAACACCCCGAGGATCATCGCTACGGCCGCAACCAATACCGTGACAACACGATGCTGTGACGAAGTCTTCGCCGGAAACGGACTCACTTTCTTCGACGCGGCCGCATCGTCTTGAGCTCGAAAGGCGGAACGCAACGCCTCCGTCTCGACATAGCCCAAGGCCACCGACCTCCACGCGGCAGGCGCTTCTTCATCGATCCAATGCAGCAAGGCCATTCGCTGCTCGTCGTCGAGATGTCCATCGACAAGGGATTGGATCCGCTCTTCTAGTTCGGCTTGATTCGTTTCGTTCATTGCAAAATCTGGTTAACTTTCGGAGGCAAGCATTTCCCGGAAAGAAGTCCGAGCCCGGGCGAGGCGATGCTCGATCACTTTCTCCCCTACGCCCTCCTTGCGAGCCATCTCTGCGACGGTGTGGCCCACGAAATATTTCTCACGCAAGATCCTTCGATCTTCTTCGCTCAGTCTCTCCAGCACGCCCTGGATCGTCTCCCGGCGGGATTGCAGAAGGACCCAATCGAAAGGACTGCGAAGCGGCGACCCTCCCCCTTGCTCCATCCACCGGGTATCCGCCTTCCGTCCCCGAGAGGCCGTTCTCCAGTGATCGGCAACCTTGTGGGAAGCAATCCCCCGCAACCAGCTGAGAGGATCCTTCACCGGACGTGTCTCGAAATCGTGTCGATGAACCGCGATCGCCACCTCCTGCCAGATATCGCCAGCCAGCCCCTGTCCTTCCGAACCCAGTTTCCCCTCGATGTAGAGAAGGAGGTCATCCCGATTCTGCTCCAGGATCGCGCCGACGTCTTCAACCGAAGACGGATCGATCTGGGTGGGACTGGAATCACGGGACGACATTCGGCAAAAAAGACTCTCCAGAGAAAGAGTCGCTCGGGACACACTTTTTCCCCAAACTTTTTCCCAATTTCTCTACCCGAACTCGAGAAAGGGTTGCAGAGAAGCTTGAACTCGACAAGAACTGAGGCACTTGCCAATCTCGCAGCAGTTCCTCTTTTCGTATGAACCTCCTCCGATCCCGCAAGGGAAGACTCGCCGCCTTCAGCGGACTCTACCTCAGCGAAGGTCTGCCCCAGGGCTTCGCCGGTGTCGCGCTAACGCTCGAGTTCAAACGAATGGGGATGGATGCGGCAGCAATCGGGGCCTTTGCCGGAACGATCCTCCTGCCGTGGTCTTGGAAATTTCTCGTCGGCCCCCTGGTCGACAATCTGAAGCTGCGGCGTTTCGGAGCCCGAAAGCAGTGGATCGTTTTTGCCCAGGTGGGAATGCTGGCAGCGCTGTGCACCGCCCTGCTCTGCATGCCGCAGTTCGCTGCCGGGGGAGTCGTCGGCCTCGGCCTCTTCACCGGACTGATGATCCTGCACAATGTCTTCGCGGCCACCCAGGATGTCGCGATCGATGCCCTCGCCTGCTCCATCCTGAAAAAGGATGAACGTGGGCTCGCCAACGGAATCATGTTCGGATCCGCGCAAGCGGGCCAGGCGATTGGCGGGTCCGGTGTCCTCGCGCTCAAGGAGTGGACCGGCAGTTTTGGAATCGCTTCTCTCCTCGTCCCGCTGCTCCTGACCTGCATCCTCATCGGAGTCCTGACCCTGATCAGGGAGAAGCCGGAAGAGGAACCCGACGAATTTGGACCGAACGAAACTGCCCTGTCCCGAGCCAGGCAACAAGTCGTCACCTACCTCATCATCGCAGGCAAAACGATCTTCGGATCATCCCGAGGCATTCTCGGTTTCCTCCTCGCCCTGCTTCCCATGGGAGGAATGGCTCTGAGCATGGTCGTCTCCACCATTATCACTCCCAGCCTCGGGATGCAGGATGGAGAAATCGCCAAGCTCAACCTGGTCTGCACCGCGATCTGGGTACCGGCCTGCCTTTCCGGAGGCTGGCTTTCCGACAAGTTTGGCAGGCGCCTCACGCTGAGCCTGTCCTGCGCGCTATCCGTACTCCCGGGGCTCTGGATCGGCTGGCAACTGAAACAAGCGGGATGGGATCACCCCCCCGATGCGATCGATGGAGTCTGGCCAAGGGAAGAAGCCTTGATCCGGCTCTGGTGGATCGCTGCCCTCATCTTTTCCGTGTTTCACGGACTCCTCTACGGCATCAAGACGGCGTTCTTCATGGATATCATCAATCCACGAATCGCGGGAACCCACTTCACGGCCCTCATGGCGATGTCCAACCTCGTCATCACCTACACCTACATCTGGCAGGGGCAGGCCCTCTCCACCGAAGCGTGGAACTGGACTCTCTGGCAGATCTTCATTGCCGACTCCGTGTTCGGTCTCGTCTTTCTCCTCATTCTCCCTTTCGTGAAACCTCAGCAGATTCACTTGGAGTGAACGCTTCCCTGGGAACACTCAGTCTTGTGGGGCACTCCTGCTCATGAGATATGCCACCAGATCGCGAACCGCTTCTTCCGACAGGGTGCGAAGGAGTCCTTCCGGCATCAACGAAATGGGCAGGGTCTCCTTCTTCGCAATCTCATCCCGACGAATCACGATCTGCTCCGCGGCCGACTGCACCGTGAGCGTTCGCTCATTCTCCTCCGGGACGACACCCGAAATCACTCGTCCATCCTCCAGGGTGAAAACGGTGAGTTGGTAGTCGACGGGGACGATATCGTTGGGATTGACCGTGTTCCCGAGAAGGTAGTCGAGATTGTGTCGGTCGCTCCCCGTGAGATCGGGCCCCAGCGCACCGCCCTCGCCATACAGCTTGTGGCAGGCACTGCAGCTCTGCTGAAAAACAAGTCTTCCATTCGCCAGGTCGGCAGAGGCGATCCGATCACCGGTCAGGAACTGTTTCCACTTCTCGATCTCCCGCTGCTTCTCCTCTGGCGTGTCTCGAACTTCTCCCCAGGCCACGCGAAGCCTCTCCTGCAGACCCTGGTTTCCAAGGCTGAAAATCTGCCGCGCCTGGAAGGGACTGATCGCCGATCTAGGAATCTCGCCGCCCTCCACAGCAGAGAGCAATCTGCTCGCATGGGACGCGCGCGACACGAGGGTATCGATCGCTGCCGATCGGCGGGAGGGGTATCGCTTCCAACTCGCAATCACCTTGCCGGCGATCGAGTTCCCCTCGTAGTGGGCCAGTCCACGAACGGCTTCCGTACCGAGGATCTTGTCATTCACCCACTTCTCGAGAAGCGGTTGCAGCTCGTCATCGGGCCGATCAAGAAGGTTCCTCAAGGCAGCGCGACGTGCACCGGGATCTGCCTCCCCATCCTTTGCCAACGCCAGGAGTTCCTCGCGCGCACGACCATCACCGAAGAGGACGGACAACTCGCGAACCTGGGATTGTCCAGAATCCGACAAGTCCGATCCCAGGCTGGAAACGAACTTCTCCCAAGCTTTCGGTTGGGGCGCTTTTCCCCACCCCTTGAGCGCTTCAGCCAGGCCTGCCAGGACCACCTCGCGTAGCGGAAGGGCCTCCGCTTCCGCCGCCCTCGACAAGAGTTCGGTAACCGAGTCGGAATTGATCTCGAGACCTTCCCCAAGACGACGAGCGATCAGTCGGGTCACGACGGGAAGCTCGGACTTCAATGCCAGGGTGATCGCTTTGTCAGGATGATCCGGGACGGCGTCCGAGACCCCATACCAGATCATCAGCGACTGCTGCCGATCGGAAATATCTTCCGGGAAACCTACCAGGGTCTCGGCGAGCGGAAAACGCTCTGCATGAGGCAAGCGCTGCAAGGCGGCTGCCAGTTCGAGGCGCACGAGGGGTCGGGGATTGGCCGTAGCGATCTGGTTCAGCGTGTTCCAGGTTTCCGGTTCTTCCGGGTGATCTTCGACGAGCCATCGGACAGCGAGAGCCTGCTGGCCCTCGTCGAGATCCTCTGCCATCGGATCCAAAGAAATGCCACGGGCGCGATTCGTCAGCCAGGTGGGACGCTCCACGCTGGGAGATCCCTTTTCCTCCCCCTCGTAGACGATCCGATAGATGCGCCCACTGGTTCGATGGATCCCGTCGTTGTCATGGCATTCGCCCGTATCGGACCAGTCATTCATCCAGACCTGCCCCTCCGGTCCCGTGATGAGATCGAGCCCACGAAACCAGGGATCCTCCATCATGAGAAAGTCCTCTCCATGACGGGCCACATACCCGCAACCCTCTCGCTCGAGATGTTCCATATTGATTCGCCTGCCATGGAGATTGCAGGTGAAGACCTTTCCACGATAGGCCTCGGGCCAGACCCCGCCCTCGTAGATCAGGCACCCCATGTGGGCATGACCACCGCCGAGATCGGAAGTCTCCCTGGTAATCCCCTTGCGAGCCTCATTCCACTTCTCGGCTCCGGTGTCCCAATGATAGTGATCGGCTGTATGAGGAATGACCTCGTAGGCATGTGGGTTCAGATGAGCCCCGAACATGCGTTCGTAGTAGGCTCCGGGGATGGCATGCCAGAAATGCCCGATCACCGTGTTCGTGTAGAAAAGTTGCCCATTGCGATCCCAGTCCATCCCCCATGGGTTGGTCCCCCCATGGGAGAAGACTTCGAACTTCCTTTCCTCGGGATGAAACCTCCAGATCGAGCAATTGAGCGAGGTCCTCTGGCTTTCCGAAGACCCTGGCACTCCCACCAAAGACGTCGCCGTGATCCCGTGTCGTCCGTAGAGCCAGCCATCGGGCCCCCACTTGAGGCCATTCACGATATTGTGCCCGATATTCTCGGCATCGAAACCGCCGAGAACGACTTCCGGATCTCCATCGGCTACGAGGTCTCCATCCGCATCGGGAATAAAGAGCAACTCCGGGGCGCAGGTCGCCCAGACTCCCCCGGCCCCCACCGCGATACTGGTCAGCCGTTTTCCCTCATCCCAGAAGACCGTTCGCTGGTCCGCCTTTCCATCGCCATCGGTATCCTCGAGAACGAGGATACGATCTCGAAGCTCGAGGTCCCATCGCAGGGGTCTCTCGGCAAAGGTGTAGCATTCGGCCACCCAGAGGCGCCCCCGATCGTCGAAGCACATCGCGATGGGTTGCTGCACCTGGGGTTCCGAGGCAAAAACCTCAAGCCGAAATCCCGGGGGAAGCTTCGCGGTTCGGGCGGCCTCCTCGGCAGGCATGGGAGCACTCCCCTCCGGCTCTGTATTGTAGGGCTCGGGGAAGTCGCTCGCGACGAGGTTTGCGGTGAGAAGAAGAAGCGAAAAGCTCCAGCGCGGAATCATGACGGGGATCGTTCTCGATGAAAAAAATCTCTCAACCCCACGAACGATTCTTCTCCTCGGTGAGGAGGTCGCTCGCTCCCTCATCGCTGATAATTGCCTCTTTGTCAGGATTCCACTGAAGAGGACGACCCACTCGAGCGGAGACCCAACCGAGGTGACCCGGAGTGATCGATCGATGACCGTTCGCTGCAGGAGCGACGGTTTCCGCCCGTGACTTCACCGAGTCGATGAAATTCCGCTGATGCCCGGGAGAACGATACGCCTTCCAGTCCCCCGCTTCGAAATCCTTGGCCAGCCACTCCGCATTGGAAGCCTCGATCTTGCCTCGATCGACCCAGACCCATCCGTTCTCCCCGATCCACTTGACCCCTTTGCGGTGCGAAGTGGAAATCACGCCCTTTCGACCGTCCCCATATTCCGAGACGATTTCATACTGCACCGGTGTGTCGTAGACTTGGGTCGTGGGCCAGGTCCAGTTGCGGGATTCGACCCGAGTCGGTCCCGTGCTCTCATATCCCATTCCCCAATGGGCAATGTCATTGTGATGCCCGATCCAGTCCATGAGGTTTCCTCCTCCATAAGCCGTGTGCCAGCGCCACCAGCGATGATGCCGCGCTTTCATGTAGGGGAGTACCGAGCTCGGACCGCACCAGAGATCGTAGTCGAGTCCATCCGGGATTTCGAGCACCTCGGTGCTGCCCTGCGCTTCGGCGTGTCCCTCGGGGAGCCCAACCTCGAAGTGGGAGATTTTCCCGAGATGCCCGTTCCGAACGAGTTCCACCGCCTGGCGAAAGACCGATTCCGATCGTTGCTGAGAACCGACCTGGAAGATCGCTTCCTGCTTCGCGACCTCGGCCACGACCTGCTGGCCTTCGGCAAACCGGTGGGTCAACGGCTTTTCACAATAGACATCCAAGCCCTTCTCCAAAGCGGCCAGGGTAATCGTCGCGTGCCAGTGATCCGGTGTCGCGATGAGCACCGCATCGAGATCATCCCGCTCGAGCATCTCCCGGAAATCGGAGTAGGCAGCACAATCCGTGTTGCCATATTTCTCATCCACCGCTGCCTTTCCGGGGATTCTTCCCAGAGCCCTTCCCTGTCCCCACTCCCGTTCGCGGTAGTGATGATCATGAACATCACAAACCGCGACTCCCTGGACGTCGGCGTGATTCAGGAAGGCCCCCATCACCCCGATTCCACGGTTGCCCAGCCCGATGTAGCCCATCGTCACACGATTGCTCGGAGCCGGTCGATCTCCCTTTCCGAGAACGGAACGGGGAATGATCGTGGGAAAGGAAAGGCCTGCCGCAGAGGCCGAGGAGAGAAAGCTACGTCGGGAAATTGACATGCCCTCAGTGTGCCGAATCGCGGCACGACGAAACAAGAGTTTTCCCGACGCAAAGCCGTCAAGTGAAGCCCGTCCGCAAATTCGCTGCTTTCGGTCAGATCTCGCGGAGCTTCGCATCTCCGCCCCGGATCGCTTTTCCGTTCAGGTTCATCTTGTCGAGAACGGAGCGGTGGAGCTTGGCGACCGGTTCGCCCTTCGCCCGAATGTGGCGATTTCCTCGAATCCGCCCACCGGCATTTCCGGCCAGGAGAATGGGGACATTGTTTCCCCCGTGAACCTGCCCCGTGCTGAGATTCGTTCCCAGCATCACGACCGAGTTCTCGAGGACATTGGAGCCGCCTTCTTCCATGCTTTCCAGTCGCTTCAGGAAGTAGGCATACTGATCGACAAAGAATCGATTGATAAGCGAAAATTTGACGAGGTTCGCCTTCTTGTTTCCGTGGTGAGAAATGGAGTGGTGGTTCCCATCGACACCATCGAGAAAGGACATGTTGCGACCATTCAAGCCATCCCCGAACATCAGGGTCGAGGCTCGGGTCGAATTGCTCCAGAACGCGAGTGCCATGACATCCATCATGAGTCGACCATGCTCGCGGTAGGGGATGTTCGGGGCCGCGCGATAGCTTCCGCCCCCGCCCTCCTTGACCGACTTCCCGATTCGACTCCCAGTTTTCTTGATCTCGCTCATGATCTCCGGGGTGATGACCAGGCCATTGCTCGCCGCGCGAAGAAAGGTGATGCGCTCCTCGACATCCCGGACTGCCGTAAAGTACTCGTCAAGCTTCTGCTGATCCGACTTGCCCAACCGCTTTTGCAAAGACTTGGCATCTTCGAGAACGGCATCGATGACACTTTTGTCAGGATGAGGTCTCGTCGGCCCCTGCCGCCCGCCCGAAGAGGTCACCCGCGCTCCTTTGAACAATCGGTCGAAGGCCCGCATCGGATTGATCTCGTGAGGCACCGGGGTCGCCGCCGACTTCCACGACACGAAGCTGGTGTAGATATGACTGTGCCCGCTCATCGAGACGCCACTTCTCGGAGTATGCAAGCCAAGCTCCAGGGTCGGCAACACCGATTCTTTCTTCGCGGCATTTCCGATGATTTGATCGAGACTGGGATTCCCCACGTTGACCTCGTTGGCCTTTGCCGTCCGCTTCGGATTCTGCCCGGTCAAGAAAGCCGCAGTGCCGGCAGCATGGCCGCCTACCGCATTGTTCATCCCGGTGATCACATTCAGATAAGGCTCCAGCCCAGCGAGAGGCTGAAGACTGGGAGGAAGATTCGAGAGGCTGGACCCCTTGGGAGTAAATCGACTGTGGTCGACTCCGTTCGGCATGAAGAAACCCGCAAACCGAACCGGGGAAACGCCCGCAGCCGCGTTCGCCCGCCCCATCGGGATCATCGCCTCGAGAAAGGGAAGTGTCATCGTCACGCCGACACCGCGAAGTGCGGTTCGCCGAGAAATTTGCCAGGTTTTCGAGTGACTCATGGAGACTTGGATTTCTGGGGGTGATAGTCGTCGTTGCGCCGATAGCGGAAAGGGTAACTCAAGGCGACTCGTGAAAAGGCAGTCCGGATGCTCCCGTTTTCCTTCACGACCTCTTTCGTGATGTTCTCGATGACCTGCCGATCATACGGAGTCAACTCCCGACCGAGGGCGTAGGACAACATTTTCGACACCATATTACGAGCAAATAGTTCACGATCCTTCATCAGGTTGGCCTTCATCTGGGCAGGTGAAGAAAACTCCGTTCCGTCCGGCATCGTCCCCGCGACATCGAGCGGCTGGCCGTTCTGGCGGGTCCGGAATCGACCGATCGCATCGAAGCTCTCGAGTCCGAATCCGATCGGGTCGATCAACTCGTGGCATGAGCGACAACTTTCATTCTCCCGGTGCTCGACGAGGGCTTCCCGGAAAGTCTGGTTCTTCAGCTCACGATCGTCGTCGGGGAGTTGTTCCACGTCCATGGGAGGGTTGGGGGGTGGCGTGCCCAGGATCTGCTCGAGGACATAGCTCCCGCGAACCGCGGGACTGCTTCGGAGCGGCAACGACGTGGCGGTAAGCACACTTCCCATTCCGAGCACGCCTCCGCGGTTTCGATCCGTCAACGTCACCTTTCGAAACTCGCGCCCCGTCACTCCGGGGATCCCGTAGTGACGAGCCAGGGTATCGTTGAGAAAAGTGAAATCGCTGTCGAGCAGGGCATAGGCACTGCCATTGGAGGAAATGAGATACTGGAAATACTCCGACGACTCTTTGTACATTGCGATGCGAAGGGCGAAGGTGAACTCGGGATAGCGCTTCGCATCTGGATTCGCGCGAGAACGCAGGAGCTCCCATCCGAACCACTGTCCGGCGAAATGCATCGATAGCGCATCGGACTTCGGATCCTGGAGCATTCGATCGACCTGGGCCTGGATCACCTTGAGATCCTGGAGACGACCTTCTGAAGCCAGCTTGAAAAGCTCGGCGTCCGGCATCGAAGACCAGAGAAAATAGGAGAGTCGACTCGCAAAGGAAAACTGATCCACGAGATAGGCACTCTTGCCCGGTTTCTCGACCTCCGTTCGATACAGAAAATTGGGAGAAAGGAGAATCGCGAGCAATGGTGCTTTCATCGATTCCTCGAAGGACTTCTTCTTCGCCCGCTGCCCCTGGAAAAGCGAAACGAGCCGCTCCAGTTCCGGCTTGGGCACGGGACGGCGCCAGGCAAGCGAAGCCCAGCGATTCAGGATCGTTCTTGCTGCCGCCCTGTCCTTCAGTTCAGGACCGGGTTGAACAAAGAGGTATCGATTGCGCGCCACAAAATTCCCATAGACCGCCTGCACGACTTCACCGGCGGCCTCGGTGTAGTTTTCCATGAGCAACGAAGGCAGGAACAAGGCATCGGCATTGTTGTCGAAACCGGCTTCTCCTCCCCCGTCCTCCGGAAACTGATCGGCAGGACGCAGGCGGAGCCCAAAGAGATCGCGAATCGTGTAGTTGTATTCATTCTTGTTGAGACGGCGGATCGTGGTCCGGCCGGGATCGCTCCCCATCTCCCCCTCATCCCAGCTCGTGATCAATTCCTCGATCCACGAAAGCAGCTGGTCCTGTTCTTCCGCATCCGGGCGCTCTTTTCGTTTGTGGGGAGGCATCTGCCCCAACTCGATCTGGGCCCGGACCGACTCCCAGAGATCCGGATTCATCTTCGCGGAAGCGCTCGTGAGAAAGGAATCGAAATTGACCTCCCCTTCCTCGGTATCGCTGTCGTGGCATTCGATGCAATAGCGATCGAGGAGGGGAACGATGACCGCCTCATAGTGAGGCAGGTTGGTCGCGGCAATCTCTTCGGTCTTCTCCGATTCGATGCGACTCTTCAACTCGATCCGGTTCGACTCGAGAACGGAGAAGAAATCTCCCTGCGCGGGACGAATTCGACCCGTGGGAAGAAAGAGCGTAGATCCTTTCTCCTCCGGCCACTCCTTCTGAACCTCCAGAAGACGAGTTTTCAGGGTCTCGAAATTCGATCGCACCTGGGTCGAATCGGGTTCGATGCGGGTCAGGGCGAGAGCGATCTGATGAAGCAACGCCACCGAGGTTTCGGGAGATCGCGCTCCATCGAAACGCTTCTCCTTGGGCAGGGTCACGACACGCACCTTGCCGCCCCGGAGCTTCTCCACCCAGCCCGGTCGGTCTCGTTCCGAAACGAGAAGGAAGTCCACTTGGCGCGCCGCTTCGACCTCCTTCGGTGACGGCTCCCACTTGCCAGGATCGACTCCGGCAGGGATCGGATACACCACTCGAAAATCGTCTCCCGCCAGCTGATACGCCAGATTGGCGATCGCGTAGTTGGCTCCGATGACCGTCTTCGGGCGATCCGATGCCGAACTCGCCGGATCGAGATCTTTTTCCTCCGAAGTGCAACCCACGAGAACAAACCCCACCGCGAAAAGCGGGAGGCGTCCGAAAACGAGAGATACCGTTCGAGAGATCATGGCCAGGGAGGGAGCTACCTATACCGAACTTCCCTGGAATCTGTCGAGTCTATCGCGGCTCCTTATTTTCCCTCTTCCCGAAGCCAGCGCTCGAAGAACGAATAGATGACTTCATTCGATTCCGGATTCGGACCGTGTTCCGGACGATTGTGCATCGCGACCCGATCCTCGAATCCCAGCAGGCGATTCACTTCCACGGCGTGATTCAGCGCTTTCCATCGAGAAGGCGGATCCTCGCTCCCTCCGGAAACGAGGAACGGTCGCGGTGCCATGAGCGCATGGAGCTCGTGAAGATCCCTTCCCGCCTTCCGCAACTCCGGGTAAAGCCCTCGCGCCGGATTTTCCTCCGACGGGAGCCCTCGCTGTCGCCATGGTTTCGGATGCCACCCAAGATACCAGGGTTCCCAGTAATTCACACTGGGTCGAGTATCGAAGACGATCCCGGGATCCGACCAGGCAGCACAGGCAAAGCGATCGTAGAGGCAGGAGGCGAACATCGCCCATTTCCCACCGAAGGAATGCCCCACGATCCCGATTCGGGACTCGTCGACCTCGGGACGATCCGCAAGAACCTGAAAGGCGTTCGCCGCCGCGTAACCCAGCATCGAGAGCGGCTGCACCCGGACGTCGTTCTCCGATGGCCAGTAGAGGGAGTAGGCCTTCCTCGCCGTGGCTTCCGTAGTGCCGATCGACAAAGTCACGAAACCTCTTTTCGTGAGTTGCAACGCAAAGTCTCGATTCTCCTTCCCCTCGCCGATCGCCGTTTCAGGTTCGTAGTAGACCGTCACGACCGCGGGCCGTTTTTCTCCTGCGATGCCATTGGGAACGAGAAGATACGCCGTCGTCTTTTCCTTCGGCGTCCAGAGGAATCGAATCGTGTGCTTCGTGAACCCGTCGCGTGGCTCCGTTCGAAGAATCTCCACTTCCGGATCGGTGATCACCTTCGGCCACTCTCCGAGAAGATCGGTCCACTGCCTGAAAATCTCGGCACGGCGATTCTCCCAGCCCTCGGATGTCGTCACCCGAGAGCCATTTTCGAAGACGAGGGGCGAGCGAAAATCCCCCAGATCGTTCTCGTATGCGGGAGGCGCCTCGGTCCACCCGCCCTTCTCATCCGCATGGAGAAACGCGAGGCCACCGATCACCATCCCTAAGAACCACTTCCTCATCCACCAGAGAAAACCAGAAATCTTCTTCACAGGGAAGCACGCGATCACCGGATACCGATCAGGCAATAGGGTTGCATGGCCCACCTGACCCTGTTGAATCCCTTCCAACTCCGTGATGGCAAGGAGTTAAGGCTTTCTATTGGTTTCCTTTTCTGACTACTCTCTTTTCCATGAAAGAGGGTCGCTACCTATTTTTTTCCGCCGTGGCCATTGCCATTGGTATCGGCGCCGCCGGACATTTCATCGGCGACACCATCTATCGATCGAAAATCGGAATGAACACGGCGCAGGCCAAAGGTCTTGCGGAGCGGAAGGTCAAGGCCAACCTCGGGACCTGGTCCGTGCGGTTTTCGGTCACCGGGAAAACCGCGGAAGAAGTCCCTGGTCTTTACGTGACCGCAGAACGGCAACAGGAAGAACTGATCAAGGAACTGAAAGCCAATGGGTTCGAAGACCCCGAAATCACTCCCGGCCTGATCGGGTACTCGAAGCGAGAGTATCGCGATGACGATCACAATCTCGTGGATGAAATCCACACGCTTTCCGCTTCCGTCGAACTGCGGACCGAAGACGTCGGAAAAATCGCTCCCGCCCGAAAAAAAATCAATCGGCTCATCGCCGAAGGGATCGATCTCTCCAACGATTCACCGAGGTATTTCTACACCAAGCTCAACGAGATCAAACCGGCCATGCTCAAGGAAGCCGCCGAGAATGCGCGAATCGCCGCTGCCGAGTTTGCTGAAAATGCCAAGGTCAAAGTCGGCAAGATCCGGACCGCAACCCAGGGCGCTTTCTTTATCGAAGACGATGGGCAATCCGGTGGCGACACTCGCTCGGTCGACAAAAACGTGCGCGTCGTGACGACCGTCGATTTCTTTCTCATCGACTAGCCCCTCCCTACACGGAGTCACTCACGCGAGGATCGCCTCGGCGACCGTGCCGTGGACATCGGTCAGTCGGAAGTCTCGGCCTGCATGTCGGAATGTCAGGGTCTCGTGGTTCAACCCGAGGAGATGCAGGATCGTGGCGTGGAGATCATGGACATGCATCTTGTCCCGCTCGGCATAGTAGCCGTAATCGTCGGTAGCGCCGTAGGCCCTCCCCCCTTTGACTCCGCCTCCCGCCATCCAGACGGTGAAACCGTGGGGATTGTGATCGCGACCATTTCCGCCCTGGGCCGTCGGGGTGCGCCCGAACTCGCCTCCCCAGATCACGAGGGTGTCTTCGAGCATCCCGCGTGACTTGAGGTCCTTCAGCAGGCCGGCGATGGGCTTGTCGACTTCGGCGGCATTCTTGGTGTGGCCCTGGTAGAGATTGGAATGCTGATCCCACTGCACCTCGCTATCGGAGTGAGTGACCTGGACAAAGCGAACCCCACGCTCGCAGAAGCGGCGGGCGAGGAGACACTGTCGGCCGAAGTCCTCCGTGACTGGATCGTCGACTCCGTAGAGCTTCTGGGTCGCCGCCGATTCTCCCGAGAGGTCCTGGGCCTCCGGCATCGAGGTCTGCATGCGATAGGCCAGTTCGAAGGAACCGAGCCGGGCATTCATCGCCTCCACTTCCGGATTTTCGCGAACGCTTTGTGCATTCAGCTTGCCGAGGAAGTCGAGTTGCTTCCGCTGGTCGGAAGAAATCGAGGCAGAAGGAGTGATGTGTTTCACCTTCGCTTCTCGCGAGGAAGCACTTGCCGTCCCCATTGGGGTGCCCTGGCAATACTGGGGAAGAAACGCAGAGCCCCAGTTGTTGACCCCACCATGGGCGAGAGTCGGGCAGATCGTGACGAACGAAGGAAGATTGCGATTCTCGCTTCCCAGCCCATAGACGATCCACGACCCCATGCTCGGGCGGACAAAGGTGTCGCTCCCGGTATGCAACTTCAGCATCGCACCTCCGTGGGCCGGATTGGTGCCATGGACCCCGCGTAGGATACAGAGATCATCGATGCATTGGGCGACATGGGGAAAAAGATCACTCACCGGCAGACCGCTTTCGCCGTAGCGATGAAATTGCCAGGGCGACTTGAGGAGGTTACCCTGCTTCGCGAAGGTGACACGCGGCAATTCGAACGGAGGCGGCTTGCCATGATCCCGATCGAGGAGGGGCTTGGGGTCGAACGTGTCGATATGCGAGGGCCCACCTTTCATGAAGAGAAAGATGACCCGTTTCGCCCTCGCCGGAAAATGAGACTGGCCGGCTCCATCGGAGGCGAGCAGCGAATGGAACGCCACCTGGCCGAAGCCGAGGGCTGCGGTCCCGAGAAATTGACGTCGTTGGAGAATCGGGCTCACTGGAGATACACGAATTGGTTGGAGGCGAGGAGGCTCTGGCAGAAGAGGTTCCACTGGTGAGGAGAATCCGGAGCCTCCGCGAGAAACTCGATCGCCAGGTCCCTTTCACCGGCTGCAGGGAGTCGTCCAAAAGCGAGCTGCCAGGCGAGATCGACCCGCTCTTCGGTCGACTCGGCAGCTCCGAGAATACGGGATGCAAACGCAGCGGAGCTGTCGGTCATGAGAGGAGAGTTCATGAGAAGAAGTGCCTGCGGAGCGATGACCGTGGAAGCCCGGTTCCCCGTCGGCATGGTCGGGTCCGGGTAGTCGAAGAGATGCAGCCAGTCGTAGAGATGATTCCGCACGACGGGGAGAAAGGCGGTCCGACGCAGCGAGTCATAGGAGGTGTGGTCTTTCGAAGTGTGATTGAACACCATCTGGCGATTCCGAAGCGGGATGGACTTCCCACCGCTTTCACGATCCAGGCGACCCGAAACGTGAAGAATGGCATCTCGAATCGCCTCCGCCTCCAGTCGACGAACCGGAAAATGGCTCAACAATCGATTCTCGGGATCCACCTCGCTTCGGATTCCCGGGAGCGGATCCGAGGACAGGCGGTAGGTATCCGAAGTCATGATGAGTCGATTGAGCTTCTTGATACTCCAACCATTCTCGACAAACCATCCCGCCATCCAGTCGAGCAACTCGGGATGACTGGGGCGCTCCCCCAGAACTCCGAAATTTTCCGTCGTCGAGACGAGGCCCTGACCAAAGTGCCAACGCCAGACCCGGTTCACGATGACCCTCGCGGTAAGAGGATTCGAAGGGTCGGCCATCCAACGGGCCAACTCGAGCCGACCGCTGGCATCGCTCGGAAAACGGACGTCCTTTTCCCCGAAAACCGCAGGGAGGGCTCGAGGCACTTCCTCCCCGGGACTGAGATGATTTCCACGAATATGAATGGGCAGGGTGTCCTCGATCTTCTCGCCGTCGGCAATCCCCATCGCCGAGGAATAGTCGGGAGCCTCCGTCTCGAGCAAGCGAGCCTCCTCGCTGAGCCGGTGATACTCGGCCAAATCGATCTCGGAGAACGCGTGTTCGGGCTTGGCCGGAACCGCAAGAAGCCCCGAGTTGTCGAAGAGCGCGGCCCGGTAGGGCTCCAATTCCGGATCGGGGAGCGTCTTGGCCTTGCTGTTTTCTTTCTGCAGTTGGGAGAAAGCGAGAACCGCCGTCTCGAACTTCTCCTCGTAGAATTCTCGCATCCCGGATTGGTCTCCCTTCTCGCGATATTTCCACCACGTTTGAAAGACCTTGTCGCCGTGACTGTTGTCGAGATGACGACGCGCATGATAGAGGATGCGGGGATGCAGATCGTATTTCCCGGCCACTTCGGAAACGGTTGCAAGAGTAGCGGAGGCATCGAACTCGAAACTGGCCACGAGGTAATCGACCGCCTTCGATCTCGCTTCGCCCCGCAAGGCTCCAATGACCTTGTTCTTGTGGGTGCGGGCCTTTTTCTTGGCCTCGGCAATCGCCTCGTCGATCGGCTTGAGCCGCTCCTTTTCTTCCTCGGATGAAAAATCGTGCTCATACCAGTGCTTGATCGCACCGGTGTTTGATTCCGCAAAATTCCTGGAATTCCGGAAAATCGCGGCGAGCGAGAAATAGTCCGATTGGAGAATGGGATCGAACTTGTGATCGTGACAACGGGCACAACCGAGAGTGAGTCCGAGAAAGGCTTTTCCCATCGTATCGAGTTGCTCATCGATCACGTCCATCTCGAGCTTTTCTCGATCCGGCTCGGCAAGCACTCTTGCCCCGAGGGCGAGAAATCCAGTCGCGACGAGAGTGTCCCGATCCGGGTTCTCGATCAGGTCTCCGGCAATCTGCTCGATGAGGAACTGGTCGAAGGGCTTGTCTTCGTTGAAGGAAGAAATGACATAGTCCCGATACCGCCAGGCATTGGCGAAGGCCAGATTCTCATCGAGCCCGTTGGAATCCGCATAGCGCGCCACGTCGAGCCAGTGTCGTCCCCAGCGGACAGCGTAGTCGGGCGATGCGAGTAGCCGATCCACGACACGAGTCTCCGCGTCCGGAGTCTCATCCGCGAGGAAGGCTTCGATTTCTCCCGGGGTCGGCGGCAGACCCGTGAGATCGAAAGTCGCTCGTCTCAGCCAGGTTTCCTTTGAAGCGGGAGTGGTTTGCTTCAGGGACTTCTCCGCCAAACGGGCCTGAATGAAATGATCGACGGGATGCACTCCCGGGGGAACGACCGATTTTTGAAGCGGACGAAACGACCAGAAGTTTCGCCCCTCCTCCGGATCCATGCCGGTAGGACCCCGCAAGTCATCCTCCACTTCCGAACGAGGATCGGGAGCCCCCATCTCGATCCAGGTCTCCAGGTCCCTGATCTCCGACTCCGAGAGAGGAGATTTCGGGGGCATCTGGAGATCGCGATTCTGATACCGAACCGCTTCGATGAGAAGACTCTCCTCGGGCTTACCGGACACGATGATCCTCTCCCCGTGATCCCCCCCGCGACGAAACGCGGAAGGCGAATGCATGGAAAGCCCTCCTTTGACATCCTTCTCCGTCGCGTCGTGACAGCGGAAGCAATTCTCCGCCAAGAGAGGGCGGATTTTCTTCTCGAAGAACTCGGCCTGGTCAGGAGAAACCTCGGTCGCGAAGCCCGGGACCACACCGAGTAGGCACGACATCAGGGCAAAAACCCAAAGGCTTCGTCTCCCACCAGCAACATTATCTCCCCAATCCACAGGGTAGAGTATAACAGCCGCAGCGGCGGAAACGATAGCGTGAAAGGGTAATGCGGCGACAAGTCACGAGTCACGAGTCACGAGTCACGAGTCACGAGTCACG
>JARGNI010000028.1:51398-75987 GCA_029213195.1 Verrucomicrobiales bacterium
GGTCACAGGTCACAGGTCACAGGTCACAGGTCACAGGTCACAGGTCACAGGTCACAGGTCACGAGTTACGGGGCACCCTACTCCGCAAGCCAACCTCCCGGCTGGGGCGTGGCTTTTTCCTGGGTTTCCGCAAACCATGCCTTGAGCGCGGCAAGCATCGCGGCGGTTCTCTCCGGTTCCTGCTCCGAGAGGTCCATTTCTTCTTTCGGGTCGAGATCGAGGCGGAAGAGAAAAGTTCTCTCATTCTCGAAGGTCCCCGGTTTTGCCTTGGGATGGGTCACGACCAGTTTCCAGGGGCCTTCCCGCATGGCCTCGGATCGATTCCCGTTGTTGCTCATCGACGCCCAGAAAAAGGGTCGCTCCGGCAACGACTCTTGCTCGAGCAGGACGGGAGAGAGGTCCACTCCATCGAGAGGCCGGCCTGCGGGCAGTTCCACCTCGGCCAGCGAGAGCAGCGTCGGCATCACATCGAGAGTGATCCCAGGCACGACGCTCTCCGTTCCCGCTTCGATCTGTCCCGGCCACCAGGCCACGAACGGCACCTTGTGCCCGCCTTCGTAGACCGACCCCTTTCTCCCGCGAAGATCAGGACTCCCGCTCGGGAAATCTCCCGAAGCTCCGTTGTCCGAAAAGAACAGGACGAGGGTGTCTTTCTCCAATCCCAGTTCGACGAGGGCTTTCCGGATCTGGCCAACCCCTTCATCAATCGGGAGAGTGATGCCTTTGAACTTCTCGATTCGCTCGGCTTCATCCCTGGGCTTGAACCGAGTCCAGCCCTCTTCCTCGGTCCGGCGAACCGGATCACCGGGAACCTGGACGGGATTGTGAATCGCGAGATGGGAGACATAGAGGCAGAAAGGCTCGTCGGCATGTCGACGGATGAAATCTTCCGCATACCGGTTGA
Source organism: Verrucomicrobiales bacterium (assembly GCA_029213195.1). GTDB lineage: Bacteria > Verrucomicrobiota > Verrucomicrobiia > Verrucomicrobiales > DEV007 > Arctic95D-9. The sequence goes on from JARGNI010000028.1 coordinate 52,303, forward strand.
TGAGGTGGGTCGCGTAGCCCTCCTCGTTGACCTGGTCCAATCCGTGCCACCAGTCGTGCTTCTCGTGGTCCCCGACATGACTGACGAAATCGATGTTCCCGCTGTGGTAACCGATGAACTCATCGAACCCATGATGCTGGGGGTGGTAGTCCGGAGAATTGTGGGGATATCCCTGGTGCCATTTCCCGACGATCCCGGTCGCATAGCCCGCCTCCTGGAGACACTCGGCAAAGGTGACCTCTTTCTTCTGCAGCCCTTTGCGGTGTTCCGGATGATCCGAGAAAGGGTGGATCACGGCCTCGATCCCTGCGCGCTGTTGATAGCGCCCGGTCAGCAATCCGGCTCTTGTCGGAGAGCAAACGGTTCCCGAGGAGTGAAAATCGGTCAGCCGCATTCCCTCCTCGGCGAGTCGATCGATCTCGGGAGTTTTGAAATAGGGATTTCCAAAACAACTCACCCCGGCATAGCCCATGTCGTCGACCATGATGACGACGAAATTGGGTTTCTTCGGCTGCGACTCGGCCCTCAACGCCGAAGACCCCAGGAAAATGCTGCACAACAAAAGGATGATCCCTGCAATTCTCATGAGAAAAATCCTGCCGAACTTCCTCGGCGAAAACAAGGACGATCCATCCGAAGCCCCGGTTCTCAGCCTGCTTACGCCAGTTGACCCGATCGCCCCACGCGTTCAGCCTGAACGAAATGGATCGTATCGCATTCATCCGGGGAAGCCTCATCCGAGGCAGTCTACTCCTCAGCTTTCTCTCCCCTGCCCTCGCCGCGGCGGAGAATTCTCCCGACCCTCTCGTCATTCTGCAGAGGGAGTGCGTCAGCTGTCATTCCGAGTCCAAGCAAAAGGGTGGGCTCCTCATCGAGTCCCGCGAGTCGCTTCTCAAGGGCGGTGATACCGATGCCGCAATCGTTCCCGGAAAGGCATCGGAGAGCTACCTCGTCGAGACACTGTATCCCGATGCCGAATCCCATATGCCGCCCAAGGGCCAACTCGATCCGCGGGAAATCGCGGCGATCGAGAAATGGATCGACGAGGGCGCAAAGTGGGATGCCGCGAAATGGGAATCTCTCCAGCTCCCCGAAAAGCGAGACGTCACCCTGACCGACCTGCCTGCCAATTACACCCCCATCCTGACGATGGCCCTGTCGCCGGATGGCGAAACCCTCGCGGTCGGTCGAGGGTCTCAAATCGATTGGTATCGAGTCACCCAACCCGACGAGAAGAAGGCGGAGTGGCAGCTCGAATATCGATCTTCCTCGTCGGGTCATCGAGACACGGTGCAGTCTCTCGCGTTTTCCCCCGATGGGAAATCTCTCGTTTCGGGAGGGTTTCGGTCCCTCCTCCTCTGGAACCCGTCCCAGCCGGAGCAAAAGCCCCAGTCACTCGAAGCACCTTTCCACGGTCGGCAAACCGCGGCTCTTTTCCTGGAGGACCCGCCCCGTGTTCTCGTCGCCGACTCCCTCCCCTCGCAACTCGGACGACTCCATGAAATCCATCTCGACTCGAAGAAGGTGCGCTCGTTCGACACGGCTCATCTCGACTCCATTTATGCCCTGACGAGGAGCCATTCGGGCGACCGCTACGCGACGGTCTCCTCGGACAAGCTGATCACGATTCGCAACAGCGCGACCCATGAAATCACGACTCGACTCGAGGGCCACACCGGCTATGTCCTCGCCGCCTCCTTCGCTCCCGGCGACGACCGCATCGCTACCGGCGGGGATGACGAAGAGATCAAGGTCTGGAATCTCGGCACGGGGAAAAAAGTCAGCGCCTTCTCCAGCTCTCGCTCGGGCCCGATCTACGACCTCGCCTGGGACACCGATCCGGCCAACCTCAAGAAGAAGACCGAGGAAAAAGATCCTGACAAAGCCAAAGAGATCAATACCGATCGGGTCTTTGCCGTCTTCGAATCCGGGAAGCCCGCTGCTTTCGTCGACCTGAATGAACACGAAGGAGAACAACGCTCCGTCGGTGCCAAGGAGCGAAAATTTGATCCGGTCACGACCACTCTCTTTGCCATGGAAGTCCACCCCGAAAAGCAGTGGCTCATCGCAGGCGGAGAAGATGGCAGACTGTTTCTCTGGGACGAGAACGGCAAACTCCGGCAAACCCTGGAAATCCCGAACTCGGAATCACAACTCGCGAAGACCGATGAAGAATAGACTGCCCTGTTTCCTCCTGCTGTTCGGTCTCGCCTTCTCGGCCCGCGGAGAAGGAGCCCCGACGGTTTCGTTCGAGAACGACGTTCTCCCCGTCATCACGAAGGCCGGATGCCTCGCCGGAGCCTGTCATGCAAAGGCCGATGGCCAGAATGGCTTTCAGCTCTCGATCTTCTCCTACGATCCCGACTCGGATTATCGGGAGATCGTTTTCGATGCAAAGGGGCGGCGCATCTTTCCCGCCTCACCCGATCACTCGCTTCTCCTTCTCAAAGCCACGAACCAGATTCCGCACGAGGGCGAAAAGCGATTCGAAGTCGATTCCGACGCCTACCGCATCCTGCGCCAATGGATCGCCGAAGGTGCCCCACGGTCCATCCCCGACGAACCGGACCCGACCGGGATCACGATCGATCCCCCGGCGCTGACGTTTCAGAAGGGAGAAACGAAACGCATCAAGGTCACGGTCTCCTACACCGATGGTACCTCTCGGGACGTGACCGATCTCTGCGAATTCACCTCGAACGACCAGGCCTTCGCCTCGGTGGATCATCACGGCAAGATCACGGCCGGAAACGTGCCTGGGGAGAACAGCATCATCGTCCGGTATGTGGACCAGGTCGCCTCCGCCCGTGTCGTGATTCCACCCGACGAACTCCTCCCGGAAAGTTCCTACGCCAAGCTCGAACCGAACAATCGCATCGACGAACTCGCCTACACGAGGTTTCGCGAACTGGGCCTCTACCCGTCCGAACCCTGCACCGATTCCGAGTTCCTGCGTCGGGCCACTCTCGATGTCCTCGGTCGGCTCCCGACTCTCGAGGAAACCCGTCGATTTCTTGAAGAGGAAAATCATGACAAGCGCGCCAAGCTGACAAGGGCACTCCTCAGTGACGAGCACCGCTTCGACTACGCCAACTACTGGGCGACGAAATGGGGAGATCTTCTCCGTCCAAACACCCGGCGCGTCGGGGTAAAGCCGGTCTATCTCCTCGATGACTGGATCCGGCAGAAGCTCCGGAGCAACACCCCGTGGGATGAATTCGTAACGGAACTTCTCACTGCGGCGGGCAGCACCCACCAGGTCGGCCCCGTCGCGATTTTCCGCGACAAGCGCGAGCCCGCCGATATGGCGGAGTTCATCAGCCAGGTCTTTCTCGGCGTCCGTCTCAACTGTGCCAAGTGCCACCACCACCCTTCCGAGAAATGGAGCCAGGACGACTACTATTCCATGGCGGCCTTCTTCGGCTCGATGAAACGAAAAGGACAGGGCATCTCGGCACCGATCTCCGGAGAGCCGGAGTTCTGGTGGTTCGAACCCGGGGGCACCGTGAAACACCCGGTCACGGAAGTGGTCATGCCGCTTCGCGCACCCGATGGCACGGTCTTCGAAACCGAAGATTCGAACGCGGACCCCCGAGCCATTCTCGCCGAGTGGATCACCGCTCCCGAGAATCCCTTTTTCGCCAGGGCGATGGTCAACCGGATCTGGGCGGAATTGTTTGGCAAGGGGCTCGTCGATCCGGTCGATGATTTCCGGGAATCGAATCCACCTGTCAACGAACCGCTCCTCGACTGGCTCGCGCGCGACTTTGTCGAACATGGCTACGACCAGAAACACACCATCGCCACAATTCTCAACAGCAAGCTCTACCAGCAGAGTTCCCAGCCCAACGAAACCAACACCTCGGACAATCGCAATTTCTCCCGGAGCTACCGACGCCGTCTCCCTGCCGAGGTCCTCCTCGACACCCTTTCTTCGATCACCGGGCAACCGGAAACCCTGCAGGGCCTGCCCACCGGAGGGAAGGCGATGGAGCAATGGAATCACCTCATGCCCAGTGACTTCCTCGATGCCTTCGGACGACCCAACGCCAGCGCGGCCCCACCTCTTTCCCGTCACCCGGAAAGCAGTGTTGCCCAGGCGTTGCATCTCATGAATTCCCAGGTCCTTCAGAAAAAGTTCTCCGGGGAGAACCTCTGGATCACCGAGCTGGAGGCCCTCCCGCCGGAGAAAGCGATCGAGGCGATCTACCTGCGACTCTTCTCTCGCCTGCCCGAAAAAGCGGAAAGGGAAATTGTCGCTCAGCACCTCTCCACCGAAGAGGACAAGCGTCAGCGAATCGAAGATGTCGTCTGGTCGCTGGTGAACTCGGCTGAATTTGTTCTCAACCACTGATGATGAAAACTTCTCCCTTCCGGATCGCCCTCGCTTCCCTCGGAGCCCTGGCAACTCTGCCCTCCTTCCTGCCCCTCGCCGCACCGGGGGAGGAGTCCGTCGAAATCACCGAGATCACCGTAGAGACGATTCGGAAAAATCGAGACGGCTCCGAGGGCACCACCTGGTTTCATCCTCGCGCCGCCCTCATTCCCAAGCCGCAGCCTCACGCCCTGATGTGCCTGCAGCCCATCGGAGGCTCCGACTACTTTGGGCCGGTTCACTGGTCGGAGTCGGCCGACTCCGGAACGAGCTGGACCGAACCCGCTCCGATTCCCGCCCTCGGTCGAATCCCTGTTCCCGGACACGAAGGACTCGAGGCCGGAGTCTGCGATGTCGTTCCCCAGTTTCATCCCCCGACCCAAACGGTCCTCGCGATGGGTCATGTCGTCTTCTACCGCGGACCCCGATTTTCGAAGCAGGACCAGCTTCCCCGCTACCCGGTCTATGCGGTCCGCGATGCCGATGCCCATTGGTCGGAGAGAAAGATTCTCCGCTGGGATGACCCTCGCGGTGCCTTCATCTACACCAACAACTGCGGGCAACGGGTCGTGGACGAAAACGGAGATATCGTCATGGCTTTTACCTTCGGCCCCACCTCGGCCGCACGGTCTGTCGCCGGGGTCCGCTGTCGATTCGATGGAGAAGAGCTCACCATCGCAGAAGTCGGCCCGGCCCTTACCAACTCGGTCAAGCGCGGCCTCCTCGAGCCGTCGGTGACTCGATTCCGCGATCGCTACTACATGACGATCCGCGCGGAAGATGATCGAGGCTACGTGGCCGTCAGCGAGGATGGGGTGAACTACGAACCCCAGCGCGCCTGGACCTGGGACGATGGCGAAGCCCTGACCATGTCGACCACCCAGCAGCACTGGCTGACCCACTCGGACGGTCTCTTTCTCGTCTACACGAGGAAGGACGAAACCAACACGAACGTGATCCGCTGGCGCTCACCGCTCTGGGTTGCCCAGGTCGATCCCGAGACCTTGACCCTGATCCGTTCGACGGAGCAGGTCGTGATCCCTCTCCATGGCGATGGCGTCGACGACCCCGACGGCGTTCCCCTGATGGGAAACTTCCACGTCACCCACGCCAGCCCCAGCGAATCGTGGGTCACCGTGGGAGAATGGATGCCAAGAAAAGGAGCACGCGGGAACCTGCTTCTTTCGAAGATCCAGTGGTCACGTCCCAATCGACTCGTGGGAAAATAGACCCCTCGATGCCCCGCAAACACGCCGTTGGTTCGAACCAGGATCCCAGAGTAATCTAACTGCAAGGAAATGAGCAAGCTGCGCACCACCCTCAACTGCTCCGGAGTCGGACGACGGGATTTCATTCAGACCGGTCTGGGCGCTCTCGGCGGCCTCGGTCTGACCGACATGCTCAAGCTCCAATCGCAGGCCGCTGGCAAGGCGACCGCCAAGGGAAACGACACCCGCTGCATCTTCATCTGGCTGGACGGAGGTCCCTCTCACTACGAAACTTTCGATCCCAAACCCGATGCGCCCTCGGAAATTCGGGGCGAATTCGGAACGGTCCCGACCACGGTGCCGGGTGTTCATTTCTGCGACAAGTTTCCCCATCTCGCGAAGACCTTCGACCAGTTCACGGTGATTCGTTCCATCGCCCACAACCAGAACAACCATGGGGCGGGGAATCACTACCTCATGACTGGACGTCCCACCCCCGTGCCGGTCGGATGCGGAGCCTTCGTCACCTTTCACCCCAGTCTCGGCTCGGTCGTGAGCAAGCATCGCCAGGTAGGGCACGGGCTGCCCGCCTACGTTTCCACACCTCGTATTTCGCGATCCGGCGGACCCAACTTCCTGGGAGCACAGCATGCTCCGTTCGTCATCTCGGATGACCCCAACCGCGACAGTTTCCGGGTGAGGGATGTCACGCTCCCGACCGAAATCGAGGACGGCCGCGCCCAATCCCGTGTCGAGCTGCGACAATCGCTCGATCGACTTCGCCGCATCACCGATACCGCTGCGGAAGATCCCGCCGTGGCCTTCGATGAATACTACGCTTCCGCTTTCGATCTCGTCACCTCCACCGAAGCACAGGAGGCGTTCGACATTTCTCGCGAACCCGAAAAGACTCGGGAGTCCTATGGGCGAAACGACTTTGGCCAACGCCTCCTCATGGCGCGCCGCCTGACGGAAGTGGGCGTTCCCTTTGTGACCGTCTACTCCGGCGGATGGGATGATCATCGCGGCCTGTTCGATGCCTACAAGAAAGGCAAATCGGAACGAGTCGACGTCGGGGTCAGCGCCCTCATCAACGATCTCGCTCAGCGAGGATCCCTCAAGAACACCATGGTTGTGCTGCTGGGAGAGTTCGGTCGCACCCCGAAGATCAACAAGGATGCCGGACGCGATCACTGGTCTTTTGCCATGAGCGTTCTCATGGCCGGTGCCGGGATTCCCGGAGGCCAGATCGTGGGAGCCACCGATGTGAAGGGCTACTACGCGAACGAGAACATCTATTCTCCCGAAGATTTCGCCGCGAGCATCTACACGAAGATGGGAATCGATCACGAAACCACGCTTCACGACACGGCAGGGAGACCGGTCCAACTGGTCGACAACGGCAGCCTCATCAAGGAACTGTTTGCGTGAAACCCATCGTCATCGGGTGTCTGCTCGTCGCTCCCCTGCTCGGCAGGTCAGAAGCTCCTACACTGGATACGATCTGGCCTCCCGGCGGAAAACAGGGATCCGAGTTTGCCGTCACCCTCTCCGGGAAACTGGATCCCTGGCCCTGTGACGTCCTCTTTTCCAGGAAAGGATTCACCTTCACTCCCGATGCGGAAAAGAAGGGGGAAGGCCTTCTCCGAGTCGCCCCCGAGGTCAAGCCCGGGCCACTCCTCATCCGCACTGCCAACCCCGACGGAGTCAGCTCCTCCCTGATCTTTCTCGTCGATGATCGGGAGGAAATCCTCGAGTCGGAGAAAGATGGCAACTCGATCTCGAAGGCGGAGCCGATTGACGCCTCGAAGCTTCCCCTTGTCATCAACGGAAGGCTCCCGGCCAACAACGAAATCGACTGCTTCCAAATCTCGCTGGAGGAAGGCGAAACCATCGTTGCTGCCGTCGAAGGCTACTCGATCCGTTCTCTCATCGATCCGGTTCTCCATGTCTACGACGAAGGGGGACATCGCCTCCAGCTCGAACACGACGGGGCCCATCACCTCGATCCGCTTCTAACCTTCCGCGCTCCCAGGAAGGGAAGCTATGTCGTGGCCGTGACCGCCTTTGCCCATCCCCCGGCCACCAGCGTATTTTTTCGGGGCCAGAAGAATGCTCGCTACCGGCTCCACCTCGCATGGCATCGCGACCAACTCCCGCAGCGGCTTCTCCCCCAGGCAATCGGCAAGGACTCGAAGCCCCTGAATCTGGCAACAGGCACGCCTGGGTTCGGAACCCTGACAAAGCCAAACGAAAAGGACGAGTGGACATTCCAGGCAACAAAAGGACAGCTGCTCTTTGTCGAAGTGGCCGGCCAACGTATCGGCTATCCGACCGATCCGGTTCTCCGCCTTCTCAAACCCGATGGCTCGGAATTGAAACTCATCGACGACTCCAACAAGGAGTCGGATCCCGAGTATCTCTGGAAAGTCGCAGCGGACGGAGACTACACCCTCTCCGTCACCGATCGTTTTCGCCGGGGCTCGCCGGAAATGCGATATCGACTCACCGTCGACGAGGCTCGCCCCTCCTTTGCCGCCACCCTGGAAAAATCCGAATACGTCCTCGAACCGGGAAAGGAGCTCGATCTCAAGATCACGATCACTCGTCAGCACGGTCATACCGGAAATCTACTCTTCGAGATTTCCGACCTGCCCGACTCCGTGTCTGTGACTCCTCCCGAGAAGGTTCCCGACAAGGGAGGCGCGGTCACTTTGAAACTCAAGGCCAGGGAAAACGCCGCTGCTTTCCAGGAGCAAATCACCGTCCAGGCATGGGAAACGGATGACGAGGGAAAGAAGACTGGCCAGCCACAGGTCGTTTCTTTCAGCTTCCGAGATGATGGCTATCGTGGTCCCTATGCGATCATGGAGACAACCGATCTCTGGCTGACGATCCCGCCTGCCAAGGAAAAAGAGAAGGAGAAGGAAAAGCCAGAGAAAGCAGACGAGAAGAAGAACTGAGACAGCGGGATCCGCTCTCCCTCTACATCTTCCTTCGGATCGCAATGAATCCCGTCAGGGCTTTCCAGGCGAGCAACCCGTTGGCGAGCCAGAAGACCAGATTCAGCGTTCCTGGAAGCCAGAAAATCTCCACCGCCATCCAGGCAAAGACGAGAAACCGTGGCCGAAGGAGCCAGGAGTAGGGAACTTCGAGAGCATTTCGAACCATCGCGAAGGTCACGACCAGGGTGTAGAGAAAGAGATAACACCCGCCCGCCCAGGCTCCGACCAATCCCGTGTAGACCATCGTGATCGCGGTCGCAGTGACCACGACCTGGTCCGCGGCCGTATCGGTGAAGGAGCCTCGGGCTCCCGCTCGGCCGAGATGACGGGCCAGCGGCCCATCGACCCCGTCGAGGAGGACGTGAAGGAACAGGAACGAAAAAGCCAGGGCCACTTCCCCCGCGAGAAAGAGCGGGCAGAAAGCCAGCCCACTCAGCAGGGACAGAAAGGTGATATGACCCGCACGCACGCCATTGCCACCCAACCAGCGCAGGAGCGGGCCGAGGAACTTTCCTCGAAGGTTTTGCGAACGCTCCATGAACGCTCCTTCGCCATCAGAATAGCAATTGACGGCGGGACGCCCGGATTCGGTCTTCTTGATTTTCATTCGATTGAGAGAGTTTGGTGGGATCGGTAGTGAAACCGAATCGGAACAAAGGACGCCCCTCGAATTCCGGATCCGGTATTGTGAAATCGCACCCCCTCTTCCTCGATCCCGGAAAGGGGAAGGTGGGTGTGTCCAAAAAAACATTCCTCGACCTCATCCTTCCAGCCCGGTCGGACCTGGTCGAGGTGCCAGATGAGACGACGGATGGCCCGCATTCCTCCAAACCAGAGACCATGCGTGAGGTCGGTCAGCCGAAGATGATCGGCCGCGTGGTAGAGTCCTGCCGACAAACGGCCTCGCGGCGAATCAATTTCCCACCCCGATCGAAACTTCCGGAATCCGGCGTGATCCATCCGAGCCGTCGCCGCGTCGCCGTGGAGGAAGAGATTCTTCCCGAGGAGGAGATGGTGCTCGTGCAACTCGATTCCCGGCATGTCATCGACCTCTGAAACGAAGGCGGGCAGGCAATCATGATTCCCGGGGATGAAATACAGGGTGACCTCGGGAAAGTCATCCTTCAGGTTTTTCAGCCAATCAAGGGCCTTCGGGATCGAAATCGAATGAGAGCAACTCGCCCACCGAAAGTCGAAGATGTCTCCATTCAACACGAGCACATCCACTTCTCTCAAGTGAGCTGAAAGTTCAGCGAAATTCGACTCTCCAGCGGAACGCGATGCGAAAAGATGAAGATCTGAAACTACGATTCCCTTGTGCATGTTCTCGCTGACTCATAGGAACCGTAAGCGACACGTTCCACGATTCGCCAATCGATTATCCGTCTGCATCCATCGACCAGAATGATGATCAAATCGGACACCCCTGGAATGGTTTCCGCCCTCCAAAGGATAAGACGGTCGAGACAACAAATCCGGAGTCGCTACTGAGGAAGACCCAACCACTCCACCGGAGCTCCGAAGCTCTCGAGGCTTTGGACCCGCCACAGAAAGGGGCCAAACCCTTTGCGGGTTCCCTCGATCAGGAAAACGGTCACGGTGTAGACTCCGAGACGATCGCTCGTTTGAATTCGCTTTCTGCCCATTTCGTAGTGGCCGACGATGGAGAAGTTCTCGGAATCGATCTGCTGGAAGAGCGATTCCATCAAGGCAGGGCTGGGCTCGGTTTGGCTCCAAACATCGGGAGAATCCTCCCATTTCCGGAAGAGGCGGGAATTCGATCTCAGCTCCGACGCATCTTCTTCTCTCATCTCGCGAATGCGGTCCTGGGCGCGCTGGAGAGAGGCCTCATAACTCTCCTGAACCTTCGCCATCAGATCGGTTTCAGAGATCGGAACCGTCGCGGTCATCTGCTGATTCGCAAGGCTGCTGACCAGCAGGCCACCCTCATCCGAGATTCCCTCCGGTCGAACCCATCCTCCTTTTCGAACCCGACTTGCGGCGAGCAATGCGTTTCCGGACTTCCGAAAAAACGAAACCCCTGCCGTAGATTCTACTCGGTCCGGAAAGGCAACTTCGGGTATTTTTTCGATGGAAGGGAATTTCTCGGAAAACGGAGTCGCGGGGAGATCCGGGTAACGCTGCATTACGATCCTCTGGATCACCTCCTCTTTCGCAGGTTCGACTGCCTTGCTCGTTTCTTCGACCGGAGACGCGTCGGCCACTCGGGATTTCCTCGAATCGGAAGAATCATCCACTCCATCATCCACGATTTCTTCCTTCTCCGCGGGCCAACCCACGAACTCTCGGATCTCCTCTTCAAAGAAGAGCCAGGCAGAGCCAAGTCCGGCGATCACGATCGCGAAGAGGATGGAAGGGAGGGATCTCATCAGCCAGTCGTGCCCCCGCAAAAAGAAGCGGCAGGGAGTCGGATGCTAAGAACTTCCCCATTCCAGATCAAGCATCGCGTTTCCCGATTCGGCTCGAGTCCAGGGAGTTGCCCCTTGTCAGAAAGAAGGAATCTGGAATACGATCCTGCGATATGAAAGCTGCCCTGCTTCTTGGATTCCTTGTCTCGCTCTCTTTCGCCAACCTGGTTCGTGCAGAGGAATCCGAGAATCTTCCGGAAGGAATCATCAAGGAATCCTTCAACCTTCGATCGGCGGGGCACTCTTCTGCTCTCAATCTTTACCTGAAATACCCTTCGGGCGGAAAGGACGCCGTCCAGGGAGTCATCGCCATCTGCAAGTATGGGGATCGAGAAATCGAGTTTGATCTGACAGGCGGTTCGCAACACTTCGGATATCTTCTGGAATTCGCCGAGCAGAAACAACTCGCCATGGTTGCTTTCGGCCAGCCCAGTCGCAAGGGCTGGAACCGCACCGTCAGCTCGGATCAACTTTCCAGCCGCGAAGCTGCACAGCAGGATCGGAAACTGGACTCGCTGGCTCGCGAATGGTCGAGAACCGTCGGACAATTTGCCAGGAAGCATGAGATTCCGGAAAAGGGATGGCTCATGTATGGCCTCTGCGGTGGAGCTCAGTATGCCCACCGTATTGCCTTGCGGGAACCGGAACGGTTCAAAGCAGTTCATGTGCACTACGGAGGAAGCTACGATATTCCCACGGAGAAGGCGAAGAACCTCTTCTGGCTCGTCACGAGCCGGGCCGACGAACCCGCCTACATCGCCGCCCAGCGATTCTATCGCCAGGCACGAGCTTTGGACTACAACATGATCCTCAAGGGATACACTTCGAGGAATGCCCCGAGGGACTTTTCGGAAGAAGATGAAAGCAACTTGAAGAATCTCTCCATGCGATTTTTCGACTACGCCCTTCGCAGCAACGAGTGGGATCGCACTTCGGAGGAAGCCTACACCGCTGACTACGTGAACGGGATCGTGGTCCCCGCAGCGAGCGGCGGATGGATCCCGCGCGAGCAGGCCATCGATCTCCCCACCCGCGAAATTGCAGCCGCCTGGGGAAAGATCTCGGAGTCGAACTAGACGCGATCGGGAAGTCTTCGAGAAAGGACAGATTTGGAATTCTATTTCGAAGACCATCTCCGGCTCGACTGGGGTTTCGGAAACCCCAACAAGACAGCGGCTCTCATCGCTGGGCTCCTCGTCCTGGTTAATCTTTTTCGCTATCTCAAAGCTCGACGAAATGTCGGCTACTGGATCTTCGTCGCTGCCTTCATCACCCTGGGGATCTGCCTGATTCATACCTACTCCCGGGGAGGCATCCTCGCCGCGATCGCCGGACAGGCCGCGCTTTTTTTCACGCGATCGAAATCCCTCCGTCTTCCTTCACGGAAAGCTTTTCTGACTGCGTTGGCGCTCGGACTTTTTCTCACCCTCTATGCCGCTCTTCCACAAGTGGAGGCACTCAATCGATACGGACAGGGGATCGGGAACTCGGAGGAGACCGATCGATCGATCACGAATCGGCTTCGAATCTGGAAAGACGTCCCCGAAATGATGCTCGATGCACCACGCGGATGGGGACACGGCCGAGCCGGAGAATCATGGATGCTCTGGTATCAACCCATGGACACCCGGTATCGCTACCGGACCCTGGTCAACAGCCACCTGACCTGGATCGTGGAATTCGGATGGGTGGGAAGATTCTTCTACCTGGCCGGCTGGGGCCTGATCCTTCTCACCTGTTTCTCTCCGAGTTCGAAGGGTATTCCGGAAAGAAGAGCCGCATCCATCGCCACAGGGATCTGGACTACACTCGCCGTGAGCGCATTCTTCAGTTCCGTAGCCGAATCTCCCTACCTCTGGATTCTCCCCATCCTTTTTCTCTTGTGGATGATACTGGGCACGCCCGCACTCCGGAAATCCTTCGCGAGGAGGAAGAGAATGATGAACGATCTCTCGATCTCGGCGGGCTTCGCCGCGCTCTCTCTCCTCTGCCTGCTGGTGGTGGGGTTCGCGATCGGGAAAAATCGAGAGCCTATTCACAAAGACCATCGATTCTTGCGCTACGGACAAACCGAGCCGACGACTCTGGTCATTCAGCCCGATGAACGAGTCGTAGGAAGGCACTACAGCTACGAAATTCGAAAGCATCCTCATCTCGGTTGGCTCATCAGCGAGGAAATGCCGAGAGAAATTCCCCGAACCATCGAGCGCATTGTTCTCTCGGGAGTCATTCCCGAACCGAGCAACAGCGTTAGCAATTTCGCAGGGGAAATCGTCTACTTGAACCCCTTGAATTCGATTGAATTTGATTCTGAACAAAAGGGAACGAATCGAATTATCCTTGGCAGCCTTCGGAAAGATCCCGCATCACTTGTTTTGCGCCACGAGGTTACAAACAATCCAAACTGGGATCTCTCCTCCAAACCCGGAAAACAAATCTACCTGGGAAACTGGGTAGATCTTTTCGCCCCAGGAAGCCATCCATGAAAAAAATCGCCGCTTTTCTCACCATCATCGTTCTCGGATTTGCCGTCCACTTCTCTCTCAGTCCCTCCCAGATTGGAGCAGCCCCAGCACCGGCTGAAGAAGCAAACAACGGTGCCAACGGGAATAATGGAAACAACGGCAACGCCAACAACGGGAATAATGGGAACAACGGCAACAATGGAAATGGCGAGAACAAACCCAAAGGGCCCGGACACAACGAATAGGCCCTGACATCTCGTTTCCCGAAAACCAATTTCTTGGGGCTTCTGGTATCAGGAGCCCCTTTTTGTTACCCGATGATACCGAACAGGAAAGCCATAGGAGCCCTGCTCTGGTCCGCGTTTCTCTTCATTTCATCGTCCCAGAGCACCCCTGCAGGGGAATTCTCGAAACCCACGAATACCGTTGGGGATGCCAACTGCTTCGGTGAACTACAGTTCACCAGCCACGTCGGAGCCATCGAGTTCTCTCGCAACGAGGTCTATGACTTCTACTACCAGTATTCATCCCACTCCGGCCATGATTCGGTCCACTTCGGCAAGGGCTTCTTTGTCCCCCTGCTCGAGGCAACCCTGATCGACCACGACTACTTCCTCGAAGTCACGACCATGGGCGGGGCGACCGTCTACGTGTACCGCCTGCCGGCAGATCCCGACACCTACTCCTCTCTCAACGGGCGACACACGGTCTTCAAACTGGGAGACGACTCCTACCGGAGGACGACGGAAGACGGTTTCGAGTTTCACTATCGACTCGGAAAACTGATTCGAATGCAGACTCCCAAAGGCACCGATGTTCTGTTCACCTACGACGGGGAATATTGCAAGGAAGTGCGATCCAGCACCGGGGCCATCGTCTGCACCCTGACAAAGACCAACGAAACCAGCGCCCTCTTTTCCACGGCTCGGGGAAGATACGAACTCGCATTCCAGGATCATCCTTCCTCGAACGATCCCGAGTACAAGGCCGCAGGCCTCCCTCCTCTGCCGACGCTCAAGAGCATCCGATGGCCCAACGGCGAGGAGACTGCGTTCTCGTATCCCATGGACGAAAACAGCAGCGAAATCGTGATGCACATGTCCTATGCCGACCAAACCATGGAGTGCGCCTGGAGTCGCAATTCCGGTCGCCTCATTCGAGCCGACGGAGTTTCCTATGAAATTTCGCCCCTGAGCCGTCACGTCGACTACGAAGCCGAGCGGATCCAAACCGGCGTCTACTCCATTCGAAGAGACTTTCCCGACGGAAGCTGGAAAAATTTCCGCCACGACGAAGATGGCGGTTTCTCCGAATACGAGGACTCGGATGGGGAGCACATTCGGACACACTTTATCAACACCCGCGGGAAGGTGTTCAACTTCGTGCGAAAACGCGAGCGCATCTTTCCTGAGGAAGCACCAGAGACCTTCTACGAGGCATTCTACGATACCGAGGGAAACCTGATTCGAGAAATCAACGACGACACCGTGACCTGGTACCTTCGCCCAGGTGGCGTTCCCGATACCGTGGTTCAACCCGGGGACAACTTCATGCAGCTGGACGAAGAAGGGAGAGTTGTCCGAGCTCGACTGGGCGACGAGACAAGGACCGTCCAATGGCTGGCCAATGGATCGAGCCGGGTGCTCTCTCGCTACACCTGGGGCGAAGTGGCCCTTCACTACTGGGATAGCAACGGAAACCCCCTGCCATTCCCGTCCCAGGAGAAGTTTGAGGAGAGGCGCTCCTTTGAATGAGTCATGTGGATCTCAAGGTATTTCCGGTCACCCAGAATCTGGGCGAATGCTGTGATTGTCGGCTACCTCTCACTCGCGATCGTTGACGCCATCCCTCTTCCCGGTGGCGCAGACCACCCCGCGAAGCGGGTCACGGATCCATTGCTCGATGGTCTCGGCATCTGGCAAGGCACCTGGGACCTCTTCGCTCCCTCCGTGGACAAAACGAATCACCGAATCATCGCAGAGATCCATGTCTCCGGGGAGGAGATGCCCCTGAAATGGTATTCTCCGGACTGGACACAGATGAGCTGCCTGGAGTTGTTTCGCCTCTCCCGCGAGGTGGAATACTACGACCGAATTCGAAGCGGCTGGAACCAGCCAGCCCAGGAATCCTTTGCTGCCTACCTCAAGAGAAATCACGAAGCCGCTCACCCGGGATCCGTCGTAACCGGAATCCATTTGATCGCACACGAACGCAGGATCCTGATCCAATCGGAAGATCCACAGGAAACGATCGAGGAGTTCTATCGCCGCGAGTTTCAGGATGAATGATTCGTTCGCGAGAAAATGGGAGTCCTTCTTCCATGCCAGGATCGGGCCGGAGGTTTATGCCATCATTCGAATCGCGATCGCCTCGTCGTTGCTCATCTATGCCCTGATCCTTGCCCCGAACTGGCTCACCTGGTTTGGGGAAGACGGGGTCCTCTCCCGCCAGGCAGGTCTGGAGAATATCGATCCCGACACCTGGTCCCTGCTGAACCTGCTTCCCGCTTCTCCAACCGTGCTCTTGTCGGTCTTTGGAATTTTCTGCCTCCAGTCCCTGCTCCTCCTCGTGGGATGGCAATCTCGTTTCCAGACCGTCTGTCTCTTTCTCTGGATTCTCTCCCTGCATCACCGGAACAACATGATCTGGGAAGGGGGAGATGTCCTCCTCCGGCTCACCCTCTTCCTGATGATTTTCATGCCGCTCGGTTCGAAATGGTCACTCGACCAGCTCCGCAGGAAAACGACGTCCGACTGCCCGGTCTGGCCCCTGCGATTGCTTCAACTCCAGCAAAGCCTTCTCTACCTCTCCTCGGTCCTCCGGAAGCTGCAGGGCGACGACTGGATCAACGGAACCGCCCTCTACTATGTTTTTCGCCTCGATGAATTCTCGGGAAGGCTGGGAACCTTTCGGCTTTCGAGCGATTCTCTCTGGATCTACCAGGCACTCACCTGGCTGGCGATTGCGATCGAATGCCTTCTCATCTTTGGAGTCTGGACCCCGTCGATTCGGAAACAGGTGGTCATCA
The DNA here is from genome assembly GCA_029213195.1 of Verrucomicrobiales bacterium. Classification (GTDB taxonomy): domain Bacteria; phylum Verrucomicrobiota; class Verrucomicrobiia; order Verrucomicrobiales; family DEV007; genus Arctic95D-9. The sequence goes on from JARGNI010000028.1 coordinate 68,813, forward strand.
TCGGGATCCTCTTTCACCTTTCCCTCGAGCTCTCGATGAACCTCTTTCTCTTTCAATGGTTCATGATCCTCATCCTGGCGACCCACCTCTTCCCGCTATCCCGTCCACGTGTTGGCGATCAGAAACTCTCCGCCTGAAAACGAAATCCAGTTTCCTGCTCACGAGTCGTGGAGCCCTCGATCGTGTCATCTCCACGACTGAGGAGGAACGCAGCCACAGGAAGTTCTGTTCGGTATGCAAATCACACTTCGAGCGAAGCGAGCCAGCATCCATCCCCAAAAAACTTCGATTTGCGAAAAGGCTTTTGAGGAGCGGTCTATTCGCCGGGGCCAGTTTCGACGAGAGTCCCACCACAAGACCAGCACATCTCGAAATTCCCGGGATTGGATTCCTTGCAACTGGGGCAGGAAACCTCGACCTGCGACAAGACCGCATTTTGAGAGTTGCTCTCACGAATCACCTGCATCGCGCGGTCGAAATCCTCGTCCTTCACGACACAGAGCGCGGGCCACAACTCCGGCATGATCGAAGCCTCTCCTGCCAGGCTGGATACGTCCCGGTTCTTGATGAAAGTCTCGATCCCCTGGGATTCGAGAAGGGACTGGTAAAAGCCAACCTTGGTGAAGTCGAATTCGCGAAAAAGCTCTTTCATGGAGGATACCGAAAAGCGTAGTCCAAAAAAATGGAGGGCGAATGCCCTCCATTTTCAAAGATCATTCTGGCTCGGGTCCAGTCAATGGGCCAAGCCGATCCGGACTAGTAGTAATAGCCGTGGTCGCGACGCGCGTTCCGCTTCGCGATGCGAGATCCGGCAACCGCACCAACGGCACCTCCGATGACGGCTCCGGTGCCATCTCCGACGGCAGCTCCGACGGCGGCTCCCGTGGCTCCTCCGACGACCGCACCTTTTTCTCCAGGGGTGCAGGAAACGAAGAGGGAAGAGGCAAGAGCGAAGGCTCCGAAGAGAGCGAATTTACAGGTAGTATTCATAATTTGTTGTTGCTGTTGGGTTGTTGAATAGAAGAAGAGGACGAACCGAAACATGAGATCATGCAGTTTTCGTCGAGTCTTTTTCAGGAGGAGGAACTGGCGTTCCCAGAAATACAGTAATGGCGATAAGGAAAACAGGGAAGAGATTTCTCCCTCACAAGCCTCCCACGATCCGGTCCGCGAGAACGATTCCTGAACTGGAATTCCCGACTCGACACGGGATCAGGGGCAGTTTAAGAGAAAGGTCCAAGTGTCCACACCCGCTGGGACCTCTTCGTCATGGATTCACCAGATCACTCCCCCGCTCCACAAGTCGGCATCATCATGGGCAGCACCTCCGACTGGCCCACCCTGTCCAAGTCTGCCGAGGTCCTTCGCGATTTTGGAATTCCCTTCGAATCCAAGGTGGTCAGTGCCCACCGGACTCCCGAACTTCTCTTTGAATACGCCAGGAGCGCCAGGGAGCGAGGATTGAAAGCGATTATCGCCGGTGCCGGCGGAGCCGCCCACCTTCCCGGAATGGTCTCCGCTCTCACCATCGTCCCCGTTCTCGCCGTTCCCGTGAAATCCCGCACCCTCAACGGGGTCGACTCTCTCCTTTCCATCGTCCAGATGCCGGCCGGTATTCCCACCGCGACCTTTGCGATCGGCGATGCCGGGGCGACCAATGCCGGACTGTTTGCCGTTTCCCTTCTCGGAAATGAGGATTCCGACGTGGCGCAAAAGCTGACCGACTACCGCGAGTCGCTGCGTCAGAAAGTGGAAGCTTCCGAGTTGCCCGACGTGTAGTTCCCCGCGAACCGAATTTTCTCCCTGCCCACTGCGATGAAGGATTCTCTCCCTCCCGGATCGACGATTGGCGTCCTTGGCGGTGGCCAGCTCGGACGCATGCTCACGATCGCTTCGCGGAGAATGGGATACCGAGTCCTCTCCTGGATCGGGGGACCCGACACCGGTCCGGCCGGGCTCGCCGATGAAGTGATCGAGGAACCTTTCGACTCGGCCGACGCTCTCGCCCTCTTCCTGGAGAAAGCCGATGTCGCCACCGTCGAGTTCGAGAACATTCCGCTCTCCCTGCTCGAAGCCGTCGAGGGTGCCATCCCGCTCTATCCCGGGTCCGGTGCCATCGCGACCTGCCAGCACCGGGAGCGAGAAAAGGCCTTTCTCTCCCAGAACGCATTTCCCTGTGCTCACTTTCATGTCATCGATTCGGCGCCAGCCCTTGCCTCAGCTCTGCCTCAGCTCCCCACGTCGGGTGGAATCCTGAAAACGGCGGAGTTCGGCTACGACGGCAAAGGCCAACTCCCCGTCTCATCGACCGACTCCGCCGACTCGGTCTGGTCTCGCTTCGATGCGCCTCGCGCCGTGCTCGAGGAGAAAATCAATCTCGCGGGAGAGCTTTCCGTCCTCGTCGTTCGGGATCTCTCCGGCAAGATCGTGACCTACGATCCTGTCGAGAACATTCATCGAGATCACATTCTCGACATCTCCCGGGTGCCGGCATGCCTTCCCGAGGAAGTCGCGCAGCAGGCCCGCGAAGTCGCGACCGGGATCGCAGAAGCGCTCGACTACGTCGGAATCCTCGCGGTGGAATTCTTTCTCTCCCAGTCTGGTGACCTTCTCGTCAATGAGATGGCGCCCCGTCCTCACAACTCGGGTCACCACACCATCGATGCCTGCGAGACCTCGCAGTTCGAGCAACAGCTCCGCTGCCTCATCGGTGCGAAACCGGGGAGCACCCGATTGCACAGCCCGACGATGATGCTCAATCTCCTCGGTGACGTCTGGGGCGACGCCGATGGGAAACCGCCGTGGGACGAGATCCTTGCCCTACCCGGTTCTCACCTGCATCTCTACGGAAAAGCCGAAGCCCGCCGGGGACGCAAGATGGGACATGTCACCTTTACCGGTGCCGATGCCGACTCGGTTCTCGCGACTCAGACCCGCGCCCGCGAGATCCTGAAGATCCCGGAGTTGGCAGATCACTGAGCTTGTTCTGCTCAGCGCGTGCCGTCCCAGTCTGAGCCACCATTCCGTGAGACCGGAGCCGGTAGGACCCGTTCCTCGAAAACAGATTCAGCTATGGATACTGTCAGAGTATCTCCAAGAAGCATGCAAGTTCGAGACCTTCAGAAGTAGTCGCTCGGCAGGAAGTGAAATCGGCAGCCCGATCCATTGGCAGACAGTCTACAGTCTAAGCTACGGCAACAGCTTCGTTTGCCCCGATCCATGAGGATTCAAGTTCATCGGAGCCCTCAGGATGATTCGATTTCGATTCTGCCCGGGATACTTCGTCGAGCCGGGCCGGACTTGCCCGGAGGTCCAACCCATCCAGTGGACTCTCGACCCCGATCCCGTTCGTCCCCACCGCAACGTGAAGATAGATCTCCGTCGTCGTGATATCCTCGTGCCCCAACAGTTCCTGGATCGTTCGCAGATCGATTCCATCCTCCAACAGGTGGGTCGCGAAGGAATGCCGCAAAGCATGACTCGTCACTCGCTTCTCGATTCCGGCCGCCCGCGCCGCCCTCTTGATCGCCTCATTGTAAACCGTCCCATGGAGATGATGGCGTCGTCTCAGGCCGCACTCTGGATCCGTTGATACTTGCCGCGCCGGAAACAACCAGAACCACTCGAAGGTTTCCGAGGCGCGCGAAAACTTTCGTGACAGGGCTCCCGGGATATACACCCCGGCCAGCCCCGCATCACGGTCCCTCTGCCGGACCTCCCTCGCCTGCTCGATCTGACGGGATAGCGCATCCCTCAAGCCCTTCGGAAGGATCGTTGTCCGGTCCTTGTCCCCCTTGCCACCCCGGACCGTCACCGTCCCCCGCGCCAAGTCGACATCCTTGATCCTCAAGCGCACCAGCTCGGTGCGTCGCAACCCCGCTCCATATTGCAGGCGCGCCGCCAATCCATACCGCCCCCGGAGATCCTTCGGACCCGCGGAGGATTCATCCAGTTTCTCGATGACTTCCTGTGTCTCCTCTTTCGACAACACCACCGGGATCCTCGCCGAGGTCTTCTTCAACTTCACGCCAAACACCGGCTCCTCCACTCCACAGACATGCTTGAAGAAGAATGCCAGGGCATTCAGCGCCTGCTTCTGGGTCGAGTAGGCACAATCCTCGTCATCGACGACCGAGGCGAGAAACCGGGTTGCCGTTTCCACCTGCATGACCTCCCGCTCTCCCCCGGCAAACTTTCCGTATCGTGCCACCCAGGCGGAGTAGGTCTGTTTCGTCCTTCTCGCCAGTCCCCGCCTCGCCCCTGCGGCACAAACAGCCCCTCTCACCCGTTCCGGAAGGCTCCGGTGATCCGCCTCCGCCTCCGCACAGGCCTCCAGCCAGTTCAGATACCACTGAATCGCCGCCTCCCACTGCTCCAACTGCCAGTCCTCGCGTTCGCGATCCTCCCGCCGCACTTCGTTCTTCCAGAAAATTTTGGCCGCCTCACGACCCGCCTCCAGCTCGTGCCGCAGCCTGAAATTCTCAAACCATTCGAGGACGAGAAGAAAACCGGCTCTTTCCGAATCGGACAAACCACGAAACTCGCGGAGATCTCTCCTCCAGCACCAGCGGGTCTTGAAAGTGTTCATGGGAACATTTCTACCTGCCCACTGAAACAGTCAAATTAAAAGTGTTCGCAAGAACACTTTTTGAGAAATGTGCTCCGCGCGATCGCGCGGAGATTCCCTGATATCGCTGCGAGTCGAAAGCAGCTTTGCAACCGAACACTTCCCCTCCGATACAGCTCGATCTCTTGCAAAAAACCTTGCTACCACGGGGATTTCCGGAGATTCTGTCACCAAGAATACCTCGTCGATATCACTTCACGAGGTGATACGAATAAATACTGTTCGGCCGAAATAGAAGCAACCTTAGACCCCCATGAAGAAGACAGAACCATGTCCGAAGTGTCAATCGTCGGATATCGCTAAGGTCCCAGGAGAGAATCAATCCAAGATCGGCGTGCCTGTTGGCCCCTTAGGGTGGGCACCGGTGACCCGCTACATTTGCATGCAGTGCGGTTTCACCGAGCAGTATGTCGAAGGCGCAGACAACCTTCAGCGGATCGCTAAGCGTTACCGTAAGAACTCATGATTGCCGAACAAGGCGTGGCTACCAACAAGCGGCCCGCCGCGAGTTGAAAGCTTTAGGACATTTCAAACATCAACCCTAAAATCGGAGCGCATCCTCAGGCCGCCTGTGGCAGCACTCAGACGTTAGCCTAAGAAAACATCGCATCGCGAAAGATTGCTGCCGCTTCCAATCGCGTCTTCAAGTTGTAATCGTCTTATCTATGCAGTGAGAATAGGCTGAAAATTATGGATAAAGACAACGGAAAAAAATTTGCACTGTGGGGCGCGTGGCTTCAACTCGGTGCCGTTATAGGCCTCCTCTGGACTGTTGTCGGCATGGTTGGTGCTTTCGAGAAACTCTCACAAAGTGAACTCGTAAGTTCGGGCGCTTTAGCAAATGAAATATCAATCACACTGATCACAGCCGTGATTGGAATAATTCCGTCGTTTATTGGAGCCGTTCTCATGGCGGTGGCGTTGTTCGGGAAGAGCTATCGAGCTCCATGGTTCTTCTGGTTCCTGATCGTCTATGGCTTACTTTTAACCATGAACTTTCCAGTAGGAACGGTTCTTGGAGGGGCGTTGATTATCTACCTGATCTGGAAGAAGAACGAATTCCTTGCAAGCAACAGCGAAACAGGGGGTGCAGGGAGCCCCGCTACGCGGCGCGCCTGACTTATGACGTTAGCCAAATATACGAGAGACAAAATACGATGAAGACCAAATTTGCATTTATTGTGGGTTTTATTTCGGCGATCGGCGGCATGGTGTTTGCGGCTATGGCGCAGTCGATTGCCTTTAATAACGTACAACGTTATTCTCCGCCTCGCTCAGAAACGTCATATGGTGTGCAGGAACAAGTCTTGCAGAACATTGGCCTGCTCATAATGGCATTTGGACTTCTGCTGATCCTAATCACGTTCCGTGAGTGCCTTCGTGCATCACACCGTGATCACCGACCCGCAAGAAACGAGGGCTAACAAGCAGCGGATGATCAACTACCTGCCCGCTCCGAGTCGAATTTTTTTTGAATGTTCAAACCCCTACCCTGAAGTCGGAGCGCGCTGTCGGCAGTCAGTGACATCGCTTTGACGTTATGCCGAAAAGGAGATGAAAAAGCATCCGACATTTCGCTCGAGCTATCGTCGATTCGCTTGGCCCACGGCATTGGTGGCCGGAGGACTCTTTGCTTTGGTGATTTTGTGCGTGATCTTTGATTTAAAATGGCTGGCAACCCCTTCGTTCTTTCTGTTTTTCGCTTTTCTGTTCTTTGCTGTGATTTACTCATGGATGCGGATCAGGAAACTCCTAGTTTGCCCTGAATGCGGAGGAGAATTGCAATTGGCAGATAGAGAGGAATCTATATGTAAGAGCTGTGGAAAGAAGTTTGACCTGGGCGTCAACCTAACGACCTAGCTAGAGATTACCCTCGAACCTGGCATAACAAGGCGCTGGACACCAAGACCTGACCTGCGAGGAGTCGAAATCGACGTGATGATTCAAACATTTAGTCTGAAGACAACGCTCGCTCTCCGGTCAGGTCCGGGTCAGCCTTGACGTTCGCTCAAATAGATGAAAACATTCAAGTGGACGATTCCCGAATTTCCATTGACTGAGCGGGAACGGAATCCACCGCAGAAACCTCGGGAGACTGGCGTTTCTGATACGGGCAAGGAGAAAGCTAAAGTCGCCTTCCGCGGAATCGGGGCCTACTCACTGATACATATTTTGTGGTTCGTTTGGATATTTTCCGGATCGGGGTTTCTTATCTTCGAAACCATTGGGTTCATTGTATTCGTGGCCCCGGTCCTTGGGCTCCTATTCCTGATTGGATACCAATTGGCAGACCGGAACCATCGTTTCTCAATTGGCGTCAATCTTCTCGCACTTCTTGTAATCGCAGGATGGTTAGTCGCCGCCGTTAGCGCTCTTGCTGCTGCCTCCGCTGCCGTTTAATCGCCGACAAAGCGAACAAGCCGACGCTGCCAACCCGAAAAACGTTGTGTGTTGATTGACTTCCCTGATTCGATTTTCTACTCTGCACCCGTGACCGCGCTCTCTTTTTTCGGGCGGCAGGTCTCAGACGTTGTGCTTAAAAAATAGG
>JARGNI010000080.1 GCA_029213195.1 Verrucomicrobiales bacterium
CCAGTTCGATACCGACATGAAGGTCGCCCAGACCATGGAAATGATGGGGCAGAAAGTCGACACGACCATCTCCATGGGTTTCCGCATGAGCGTCAAGCCCGGTGGAGATCAAGGGGCCAAGAAGGCCGTTGTTTCCTACACCCAGACAGGACTCGATATGAATATGATGGGGCAGAAAATCGCCTACGACAGTGCCGATGAGAACACCGATCCCTCCAATCCCCTTGCCATCATGGGCGATATCATCGGAAAAGAAATCACGATGGTCATGGATGAAGACAACCAGATCACCTCGATCGAGGGCGTGGAAGAAATGAAAGAGGAGCTCGCTGCCAATCCTGCCATGGCAGGTCAACTGGACGCTTTCGTCGACGAGAAGCAGCTCGCGCAGATGACAAATGACTGGGTCACCGAAGTCCTCGCAGACAAGCCGGTCGCTCCTGGCGACTCCTGGGATTTCTCCTACTCCATCGAAGCTTCCGGCGTTGGCGAAATCACCTACAATGGAAAAGCGACTCTCCATGGCTACAGCCAGGTCGACGGAGCCGAAGTCGCCGTAATTGAACTGGACGGTCAGATCGATATGGATCTGAGCAACGCAGAAGGTCAAGCCGCCGCCATGGGAATGGAGCTGACGGGGGGCGACAGCAAATCCGTGATCTACTGGGACAACGCCGTCGGATACCTTCGGAAAATGGAGGTATTCCAGAAGATGAACATGTCGATGAAAAATCCGCAGACAGGAGAAGGAATGGAACTTCCGATCTCCCAGATGATCGATATGCAGGTTGACGTCGAGAGCTGAGGTCTCATCCCAGATCGATCAGCCACCCCGTTGATTCATTGAAATCATCCTCCCTCTTCGCCCGGATTCCATCGATCCGACCGTGGGCACGCCGAGAAAAGCATCTCGCGCTGCCTCCGGGATCGCTGGTGCATTTTGGCGCGAAGCGCTCGGAGGAATTTTCGGTCGAAACGACGATCTACAACACCGAGGTGTTGGAGGAATCTTCAAGCCTCGAAATCCCCGCCCTTTCCGCCGACCATCGAGACACCGTCACGTGACATCATTTCTCGGGACTGCACGAGGTGGAAAAGATCTCGGCCCTGGGAAAGCAATACCAGATCCCTTCGCTGACCCTCGAAGACATCCTCAATACTGCAGCTCGCCCCAAGATCGAAAAACGGGATGACTCGATTTTTGTCGTCGCCAAGCTGATCGCGATCACTCCGGAGAGTGCCTCGATCGACGCGCAACAACTTTCGATCTACCTTCTCCCCAATCAGACCGTCCTGACTTTCCTCGAGGGTCCAACCCATGTTTTCGATCCCGTTCGAGAACGCATCCGAACCGGATCGGGAGGTCGCATCCGCAAGCTCGGGGCCGACTATCTCGTCTGGGCGATCCTCGATGCCGTCATCGATCACTATCTCTATGTGATCGATCGTTTTGAAGAAACGCTGGGACTACTCGAAGACCAACTCGAGGAGAATACCGTCGAGATCGAGTCCGCACAGATCTACTCTCTGAAGCGAGATGTCGGTCGATTCTTTCGTTCCATTCGCCCGGTGAGAGAAATTGCCTCCTCGACTCGCCGAGGAAACTCCCCGCTCCTCGAAGAAGAAACCAAGCCCTACTTTGCGGACCTCAACGATCACGTTCTCGAAGTCATCGAGAGCTCGGAAGATCTCAAGGAGCGCGCTTCCAGTCTCCGGGAGTTCTACCTCTCCAAGGTCAGCAACTGAATGAACGAGGTCATGAAGGTCCTGACCTGCTTTTCGACGATCTTTCTCCCGCTGACTTTCATCGCCGGGATCTACGGGATGAACTTCGAGCACATGCCCGAACTGGGGTGGAAATGGGCCTACCCGCTTCTCTGGAGTCTCTTCCTTGTCGTCGCAGCAGGAATGTTCTGGCTCTTTCGAAAGAAAAACTGGCTCTGAGACGGCGTCCCGGGCCGCAGAGATTTCCGACTACTCGTTCTCCAGCAACTCGCTGGTCCACCGACGCAGGGAGCGAAACGTGCGACCAACGACCGTGAGATTTTTTTCTCGAGGAGGAGCAACCAGTCTCGCCGCCGGAGCCTCAGCTGGCGCTCCGGATTTGACGCTGACCCGACTCCGAGCGCTTCCGCCCTGGTAACGCACGAGGGTTTCATTGGTCCAGAAGACATCGTTCAATCCATAGATCGAAAGCGACGCGACTCGAAGACAGATCTGGGTGACTTCCAGGGTCTCGCTGGACTCGTTTCGGATCGTGACCGGTGCCTGGATGCTGGACTCATCGATGGCGAGGGGTCCCTCAGGAAAGAGCGCTCCGTGAAGGCGGTAGCAAAGCTCTCCATCGTCCCGTCCCCCGAACCATTCCTGAGACAAGGATTCCGAAGGGAGCTCCGCAAGAATGTCATCGAGTTGATCATTCACCTGGAACACCACGGTCACCGGAATCCGGATGTAGACTCGGCAGGAATCGCCCGCGGCAACCTGAAAAGGCTTTTCCACCTCCGCCAGCACCGACAGGTCGGGGAGACTGGGATGAAGGTCGATCGAATCGCCCCCTGTGCAGACCGCCCACTGGGTCCAGGGTCTCGAACCGGTTGCCCCCGACTCGGCGAGCTCTTCCTCCTCCAAGGTCTTTGAAGAAAGTCCGATCTCCCCATCACGAATATGCAATTGCGCAAGCAATCGACCGCATCGCACCTCGGAGGAAGCCGACGCGTCACAACGCTGCCTTCCCCAGTTGACCCGATTCGATTGAACTTGCATGATGAGAGTATCCCATAGCCAGTGAGGCTAGGAAACGGCGGTATCAGGTAGGACCTGATCAAGTCATTCGTGATTAAGTCTCCTTTTCTGCTCGTCTCTCCCTACCCTCCCTGTGCTGCTCCCATTCCACGAATGAAAAAGGTCTCTCTCTTTATCGCCATCGCGATCGTCGCGGTGCTTGTCATCGTCCCGCTGGCAGCCCGTTTCGTTGGTCCCAAGATGATCTACGTCTCCCCGCCATCCGGAACCCCGATCGGAGAGTTCGACTTTCCCCGACCGGAGACATCAGTTCTTGGCGTCTCCATCAAGGTTCCCATGACGATCCTCAACGATCTCATCAACAAGGAGGTTCCCGAACAGTTCCAAGGCCAGGAACAAACCAACATTACCAAGCGAATCCAGAACGGCGGCTACGCCTGGGCGGTCGCTCGTGGAAAAATCGAGTTTCAAAATACGGGGACGAACCTGGCCTTTGCCGCCCCTTTCACGGGTGCCGCTCGCTTCCAGGGGGATCTCGATGCCAAGATCCTGACCCTGCCTCTCGACAGCACGGCGGAACTCTCGGGGATGGGAGGTGGGATCCTGAATCCCGTGATCACTCCGGACTGGCAGATCGATCCCAACCTCGTGCCACAGCTCAATCTCACCAATGCCAGTCTTTCTCTCGGTGCCCTGGGGACGATCGACATCAGCGACATTCTTGGGGGGACCCTCGGGCAGATGCTCCAGAGCGAACTCGGCAAACTCGCACCGGCCCTGGGGCAGGAACTCGACCTCCGGAGCGAAGTCGAACCTCTCTGGCGGGAAGTTTTTCTCAACCAATCCGTTTCCGAGGATCCTCCCGTCTGGATCAGTATCACTCCGGAAAAAGTTCTCATGGCCCCGATCGACTATTCGGATCCCTCCCAGATCCTGATCAACATGGGGATCCAATCGGAAACCTTTCTCACGAATCGGGATCCCGGTCAGCCCATCCCCCAGCCGCTCCCCCAATTGACTCCTCTCGACTACCCCATCGATACCAATCTACGCATCCCTCTCATCGTCGGAATCTCCGAACTCAACGAAGCACTCGCGTCCCAGACCTTCGAATTCGATACCGGTGTCGGAACTCGAATCGAGATCGCTGGGATGGAGGCCGAAATCGGGCAGGAAGGAAGGCTCAACCTCAAGCTGATCCTCCAGGCGGACAAGAGCCGTCTCGGACGTGGAGTCTCGGGAGAAATCTGGGTCACCGGTCGTCCCCTCATCGATGTGGAAAACCAGTCACTCGGATTCTCCGACGTCGAGCTGACGGTGGAAACGCGAGACAAACTGACGACGGCAGCAGCCTGGCTTCTCGAAGGGATTCTCGTGCGCACCCTCGAGAGCCAGCTCCGAGTGGACCTCGATGACTACAAGGAAGAAATCGACGAGGAGGTGCAGAAAGCGCTGCAGTCGGAAAATCTTCCCGAGGGACTCGACGTCACCCTCGAAAATCTCAATGTGGGGCTCGCCGACATCTACACGATCACCCGCTACTTTGCGGGCGGGGAACCCGATCCCGGGATTGTCATTGTCGTCTCGGCAACGGGCTCGATGAAGACGACCCTGAGTCCGGCCCTGTTTCAACCCCAATAGAAGCCGTGAGATCTTTACGGCTTACCTTCCTGCTCCTCGGCTTTGCCGTTTTCTCCCACGCCGAGCCGCTCTCCGGGACACTCCCGTTGGATTCCGACGAGTCCGATTTCTCTCCCCGGATCATGGCAGGCGCCCACGAACTGGTGGAGCGTTTGATCGAAGAAGCCGAGTCTACTCCTCCCAGTCTCCTCGCTCCCCAACAAGAGCGAGAGGATGCCAATCAAAGATCGCGAGAAGCCCTCCGCCAAAAACTCGGAGTGGTCGACAAGCGCCTCGCTCCTCGAATCGAAATCGTAAGCGAATCGGCGCTTTCCTTTGAAGGAAAACTGCAGGGAATCCCGGTCGCGGAAGGCCCGGGATTCACGGTTTACCCTGTCCGCTGGGAAGTCCTTCCAGGATTCACCGCCGAGGGACTCTATATCGAACCTGAGCCTGTCGGCGGTTTGACCCGGGACGCTCCGGGACTGGTCTATCTCCCCGACGCTTCCGACACCCCGGAAGACGTCATCGGACTGACCGCCAAGCTTCCCGCGAGCCAGCAAACCGCTTTGCGATTTGCCTCGGCCGGATTCCGTATCCTCATCCCCGCACCACTCGATCGAGAAATCTATTCGAGTGAACCGGAAGACCATCGACTCGCTCGATCCCAGCAATCGCATCGGGAGTGGATCTACCGCCAGGCCTTCCAGATGGGACGTCACCCTCTCGGCTACGAGATCCAGGCTGCCCTTGCCGGAGCAGATTGGCTCCGCGATCAGCGAACCTCCTCGGTCACTGTGGCCGGGTATGGAGAAGGCGGACGAGCCGCGCTCTACGCCGCCGCGATCGACTCCTCGGTGGATCACGCCTTCGTCAGCGGAGCTTTCGCCTCTCGTCAGAAAGCCTGGTCCGAACCGATCGATCGAAACCTCTTCCGACTTCTTCCCGAGCATGGAGACGCCGAGGTCGCCGCCCTCATCGCTCCCCGTCCCCTCCTCATCGAACACACCCGCTTTCCCGAAGTGACGGATCGAAAGGGAGAGCTCACGACCCCACCCTTTCCGGAGGTCGAGTCCGAGTTTCGTCGCATCGGAAACGCAATCGGTGGGCTTTCCGCGCCTCCCTCCTTTCTTCTCCACGAAGCAAATGGCGAGGCACGGGGCGACTTCCCTGCCGTGGCTGCCTTTCTCCAGACCATCGGGGTCGAGCGTGAACTCAGTCGTGTCCCGCCGGTGGCGCTCCTGATCGATCAACGCCAGGGCTTCGACCCTGCGATTCGTCGCCAGCGGATCTTTTCCGGGATGCAGCGTCATGTGCAGAGCCTCGTCGATCGTTCCACGCAAACCCGCGAAGAGTTCTTCTTTTTCTCGGCGGAACCTGATCTTCGCCCCGGACCGTGGTCGGTCGAGAAACGACATGACACCCTTGATCCTGCCAATTTCATCGAAGCCGCGAAATCGAAACGAATCCAGTTTTCTCAAGACATCCTCGGAACCTTCGACGAACCGCTCTCCGAGTTGAGTCCACGCTCCCGCAAGATCAAGGAAACCGAACACTACGTCGCCTACGATGTCCTCCTTGATGTCTGTCCCGAGATGGAAGCCTGGGGAACCCTGCTCCTCCCGAAGGATCAGAAAGACGGAGAGAAGCGTCCCGTGGTCGTGTGCCAGCATGGCCGGAACGGAATTCCTCGCGATACCATCGACGCCGGGAAACCCGCCTACAACGATTTCGCTGCCCGACTCGCCGAGGAGGGATTCATCACCTTTTCCCCGTTCAACCTCTATCGAGGCGAGGACGAGTATCGCTGGCTCGACCGCAAAGCGAACCTCATCGGCGGCACCCTTTTCACTTTCATCACCGCTTCGCACTCCCAGATCCTGACATGGCTCAAAAGCAGGCCGGAAGTCGACCCCACCCGCATCGGATTCTATGGGCTGAGTTACGGGGGAGAAACCGCGATGCGAGTCCCTGCTGTCCTCGAAGACTACTCCTTCGTGATCTGCTCGGGTGACTTCAATCATTGGACCCGAAAAGTGGCCGATCCCGATTTCCCCAATGGCTTCATGAAAAGCATCGAGTGGGAGATGCCATACTGGAACATGGGCAACACCTTCGACTATGGAGAAATGGCAGGACTCATCTTTCCTCGCCCCTTCTTCGTGGAACGGGGGCATCACGATGGGGTGTCCGTGGATCGCTGGGTCGCTTTCGAGTATGCACGAGTGCGACGGCTCTATGCCCTGTTCGGGATCCCAAAGAAAACCGGCATCACCTATTTCCGAGGCGGACACTCGATCGATGGGGAGGAGAGCTTCTCCTTTCTGAGGGAGTACCTCCGCTTTCCGTAGGATTCCGTTTCCCCACGGCGTTTTTCCCACTTCTCGTTCAGACGATTTCTGATACGATCCAGGAATGAGAAAGCAGATCCAGATCTCCTCGGTATTGATGGCACTGGCCCTCTCCTGGTCGGGAGGAGTTCATGCCATGTTCATGATGCCCGACCTGATCCCGACGGAGCGAATCCTGAAAAACACGCAGGCCTTTCTTGCGAAGAATCCCGAATCCGCAGACGCCCACTACACGATCGCGAGAATTCATTACCTGACCTTTACCAATCGCATGTGGCTCGTGCAGGGATGGGAAACCAGATCGACCACGAACCCTCCCAGGATCGCCCCGGATTTCCTCCTTTCCTACGGAGGAGGCACGATTGATCAGGCGAGACAGGCAGAGGCAGCACGACGCGTCGCGGAAAAGATCGATAAAAAGCGAGAATCGGAGAAATTCTACCAGGCTGTAAACGAGGAGGTGCAGAGACTGAAGGAAGAGAATTGGAGCCCCCCAACCCTTTCGGCTGAAGAGATTCTCACGCAGGCGGACCTTGCAGGAAAGGCGTTTGAGAAAGCGATCCAACTCGATCCCAAGAACAGCCTCTACCTCCTTGGGAAAGCGAGCCTCCAGGAGCAGACCGCGACCTTCCTGAAAGAAAATCCAGACCTCGCACCGGTCAGCCTACCGCTCGACGATCTCTCTCCCGAGTCGATTCTCCGCTCCTATCACCAGGCCTATGAAGCAGCGCGGGATGAGGACCTCCGTCAGAAGTTTCTTCCGGTTTCGGGATTGACGAGCCTGGTCAGCCACGAAGCGGGAAACGCCATTCTGCGTATGGCGAAGGCTCATCCGGAAGCCGCCGACAAAGTCGAAGATCTTCGTCTCCGCCAAGTGGAGAAGGATCTCAAAAAGCTCAAGAACCTCAAAATGGGAGCCATCACTCCGATCATTCTGTCGGATGCTCCGGAGATTCCTCTCTCCGATCTCATTCGAAAATCTCCCGTTCATTTCGATGTCGACGGAGATGGAAGAAAGGAGAAGCTCGACTCGTGGCCGAACGAGAGAGCCGGGCTGCTCGTCTGGGACCCTGACGAAACCGGGCAAGTCACTTCGGGTCGTCAATGGTTTGGGACATTTGGATTCCAAATGCTCTGGCGGAACGGCTACCAGGCCCTCGACGCCCTCGATGACTCTCGGGATGGATGGCTCGCCGGCGAGGAGCTTCGTGGAATCTCCCTCTGGCGCGACACGAACGGAAATGCGATCTCGGATCCTGGGGAAGTTCATCCTTTGAATCACATCGGAATCACCGGCATCGCGACCCATCCGGAATCGCCGGACGCTCTGCAGAATATGGAAGGAGTGGTTCGATCCGACGGCTCGATCACGGCCAGCCATGATTGGATTTTCAAGTTGATCGAATGATCCGAAATTTTCCAAGCTACCCCATGAAAATTGCGTTCCCCAGATGGCCGGGCCTCTTCTCCGCCCTGTTCCTGGTTTGGGTTTCCTTCGGGCTATCACTGGAGGCTCAGGACGAGAAATCGCTCTGGAAGGAAATTCTTACCGCGAAAAGTGCTGAAATTCCTTCGGATCCCGGCGGCGAGATCCAGTGGCGAAGCGATCTGGCAGGCGCCTTCGCAGAAGCTCGCGACAAGAACATCCCACTGCTCGTCACCTGGCGCTGCCTTCCGTGTGAACAATGTGCGGAGTTCGACAAGGACGTCCTCGATGGGAGCAGCGAGCTGAGCCCGCTGCTTCGCCGATTCATCACCGTGCGAATGACGAATGCCACTGCGCTGGACGAAACCTACTTCCCCTATCGAACCCACCAGGATCTCGACCTTTCGTGGTGGGCTTATTTCCTCTCCCCCGAAGGAGAACTCTACGGAGTGTTTGGAGGGAAGGACCACGTTTCCGATTCCACCCGGATCAGCGAGAAAGCCTTCGTCAACAGCCTCGATCGAGTTCTGAACCATCACTACCATCCACGCAGAAAAGCCTGGAAAATCGACCTCCCTCCTCGAACCGATGCCACCGCCGCGACCAGCCCCCAGGAAACAAAGGGATACCAGCTGCTGCTCGAAGATCGCCCCAACCTCGAGAAGCCGCATCCCCAATTCGGTTCGTGCCTCCACTGCCACCAGGTCGGAGACACCCTGAATCTCGAAGCGATGGATGAGGGAACTTTCCGTGCGCAGACTCTCAAGGAGAAATGGCCCCTCCCGGAAAATCTCGGCATCCTCCTCGATCGCGATGATGGACTTCTCATTCGATCCATCACTCCAGGCAGCCCGGCCGAAACCGCAGGCCTGAAAGCCGGCGATCGCCTCGGCATGGCAAACCGGACACGCCTCTTCGGTCAGGCTGATTTTCGTGGAGTCCTCCACCGAGCCAAGGATACCGATGCGATCCTCGTCGGATTGACCCGGGACGGAGAGGAAAGCTTTGCCAGCCTCCAGCCTACCCCCGGTTGGAAGACCACCGAGAACTGGTGGAGAAAAACCGTCTACGACGGAGTCTACGGCCCCGGAATGGGATTCTTTCCGCTCAAAGGGCCGCAAGCGGGAAAGGGCAAGGGACTCTCGATCAAGCCCTGGATGGGTCGCCCGCCAACCGGACGTCCCATCTATCAGACTGGACTTCGCCCCAACATGGAAATCATCGCGATCAACGAGATGTCGGAAGACATGGAGATTCGGAAACTCATCGCCTGGTTTCGGTTGAATCACCAGCCGGGCGACGAGGTTACCTACACGGTCCGAGGGGGACAGAAGTTTCGATACACCCTTCCCGAGAAATAGGACTCAGAACAGAAAACGTTCAAGCCTCGCCGTCGTCTTCGGAAGCTTTCGATGGGGTCGCCTGAGGCTCGATCGTCATGCGAACGCCTCGGTGAGAAGGGAAGACCTGTTTGATCGTTTTCTTCACGTCGGGTATCCGATTTTCCTGGATCGTGAAGTAGTCGAGACGAGAAAGGAGTCGCAAATCTTCGGGGACGGATTCGATCCGGTTGTGATCGAGTACGAGGGACTCGAGAAGAGGGAGTCGCCCGATCTCCGCGGGAAGACTCGCGATCTGATTGCGAGAAAGATAGAGAGTTCGCAACTGGCTCAATTCGAAAAGCACTGGAGGGATCTCCGCTAGATTGTTGCTCATGAGATTGACCGACTCCAAGTTCGTCAGCGAAGTCATCGTCGCAGGCAAACCGGTCATCGCATTGTCCCGAAGCCGAATGCTCTTCAATCGAGTGAGGTTGCCGATCTCTTCCGGCAGCCCGACGAGAGCATTGGCTTCGAGCTCCAGGTTTTCCAACTGGGTCAGGCTTCCAATCGAGGCCGGAACCCGCGTCAGGTGATTGGTCGCCAGGCTCAAATTCTCCAGCTCCCGCAATTGCCCGACTTCTTCAGGGAGAACCTTCAGCTGGTTGTAGCCCAGTTTTAGAGATCGCAATCCTGTGAGGTCCCAGAGGGTGTCAGGCAGCTCCGGAATCTCATTGCACGAAAGGTCGAGCTTCCTTAGCCCATCAAGTGCCCCAATTTCCCTCGGGATACTGCGGAGACTCTCCGGGATGTTCTTCTCGGAAGACTTCAAACCGATCAGCGTCAGTTCCGTGGCACGCTCTCCCTCGAACGTGGCGACACGACCCACCGAAATGTCGAACAAACCATTCTCATCGAGAATCTTCCGGATCGCCTGAACATCACCAGCCCGGACTTCCTGATCTCCCAATCGAACCAGTTGATTGGGAGACTCTGAATCGGTATCCGCTCTCTTACAGGACGAGCCCAGGAAGAGAAGAGGAGAAAGAAGCCAGCATATCCATCGCATGCGGCAAGAAAAACACCTCGATGAACCTACAGGCAAGACCGAAACCGACCAATACTCCTCTTCTCGCTTTTGAACGATCGTGTTGCGCCACAAATAAATGACACCGGGTTGTAATTTCTAGAGTGCTTCGTT
>JARGNI010000081.1 GCA_029213195.1 Verrucomicrobiales bacterium
CTCTATCTCGGATGCGCACTGATCCTGCTCAGGCATTTATGAGATGGCTTCTAGGGCACCTGTCCCGGTTGGGCGGGACCGCTCGCTTTTTTTGGAAACCAGAGCACGCCTTCCATCCAACGATCGTCGATCGCGAAGCGTCGGTCATGGCAGGGGTGCACGTCGAAGGAATGTTCGCCGATCGCGATCGGGTGTTCGACTTTCGGGGTTCGTCCCGTTTTCTCATCGATGATGAAATTGTGCTGCGTGACCCGGGCGCGGCCATCGATGCGCCGACCCTGTCGCACGTAGATCTGCCAGGGCCAGTGGTTGTTGTCCGGGAACTCATCGCGATGACGACCGGCCGTTTTCCACTGCGCCTGGATGTCCGACGGGACTCGCGGGTCGTTCTGAAGAAGCCAGGCATAGCTCGCGGCGTGGTCGATATGAAATTTCTCGAGCCGTTCGCGATGGTAGCGATCCGCATCCGGCCAGGTCCAACTCACGCCGGGACAATTGAGGCTGGTCTGGCGAATGATCGAGCCATTGAGCTGATACTTCTGGCGTGCGAGTTTGCTGCCAAGTGAACAACTCTTGACCCGGCCTATTGCTAGGGAATTGCTTTTTCAACCCCAACGTCCGGTCACCGCGGATCGCCACGGGTAGGAGGGGGTGCAGCTCTTCGAGGCCCTGACCGACGCGCAACGCGAAAAGGTCGAAGCCATCGCCCTGGACATGTGGCGCGCCTTCATAAACGCATCGCGGGAGGCCTGCCCGGAAGCCGACCTGATCCACGACAAGTTCCATGTCTCCAAGCACCTCACCGAGGCGGTCGACCAAGTGAGGAGAGCGGAGGCGAAGCAATTGCGGAGCGTCGGCGACGACCTGCTCGTGGGCACGAGATGGAACTGGCTGCGCAACGAGGAGAGCATTTCGGACGAGTCCTGGCCGAAATTCGAAGCCTTGAAAGATTCGGAGCTGAAGACTGGACGGGCTTGGTCGATCAAGGAGTGCTTCCGCTGGTTCTGGATGCCGCGACTGAGCATAAAGGAGGCGGAGGAGTATTTCGGTCAATGGTATAGCTGGGCAATCCGTTCGCGTCTGGAGCCGATCAAGAAAAAAGCGAAGATGCTCAAGCGGCATTTACCCGAACTGCTGAACTGGTGCGAACATCACATCACCAATGCGGTGAGCGAAGGCCTCAACAGCCGGATCCAATCCATCAAGTCGGCAGCGAGAGGGTTCCACTACTTCGAGAACTACCGCACCCGCATCCTCTTCTTCTGCGGCGATCTCGATCTGTCACCCGTGACCCCTACCCACTAAATTCCGAGGAGTTCCGCATTACTTAATCTTCAAAAGCAAACAAATTCAGTTGACGTGGGACTGTCCGGGCATAATCTGGAACTTTATCCAAGTCTTTTAATTCAGATGAGCCGCTCTACTTTTTTCCTTTCACCGGGAGTTTTCCTCCTTGCGTTCACTTTTGTCATCGCCAGTCCGCCGTCCGTCCGGGCCAGTGATTCCAACTCAAAGCCGAGTCGAATTTTTAAATTCGGAAAGAGGCAGCAAAACTCAGGACAAGAACAGGTTCAAAGCCAGAGTGAGAGCATCGTCTCACGAGAGGTTCAGGCAAGCAGCCCGACAGGAGGCGAGGGGAGCATCACGATTCCGATGGCTGATTACAAGGACCTGATGCGTCGCCTGGATAGCCTCGAGAAAAAAGTCGCCGCCGTCAGCACTCCTCAGGCGCCGTCGCAGACTTACACACCATCTTCGCCTACGTTTTCTTACGACGGGGGTAAGGCGCCAGCGAAAGCGCCGGCCAAGGCAGTGCAGTATCCACAGCGCGGTGGGTTTTATGCGGACGTCGAATACGTCAACGCCAAGCCGGTCTTTGCGGAGGCACCAGCTTTCTTCATTCATGACAATCTGGTTCCGATCAGTGAAGGAGCCGATGAAGTCCCTTTCGATCCTGACCTGCAAGGCAGTGTGCGGTTTGAGCTGGGGTATCTTCAGCCTGCCGGTGATCTGGGTTGGAGAGCTCGCTACTGGTTTTTCGATGGGGATGATACCCAGCGTTCTCCCAACAATGTTGATGTGAAGATCGGAGTCGCCGATGACCCGGACATCGCGGTTGACGACGTAGGCACCGGCACAGATGATTACTATATCGCCACGATGAGGACCGAGTTGGATGTTCTGGATCTCGATATGTTTTCTGTTTCCTCGACCAGCAACGGAATTCGCCGACCGAAGCACCGTCTTTCAGGGGTCGGTCTGCGTCTTGCCTCAATTCAGCACAATTACGACGGCCAGACAATCAGCACGACCGGGACGAATGGCCAAAGGCTCACTTCTGATCATGACTACAGCGGGGTTGGACCGTCCGTCTATTTTGAGACCACACGCCCCGTCGGTAATACTCCTTTGTATCTGAATGTAAAGTCGAGAGGGGGACTCTTGTTCGGAAGAGGTGATACGCAGTATCTCAGATTTGATTCCCCGGGAACGGGAACGCCCGGCGATTACATCCGGACAGAAGACAAGTGGGTGATGGTCCCGGTTGTCGAGCTGCAAGCGGGTGTTGGCTACGAGCTCGATTGGAAGCAGCGCCCAATCACCATTGAGGGAGGTGTCGAAGCGCAAGCTTGGTTTAACGGAGGCTCACCGATCATCGCAGGTCAGGACAGCGCCACCGATTCGGACCGATATAGAAACGCGTTCAGTACGGACATGGGATTCATTGGCTACTACTTCAAGGTAGGCATGAATTTCTAGGCGGTGAAGCCTTGCCGTTATTGAGTTTCGACGAGCCCAATGTAGTCACTCTACATTGGGCTTTTTTGCGTCTGTGAACAAAATTGCGGACTTTCCCTGAAGTATCTAGATTCTATAGTTCCGGCAAAGCAATGAGAGGAAACCAATCCGCAGCCCAATGGATTTTTGAATCGTTCCGGGACTACCTCGCCCGCCCCGTTCTGGGCGAATCCCTGGCCCTTTTCCGCATTTTCTTCGGAACGATCATGCTGGTGAAGGCAATCGAATATCTCAATCCCTTGCCGGGAATTTCCGTGAAGAACTTCCTTTATCACGAGACCGGTTTCAATTTCACCTATCCGGGCCTGGCCTGGATACAGCCATTTCCCGAACCGCTGTGGACTTTGACTTTCGTCTTGATGGGCCTCTCGGCTCTTTGCGTCGCCCTGGGTGTCTTCTACCGGATCTCGGCAGTAGCCCTGACATTGTCTTACTCCTACATTTTCCTGTCCGAATTGGCGAAGTACAACAATCACTACTACTTGATGTGCCTATTTGCCTTCCTATTGGCCGTGATGCCGGCGGATCGGTGTTTCTCAATCTCTTCGTGGCTCAAGAGGACGTGCGAAGGCGGCGAAGGGAATAAGACAGTGCCCTTCTGGACCGTTTTCCTCCTCCGGGCACAATTATTTATTGTCTACTTTTATGGCGGCTTGGCGAAGATTGACGCTGACTGGATAACCGGCATCCCCATGGTCGGGAAAGGGCAAGAGCTTGTGCAATTTTTGACACCGAAGCTCAACCTGCCCGAGATCGAACCGATTATTGCAGGCCGCTTCATTTGTTGGACGGGCCTGGTCTATGATCTGACGATAGGATTTCTCCTGATTTTCCGGCGTACCCGTCTCCTCGCGTTTGCCCTGACTTTTATCTTCCACGCGAGCAATCATTTCCTCTTTCCCATCGGGCTCTTCCCCCTGATGGCCTTTACGACGACGCTGATCTTTCTCGAGCCGGACTGGCCCAGCCGGTTTGGCCGTTGGATCCGTCGACCACGCATCAAGAAACCTGATTGGAAATGGTCGCTCGCGGGCATCGTTGCCGTTCCGGGCGCGGGGGTTCTCCTGGGGTGGTCAGACCGGAAGTCAGGTTTTATCACTGCTCCGTCGTCGCTCCGGCTGAAGTGGGTCTACTATTTCGTTCTCGTCTACCTCCTGATCCAGGTGGTCGTACCCTTTCGCCATTTCTTCATTCCCGGCGACGCCAAGTGGACGGAGGAGGGCCAGGATTTCAGCTGGCGGATGATGCTGCGAGCGAAAGATGCGAGCTACGTGATCTACCATGTCAAAGATTCCGAGTTGATGCCCCGGGACGAATCCGGGCGTATGTCCGTGGACTGGGCAAAATGGCCGGAAGAGAAGCCAAAGGCCCTTTTCGTTCCCATCGATAGCAACCGATTCGATTGGAGCCACCACCAGGGACTGACCACGACATTTGAGCCGAACGCAGGACTGCGAGCGATTTATCGGCTTTCCGAGAATGAAGACTCCACACAGGTCAAAAAGGCGCTCTCTTCTCAGTGGATTTCGCTTTTTGGAAGAGATGTCGAGGTAGTTGAGACGATCAATTTTGCGGAGGCCTTTCAAGCCATTGAGGAGCACCTCAACAGCGTCGAGAACTCCGAGAACTATCTGTACACTCTTAATCGGATTAAAGAACTGGCGGAGAAACTCGGAAGCAGCGTCGGACATGTCCGGGAGAACGACCTTTCGAGTTTGAGCTGGGAATTTGAAGTGCTGCGGAAGTCGTCCCAGTCTAAGGAAGTCGTTTCCCAGTTGAAGCGACTTCATCCGTTTTTGCTGCAGGGGGCTTCATTTCCGAACGAGCGGTTCCTGGTCGTCCTTGATCCCGAATTATCGGTGGAATCATCGGATCCAGAGAAGCTGACGGGTGGCCAGGAGTTCCTCGTCTGGATCGATCTCGGACGTCTCCGCCCGACGGAATGGAAAGAGCTTCCACAATGGTTCACTACCTTTGAAGACCGCCAGCTGAAAATCATCTGGAACTACAGTGGGGACTTGAACCACATCCAGAGAAAGCGATTCACGACCTCACCATGGATGATTCGACAGCTGGGCTCCCATATCGCTGATACCTGGGAGGACGAAACAGGGAGAAGGCCTGAAGTGAATGTTGTCAGCTTCCTGATGATGAATTTTCGAGTCCCTCAACCCCTCATCGATCCCACTATTGATTTGGCGAGTTCGGACTATTTTCTGCTGAAGCACAATGAGTGGATTCTTCCTCTGAATGCTGAAGTTGGTAGCGCGACGAAGAATCGCAAGGATTCAGAGCAGTGAGGTCTCGTCCAGACGAATCGGAGTTCCTTGGTATTGGTAGCGTGAATTCGAACCCAACGATTGAGATGTGCTTTTCGGACTGAGACCTGGCGAACTAACTGACAGGAATTCGCTTTTTCAAGGAGTTCTTATCGGTGCGTCGGTCCTAGCTGGATTGAGGGGGTGCAAGACAGCACACGCGGACGAGACGGGATGCCGAGTCAAAGGCAAGCGCCAATGGCTGCACGTGTTCTCGACGGCGAAACTGACCTCCTTTCATATCGACGCGAAGCGGGGCTTCGAGGGAATGACCCGGCCCGGTTGGCTGGCACGGTTTCGGGGAAAGCTCGTCTACGATTTTTTGAGTTCCTACTACAGGCTGTTGTGTCGACACTTTCTCTGCGGAGTGCATCTGTTGCGGGAGCTGATCTACCTTCACGAGGAGATGGATCAGCCCTGGGCCAAGGACATGATCGAGTTGCTGTTGGAAGCCAAGGACCTGCGCGATCGAGAGGACGCCCGAGGGCAAGAGGATCGGCACGTGATCGGGGAGAAAACTCGAAGTCGGATTCGCCAGCGCTACTGCGAGATCGTGATGGCGGGCCTGGCGATCCATCCCGAGCCGGTTCGAAAACCCGGACAGCGGGGTCGAGTCAAACGCGGCAAGGCGCTCAACCTGCTCATCCGACTGGAGGATCGCTACGAGGAGATCATGGGCTTCTTCGAGCATGAGGGCGTGCCCTTCGACAACAATCAGGCCGAGCGCGACCTGCGCATGATGAAGACCCACGAGAAGATCAGCGGAACCTTCCGCAGCGAGGAACACGCGGCGCTCTTCGCCGACATCCGCAGCGTCATCTCGACCGCGCGCAAGCAGTCACGCAATCTCCTTGCCTCGCTCGCGGGGATGCTTCACGCTCCTCGCGAGCTGGGCGACTCGCTCGTCGATGGGGCGAGGAGCTGAGGTTGACGCCCGTCAGGTCGGGCAAGGTCCCCGAAGAATGGCTTTGGGACCTGAATAGTTACACAGGGGCAATAAATGCTACAGTGTGTAGTGACAATCTTCAGTGAGGGCTCTCATTGAGATATGATGGCGCACCAATATATAATTCCAAAAATATGGCCACGCAATAGACTATGACGCAGTATCAGTCTGATCACTATGGCTCTTGATAAATATACAGATGAGGTGAATCAGCAAGGATACGGCAAATAGATAGATGAAGGTGAAGTACCGTTCATCCAGCCTAGGAATTACGATTATATGGCCAATTGTGTAGAGAAAGCCCAGAATGGAGAGGACCAAAGACTTTTTGATGATTCCGACATACTTATCGCCGAAAGATTTAGGGGCGAACATGATCCAGTATGTGGAGCAGGCGATCATGATGAGATAAATGTATATAAATCTGAACGTTGGGGCGAATGAGCTTGCTAGTGTGTTTTCAAGTAATTCGAAGTAGTTCCATGCGGTGAACTCCATTTCCCTAGTCTCAAGATAAGATGATTTGATTGTATAGAGATGGTAGGTGCAGTGCATTTGCTGAAGCCAGCTGTAACCCCATGCTGCTTGCAGTGTGAAGTAAATCAGCAGCGAAATGATGCCGCTTAGCACAATGCTCCACCTTGCGAAACAGCCTGTGATAAAGAGATATGCCAATAACAGTCCAGCGAGCAAAATATAGTCTGACCGAATGCCGATGAGAATGGGTACGATAATGAGTAATTGCGAACGGCTTCTTAGAAAAAGATAAAACACAAGACACCAGCCTAGTGTGCCCAAGGCATCCGGAGTCGAGTATCTAGCCAAGTCGTGTAGGCCGATCCCTAGGCATCCAAAGAGAAATAAGATGCGGTAAGGAGAATGAAGTCTTCCTGGGAACATAAAAGCGCACACCCACATTGTGAGCAAAACGGATGCGGCGGAGATGGCGTGTGATGCGAAGACTGGATCGACCCCTAGTTTATAGAGCCCGTAGATGGTTCCGGTGTAGACCACGCGCACGCGGTAGAATGGTAGCGTTTGCCGGAAAGCTTCAGGATCATCATAGGCCGCGCGAATTGACGGTGCTGAATCTGTTGCCAGTCCAGCCAGTCTTTCATAGCGATGAGGAGGGATTTTCTCCTCGATGAGGTCAAAAACTTCTTGGTGGAGGAGTTCAGGGTCATTTTGTTCGTAGCCCAAAACCACACCCATATAACCACTTAGATCATGGTTGTAGTGCGGTCGCATGAGGTAGAATCCAGTCAATACCATGCTGCCGAGAGCGAATGCAGCAAAGGAACTGGTATGGGCGTGATTCAATACCACCTTCTGGCTAGCCGGCTTTGAAAACCAGGCTTCCAGATCATTGATGAATTTTCGTATGAATTGCATAGCTCCAGAGGAAAGGTCTGATCAGACCGGTATTAGCGAAGTGCCTTTACGAATCCGCCATCCCTTTGCGGGCGATTAGATATTCAGAAACTCCGAGAGGGAAACGATCTTTGTTCGAGAGTATCGCTGCCTCAAACCGCAAGACTTTCTCCAGAATTCCAGAGATCAATTTTGACTGGTTACGATCAAAGTCAGACTTGATTTCATCCAAGTCCGCTTGGTTGGCGTCTTGCGTTGATTTCGAGAAGGCTCTGGCCGCCGCGATGGGCGGAAGGAGGAAAAAGTTGAAGTATCCACTCCGGATAATTTCCTCTTGGAGGAACAGTTGCCTCAATTGCCCACGATCGTATCTTCTGAAGTGATGATTGATGACATCGTGTTTGCTCCACAGCTTTGTAAATGCAGGCACGGTTACGAAAACGATGCCGCCAGGGCGAGTAACGCGAAATAGTTCACGAACAGCCTGATGGTCGTCCTCGATGTGCTCGATGACGTCAAATGCGGTGACCACATCAAATTGATCAGCATCGTAGGGCAGGGCTTCCGCGGAGGCCACGGTGATTGTCATTCCGGTATATTCTTCCGCCATTCGTGCACAGGACTCGTCAGGCTCGATGGATTCCACGTCACCGAATCCGCTCAGCCATTCGGAAGTTCGACCGGTGGCGGCTCCGACATTGAGAACTTTCAACGTATCCGTAGGGCTATCGCTGCCAGTCGTATGCGATTTGAGGATATTGGAAAGGATGCATTCCCTGCCTCGAAACCACCAGTGCTTCAACTCAAGTTCACGGTATTGCTTGTAGTATGCGCGGTCCATTATTGATGTTCTTGGCAGTCAGGTGGCGTGTCTGTCTTTTTTCCGCCAGAGTGCTTAGCTCGAATTAGATATCTCGGACGCTGTTTCACTTCCTCATAGATTCTGGCTACATATTCGCCGACGATTCCAATAGCGAGTAGTTGGATGCCTCCAAAAAACAGGATCGCGAAAATGAGGGTGAAAAATCCTTGGGGAGCCCCGTTGCCGAGAAGTAGAGAAGTGAGAAGATAGACTAGATAGACCATGCTCAGTAGAACTACTAACGCACCAAGTCGCCTCATTAGTTTCAGTGGCAAGCTGGTGAAACTGTAAATGCCATCGCGCATTAGCCTCCACAGATCCTTGAACTGATACTTGGGTGCCCCATGCTCACGAGCCTGCCTTTCGTAGATGAAGGGTTTTTGTCGATAGCCGACCCATGCTCGGAGGCCTCTCAGAAAGAGGTTGTGCTCACTCATTTCCAGCATTTTATCGGCAACACAGCTGCGCATGATGCAGAAATCACCGGAATCGCTAGGTATCCGGTAGTCTGATACGGTGTTAATCAGGCGATAGGCTAACCAATAGCAGATTTTCTTGATGGCATTTTCTTTGCGGGCGGTTCTCACACCAAAAACCACGTCATGGTCTGGTCCCATTTCCTTGCACATCTCAGCAAGCAGTTCCGGCGGGTCCTGAAGGTCGCCATCGATGATGCCAATCACCTTTCCGGTGCATTGGCCCAGTCCTGCAAACACTGCAGCCTGGTGGCCGAAGTTCCGGGTAAAATCAACAACGGTAATACGTTTGTCGTCTGCCTGCCATTTTAACAATTCTGAGAGAGTGTTGTCACGGCTACCGTCGTTGACCAAGATGAGTTCCCAGTTTGGGTCTATCTTATTCAGGCTGCTCGGCAGCCTGTCACGCAGAACTCCCATCATGGCTTCCTCGTTGTACAACGGCACAACAAGTGAAAATGCGACAGGGCTTGTGGAACGTGTCATGGATTTGCGTTGAGAGATAAATGTCGTCCAATTTGAAGCAGCAACTCACTGGAAAATATGTGTTACGAAAGTGGCTATTCGCCAGCTGAAAGCAAGTGGCAACTTTGAAAGTTGAGGGCGCCAATTACCTGTTAAATCACTGCCCCCAACCAATACTATGTCCTGTGGTTCGTGTATGCTGTTCATTCGTATATTTTGAAGGATCTTCGATCATGAAAATTATTTGTATCCCTATAATCTTTATTCCGTCACTGGCTTTAACTTGAGCCAAGTGCATCGGGTGATGGATAAGGTTTTGAAAATAGATTTTGGGATCATCTAAAATCTCGATATTACTTTTCTA
The DNA here is from genome assembly GCA_029213195.1 of Verrucomicrobiales bacterium. Taxonomy (GTDB): domain Bacteria; phylum Verrucomicrobiota; class Verrucomicrobiia; order Verrucomicrobiales; family DEV007; genus Arctic95D-9. The sequence goes on from JARGNI010000081.1 coordinate 9,602, forward strand.
AGTGGGCTTTTAGGGTGCGTTCGAAAATTCAATAAATGGCTTGTACTAACGTTAGGGTAAGTTAAAATACGGAATGCCAGAAATCCGCATCCACAAAGAAGATCTACGAGTAGCCAAAGAGCTAAAAAAATTAATCTGATCGATCCGGGTACTGCAGACGGTGCTCACGAAGGAAAAGCGGGAAGGCCACCGGTTCCGGTAGAAACGATCCTCCAAGCGGTTTTGTTTCGTCTTCGTGAAGGATGCAGTTGGCGCGCCTTGAGCATCTTCGCCCCCTATACCACGATCTACACTCGATGGAGAAAATGGTGCGACCTTGGCATTTGGGACGAAATCCACATCCTTCTGGCGACTCGGCTGAAGGGCAAGCTGTGGGCGATTGATTCGACCAGTGTCAAAGTGCATAAACATGCCTTCGGCGGCCCGCAAGGATCTGAACATCAACTGATTGGGCAGTCGCGAGGTGGATCGAATACGAAGATTCATGCTTTGGTTACTGACAGGAATTACTGACAGGAATTCGCTTTTTCAAGGAGTTCTTATCGGTGCGTCGGTCCTAGCTGGATTGAGGGGGTGCAGGGGGAGAAAGGGTGAAATCTTGTCTTCATGGAGAAATTTGGCCATGAAAACAAGCTGGAGTCAAGGCTGTGGGCCTTGGATCTACGGGACCGCTCTGAAAAGTAGGGGTTTTGGTCGAGAAATCGGGGGGGCTGGACACAAGGGAGCTTCAGCTTTGCCTGAAAGCTGTTTTTCACTACACGGGAGGATCTCCCGTCAGCCCACTGATAACGTGGGAAAGTCTGCGAGTTCGTGTGGCTCGTCTCCATCGAGAACGAGGGTGTAGACCCATTCTCAGAAAGAAGTTCGGGAAAACGCGAAATTCGACTTGTACGAT
>JARGNI010000082.1 GCA_029213195.1 Verrucomicrobiales bacterium
GAAGCACTCTAGAAATTACAACCCGGTGTCATTTATTTGTGGCGCAACACGAGCCCCTCCCGCCATTCCAATCCCCAGGCCATTTTCTCATTGGCTTCCCCCCCATCCTCCATCACCGTCCTTTCGTGAGTTCACCGACCCTCTCCACGCAACGCATTGAATCTCTCGATCTCATCCGTGGGATCGCAGTTTGTGGACTCGTCGCGATCAACAGCATCGAGTTTGGGTTCGGGACGATGCTGCTGATCTATCCTCTGGACATGACGGAGCCGGATCGTACTCTCTGGGCCGTCGTAATGGGACTGGGAGCCGGAAAGTTCGCGACCCTGTTTTCTGCGCTCTTTGCCGCCGGGATGCTTCTTTTCTGCGAACGAGCCGAGGCCTCCGGTCGCTCCGCGGCATCGGTCTATTTCCCACGGCTCGGCTGGCTCCTGCTCTTCGGCATTCTCCACGCCTACCTGGTCTGGCATGGGGACATCCTTGTTACCTACGCGCTGACGGGATTCGTCCTTTTCTGGTGTCGAAACTGGTCCGCCAAGATCTTTCTCATCGTCGGCTGCGCCCTCATGGCGATGACCGTCCTGCCGCTTGCTCTCGGGGCCGCGATCAGTCATTTCGTCGACTTCTCGGAGTATCGCGAAGATTGGAGCAAACTCCTCGAATCCTTCCAGGCCGAAGAAGAAACCGAGATGGAAGCACTCCGAGGATCCTGGGCGGAGCAGATGAAAACCCGGGCGCTCTACGCCTTCTTTACCCACCTCTTCGGTATCCCATTCTACCTCTTCTGGTTCGCCGCGATGATGATGTGCTTCGGCATGTCCCTGATGAAGAGCGGTTTCTTCCGAGGCGAATGGTCCACTGGCCGTCTCCGGAAAACCACTCTGATTCTCCTGGCAACCGGCTTGCCCCTCACGCTCGGCGGCTATGGCTTGTTCGCTCTAGCCGAACCGTCCCTTCCCCTCCTGCTCTGGGCCTACACCGCCCTTTCCACCGGGTTGCCATTGGTCGCGTTCGGCTATGCGGGGCTCGGAGTCATGTGGTCGCAACGGGGCAAGCCCGGCTTTCTGCGGCGCGGCTTCATCGCCGTGGGCCGGATGGCGTTCACCAACTACATTTCCCAGTCCCTCATCCTCGGCCTGATCTACTACGGTCACGGACTGGGCTTGAACCGCCAGCTCGAGTTCCGCGAAGCAATGATGATCGTGCCTGCCGTATGGATCATACAGATGCTCGTCTCGTCCTGGTGGCTAGGCCGCTTTCAATACGGCCCACTGGAATGGCTCTGGCGTCGCCTCACCTACGGCACGATTGCGATGCGGAAACGAAAGACTCCGCCCCGTTTGCCTTCGACAAAGTGATTCACTTCGGCATCGCCTCTCCGTGAGGATAGCGATAGTCCGCCTTGTCATCGAGGGACACTTTCCGAGTCGTTCCCTTTTCGGGATGATAGAGAAACAACTTCCTGCCGGCGTGATACACAATCTCACTCTGGTCTCGGGTCCATCGGGGATAGGCATACCAGACCTTCTCGCCCTCCTCATTCGCAAAGGCCTGGAAATTCGACATCGCAGGTCTCTCGACATCAAAGTCTGCCAGGTAGAGTGTGCGTCCAGCCACGGAGTGCTGGAACCCTTTCTGAAATTCGAAACAGACTCGTTTCTCGTCCAACGAAAGGCTGACCCGGGCAAGGACACCGCTCTGATCGAGTGAGCAGGCGATCCGCTCGAATTGCGGCGCCCCTTTTGTGATCCCTCCGGGATGCGGAGTCATCAGGTAGTAACCGCGCTCCTGTCCGGGAGGCGTCGCACCGACGAGGATGCGGCCATCTTTCAGGCAAGTGAATGCCCAGGCATGATACCCCTTTCCGGTGAGGGCGATCTCTTCCCCGGGTTTCCCACCGATCTTCCCGGCCATGACCTGGTAGCCGCGTTTCCCGGGATGACGACGATTCCAGATCGGGGTGTTCGTCCCGTCCCTCGTCCACGTCTGATTGAAGTCCGTATGCGTTCCATCCGTGATTCGGTGATATCCGGACCCATCCGCATTGATAATGCAGATCGCCGTCTTCCAGTTGCTGACCTCCTTGTCATTCACAACCCGTCGGAAGAAGACCAGCTTGTCCTCCGTCAGCGACCAGGAGGGTTTGAAGTCGGAATGCCCGGTCGTCAGCGGTTCTTCCTCAGGAGTCCCCAGCACGTTCACATGGATCTCGCCATTCTTGTAGTAGGCCGCCCTAAGCCCATCCTCTGCCGAGCCAAAACTGAACCCACAGAACAGCAACACAACAAAAGTCATCCACCTCATGATCCCGAATTCTAGCGACAGGAACTGATTTCGAACAGGCCTGAATCGCGGCACCTCACCGACTTGCTTCCCGGAGACCAAACCCACACCTTCGTATCGGGCAGAGGTTTGCCCACAAATTGCACGAAGCCCCTCGATCTTCGCATTGATTTTCCTCCGGTTCCCCTCACCTTGAAGGATGAGAATCTGCCTGCTCTCCTGTCTTTTCCTATTGCTCTGCTCTGGAGAACCTTGCGCGGCAGCGGAGCGCTCTCCGATCTATCCCTTCGATGTCACCACTGGCGACGAAGCAGCCTCACTCGAAGGAAGTGTCCACACGGCCATTTTTGCCCGCCTCAAGAATCCGGTCACCAAAGACGCTGTCGTGAAACTGGGAATCAAAGAACCGACGATGATCATCACCAACGTCTTCCGATCCGATGCCAAGGGTGTCATGACGCAGAAGGATCAGGCCAACGCGAAGATCATCATGGTCCAGAGCGGGACCGAGTTTTCACTGGACAAGGCCATGGATGGCAAACCCCTCGAACCCGGAACCTATGCCATGAACATCGTCGTTCGCGAACTGGGAACCTCGCGCGTGTTGTTCGAGGTCAAAGGAGATGCGACCAGTCCCGGAACCACCTCGACGAATCCGAAGGTGGATTCATCCGATCCCGCCGCCATCTTGCAGGCCGTTTTTGACGCCGCTCGATCAGGAGACCATTCCCAACTCGCCACGCTCGGATCGAGCGGTCCGGACGGAGATGTCCAGATGATTCTCGGAGTACCCAAGGGAGACGAGAAGATCAAAACCATGTTCGTGACTTTCTTTGGAAAAGGAAAGGTTGTCGGAACTCCCCGCATCCAGGGTGACAAAGCCGAAGTCGATTTTCTCTTCGGTCCCGATGGGAAGAAGCCGGAGACGATGAATTTAATCAAGGAAGGTGGCCAGTGGCGGCTGCACAGTTTTTAGGAAGAGCCGCTCAATGGGGTTGGGTCAGAGAGTCGACCCTGTTGTCTCGTGCCATTCTTACTTGGAGCTGCTTCTTGCCAGGCTCATCCTCCAGTACCAGTGGAACCTCTACATCGACGCATTCAGGAAAGATCTCGATCTGACTCCTGACCCCCAGGATTTCGTCGCCTGGAATCCTCGGGAATCCAAGAATACGAAGTCGCCTGGAGTCCCGATTTGTATTGCCCGTTTCATCCTATCTCTTCTAATACGAATGGTACTTCGAAACCGAATATGAAAGCGCTCTCCACCAACCGCCGTGATTTCCTGAAACGCTCTGCCGGGGCCGGGATCCTGATTTGCAGCAGCCAGACGGCTTTCACCTACGCCGCCAACGAAAAACTGAACATCGGTGCAATCGGCGTCGGTGGCCAGGGGGTCCGGAATGTAGAGATGTTATCCCAGGAGAACATCGTGGCGATCAGCGAGGTGGATACCAAGCGGGGGGAGAAGCACCTCAAGGGATTTCCGCAGGCGAAGCACTACACGGACTTTCGCCGCATGCTCGACGAGATGGAGAAAGAGATCGATGCCGTGCTCGTGTGCACCCCCGATCATACCCATGCCGTGGCCGCCGTGAATGCGATGAAGCGCGGCATGCACGTCTACTGCGAGAAACCGCTGACCCGAACCGTGCACGAAGCCCGGATCATGCGCCAGGTCGCGGCCCAGCAGAAAGTAGCGACCCAAATGGGCAATCAGTTTTCGGTGTCCGAGGGAGTGCGTCGAGCGACAGAATGGGGCCAGGCGGGAACTGCGGGAACCATCGAAGAAGCCTATCTCTGGGTCAGCAACGGCGATGGACCAATCAGTCGCCCCACCGATACTCCAGCGGTGCCGGATCATCTTGACTGGGATCTGTGGCTCGGACCTGCGCCGGAGCGTCCCTACCATCCCGACTACGTTCCGTTCAAATGGCGCAGCCGACGGGACTTTGGCAGCGGCGGACTCGGCGATATGGGATGCCATACGGGCAATTTCCTCTTCCGCGTCCTCGATCTCGGGAAACTGTGGGAACCCTCGCCTGACGCTCCTTCCATCAAGATCGAGGGAGAGGCGGTCGGGGTGAACCTGGAAGGCTATCCGCAGGCGATGAAGGTCCACTTCCATATTCCCGCCCGTGGAGAGCTGCCTCCCGTGAAATTGACCGTCTCCAGCGGAGTCGCGATGCGCCCACCCAAAGAATTGCTCCATGGCGAGAAACAAGAGGCATTCGGCTCCCTCCTGATTGGCTCCAAGGCCAGCATTTACTCCTCGAATCCATGGAACACGACTTCCATGCTCCTGCCGAAGGGCAGCAGTGTCGAGGAACCGGAGAAAACCCTTCCTCGAGGAGTGAATCATCACCGCGAGTGGATCGATGCCTGCAAGGGTCAGGGCGAAACCTTTTCTCCGTTCTCGATCGGTGGTCCGCTCACCGAGTTGATCCAACTGACCAGCATCGCCGGGATTACCGGAGAAACCTTCCACTACCACCCTCTCACCGGGGAGATCCCGGACAGTGAAAAGGCCAGCGCAATGCTGCACCGCACCTACCGGGAAGGTTGGAGTCTTTGAGGCGGAGAGAATGGGGCTCTGGTGGAGAGCGGGATCTTGGGCCTTGCCAGGATTTGATGGTGCACCGCATTCCCATGCAAACCTCCAAGCTGACCCCTTAGCAGATATTCTTCCGAGAAGGCGAGTTCGAGATCGATGAGAATGACTCCCTGCTCTTCCACGGGTTGTTCAACAGTCACCCGAATGAAGATCGAAAACCGAACAAGCCTTGGCACCCCCACTCGATCCCGTTTCGAGTCGAAAGGTCTTTTCTCAGTTCGCTCACTCCCTTACCTTTCTATCCCGCCCCCGGAAAAAGTCCGTGCGCCCTAACGTTCGCAAGAAAATGAAAACACTGATCACCACTATCGCCGCAGTCACACTCGCCATCGGTGCCATTCCCGCACCAGCTGAAGAAGTCGCCGAGATCGACAAACCGCAAGTAATCGAGATCAGTGCGGCTGAACTATGGAAGAAGCTGAAGGGAGATTGGAAGGAAGAAGATCGCCCCGCCTTTATCGATCTCCGCAACGCAAAGGAATACACCCGTGAACACCTGACAGGAGCTAGGCACCTCGACCCCGAAGCCGATGATTTTGATTCGAAGGTCGCCAAGCTGGATCGGAGGCGAGCCTACGTCGTCTACTGTCAAGATGGAGCCGATTCTGCCAAAGTGGTGGCTACCTGGAAGGATTTGAGCTTCCGAAAACTCTATCACCTCACAGGTGGTTGGGATGCCTACGAGGCCGTCATCAGCGGCCGAAGGTAATCCTTCAAGACGGCGAACAAAGCGCGGAGGCTCCAATCATTCCAACTAGATGAAAACAACTCAATTTACCCAACTATTTTTTCTCATCCCATTCTTAAGCATCGGTCTAATTTCCTGTGTTGTAGACGACACAGGGACCGAGGGTTCGGCAAACCAGGTTTCGGGCGCAAGCACGAATGAAGAAGGGCCTGCAACCGATCCAGTTCCGCAAAAGGTTATCGATGACTGCCTTGCCAAGCTTAAGACGCAGATTCCTGACCGGGAGATGAAGGTGATCAGTGCGAGGCGCGGAGAAACTTCGTTCATCGTCGACGTCGAGGTGACCGGGGTCCCCGAACCATGGCGCTGCTATCACGACGGCACCAACTGCACAGGCACTGAATACCAAGGCGAAGGGTAAATTGCCTGTCCGGAGATGGAGACAGCAAACAGCCGACGGATTCTCGTGCTGAAAGACCATCTAAGAAAATCGATCCTGCGGTGTCATCTCTACGGATGAAAAAGATCATTTCCACAATTCTCGCCCTGTGCCTCGCGGCCTCGGTTTTCGGCGGGCCGCAGCCCGGGGCCCCGACCTACTGGTTTGTACGATTCAATCTCCAGCTCCAGGCATGGCACGCAACGGAGATCCTAATCGTGAACGAAGGAGAAGAAATCGACGGCAAGGTGACGGTCGAGGAGGTTCTTCACGGATCGAAGGCCGTGGGAGACACACTTGAGTTTCCCGGCCTGGCGAAACTGGCGGATCCGAAGGAAAGGATCCTGTCCGTAGGGGGCAACCCTGCGTCTCACGGCCTACCAAGGCTCGTGGATCCTGAGGAAAGGACCACGAATGTGCCGAGTCCGGATGCAGTGCCGTCAACTGACCTGGCGCTTCCTATCAACCCGACGGAAGGTTTGAAACCGGAAGTGATCCCCGGCCATCGGATGATTCTTTTCCTCGGCGGCGGTGGAAAAGAGATCGTTGTGAATTATGCGTCGGGAACGATGCGAAAACCTCCGAAGCCGGAGAATTTCAATGAGCATCCGATCACGCGAAATGTGGCGTTGATCGACGGCGATCGGCTTTTCGCCAAGTCCGGAAGGCTCGATACTCCCCCCATTCCCTTCGTGGACCTCGATATGGCGGTGGGAGATTTGCGTGAGATCGTCGCAACAATCCAGAAGGGTCGGGAGGGAATGAAGCGGTGTGAAGCGATGGAGGATGCCGAGACTAGAGCAGCGGAAGCAGTTCATCTGATCGATTCGAGCAACTATCGGGTCCAACTGAAGGGATTTGAAATCCTGTTTGGTTGCGGAGCTGATGCGATTCCCCACATTCAGGCATACCTTGAAAAACATGGCTTCGATTCGTGGATTGCCACGATCCTTGAACAGATAAGGGCCACTGGATGGAAGGAGGAGCCTGAGTTGCGTCCGGGAGAAAATTTTGTTCCGCCGCTCATTTATCTGGCCGACAGGGAAATTGAATTCTGGAGGCGCACGTTATCCGCTCTGGAGGTCGACTGGTGGAAACAGCCGGGTCTTGAAAACCAGCAAAGGCATTGGAAATTGCAGGAACGCGCTCAGTTGACTGCGAAAGTGGTCAGAGCACTCGGAGCGGTAGGGACGCCGGAAGCACTTGCAGAGGTCGCCGAAATGCGGGACTTCAGCAAGTCCCAGACGTGGTTGAAGCATGACATGGGTGGTAGAGGTGGCGGATTGTATTGGGCCTGTCTGGCTGCGCTGGGGGAGTTGACGGCCGAGAAAAGGAGGGAACTTCATCTTGAAGATCCCGGATACGGCAGGTGAACGGAAACCGTATATCGGAAAAAATGCTGGTCAGGGCACTGGGAGCCCTCGACACTCCCGAAACCCGCCGGAAAATCGCCGAGATTCGGGACTTCTGGAAGTCCCAGCCACGGCTGATGGACAAGAATGGCCCCGACTATCTGTATGGCCTCTGTCTGGCCGAACTGGGAGAGGTGCCGGTCCGGAGGTGAGAGAGCGGATGACACCGTCCGGAAAAATCGGGACCATCGAGAATGGTAGTTCAGTGAGCGGAACACCAATTGGAAGCGCCATCGTCGGCACTTTTCCAAGTGCCGCTACATCGTAACATTGTAGCGGCACCGGAACGAAGTGGAGATCGCCGCAGGCAACATGCCAATCTTCCGACCGTCGGTTGGGCGTCGAATAGTTTCCGTAAAACCGCGCCACCCCTTCGTTCATTCAGGCGCAACCCAGCAGGTTGCGAAAATCTATCGCGATCCAGTTTTCGGTCCCCGATACCGATAGCCCACCCCTCGAACGGTTTCGAGCAAATCGGGAGCGTCGGGGTCGTCGCCGAGCTTTTTTCGAAGTTTGGAAATGTGCTGATCGAGGGTCCGGGATTCCGGGTAGTAGTCGATTCCCCAACACTCATTCAGAATATCGTCGCGGCTCACCACTTCCCCCATGCGACGAGAAAGCAGAGCGAGAATGCTGACTTCGCGGGGGGTGAGTTCGATATCTGAGTTGTCTCGTTCGGCTCTCAGTTCCCTGGGGAAGACAACCCAGTCACCCATTTCAAAGCTCTTTCTCTCGGCAGCGCTCCCTTTCGATCGCCTCAGTGCGCCTCGAATCCGGGCAATGAGTTCGCGTTTCCCAAATGGCTTCCGAATGAAATCGTCGGCGCCCAACTCCAAACCGACAACGACGTCGATCTCTTCGTTCTTTGCCGAAAGAAACAGAATCGGTGTCTCGTTGTCTTTGCTCCGGATTTCCTTGCAGACGCTGAAGCCATCCTGCTCCGGCATCATGATATCGAGGCAGACGAGGTCGGGCTTCTTGGCCTTCCAGGCCGCGACGGCCTGAACTCCGTTTTCTACGGCAAATACGTTGAAGCCTTCGCGTGTCAACGCGACTTCGATGCTCTCCCGAGTGACCGGGTCGTCTTCGGCTACCAGAATTTTCATGGTTTTGTCAGGGGGAGTTGGACGCGAAAAATCGCCCCGTTTGTGCTCGGCATCAACTGCAGTTCTCCTTCCATACGGCGGCAAAGGTCCCGTGCAATGGTAAGACCGAGTCCCGTTCCGGAAACGCCTTCATCGATCGCATCATCGCCGCGCAGAAAGGGTTCGAAGATCTGCTCTCGCCTTCGCTCAGGGATGCCCGGTCCCACATCTCTAAACTCGATCCTCCAGTATTCTTCCTCCACCGATTCGACGAGGAAGAGCCGCTCGCCCGAGGCCGCGTATTTTTCCACATTCGACAAAAGATTTCCGAATACCTGCGCGAGGGAATCAGGATCCGCGCTGACTTGAACGGGTTCTGTTTTCTCCCAACTCACCTCGATCTTGCGATCCCGAAGAGACATTTCAAATTGTCCAAGCACTTCATCCAACACCTGCGAGGGATCGATCTTTTCCACGCGGATGCGATCCACTCCATTCTCGGATCGCGAAAAAGTCAGCAAGTTATCGACGAGGCGGCTGAGACGGCCCGCTTCGTCCGAAACGCGCGCCAATCTTCTTTCGGCACCGCCAGGATCTTCGTCGATCATTTCGCGAGCGAGATCCACATTGAGCATCATGTTCGTGATCGGAGATCGCAGCTCGTGGGAAGCGCGGTTCACAAAACTGACCCGCTGGCGCGCGAGGCGATTGGCATGCCGCAAAGCAGTGGCCGCGAAAAGAGAGGCGACTAACAAAGCCACTGCAATACCCTGCCCTGCGAAAAACCAGGGCCAATTTCGAACGCGAACCGTGGTGCTCCTCCCGACTCCTTCCACCAACCAGGTGCCGAAACGAATCGATGCGGGAAAGCGCGCCGAGTTCGCACCGAATGGCACATCCAGCCCGGCTTGCTCGATGACACTCCCCTCCGGTCCTACCAATCGCACAGAGGCAGCTCCCGAACTCTCGAGGACGGATGCCAAGTCGCTCGAAGTATCAGAGTTCTCCGACAACCACTCGTCGGTCAGTTGGGTGATGGAAAGAGGATCCACTCCAATCAAAATCAAGGAGTGTGGCCGCTGCTTCGTCCATCGGTAGAGCGTCCCATCGCCGTTTCGAATCCAGCCGGAGGTTCCGACCTTCTCTTCCATGAGTGTGGCATCGATTTTTCTCACCGTCTCAAAAGGCAAGCCTGATCCGCTTGAATCCTCCGTGAGGACAGGGCGCGGAAACCGTTCGGGATCAAAAGGCAATTCACCATCTCCAGTCCGGCGAATTTCGAGATGCAAATCCTCTTCGCCACCGGAGAGAGCAATGCGGGTTGCGGTCCGAACTCCGGCAATCCTCGAAGCCGCCGATTCGACCGCCAGGCTCGTTGGCCGCTCCGTTACCATGAGGCTGGAAAGCGAAGCAAGTCGATCGTCGTAACGCGTGTAAAGCCGATCCAGTTCACGTTGGACGGCTCCTCCCGTTTTCTCGAGCGGGCCAACCTCGAACGGAACAGGACGCACTTCTGTGCGCCCCGTCAGAACCGTTGAGATCAAGCTCACCGATAGAGCCAGCAGAGCACCGACTCCGATGATTGCCCAATACCGCATTACTTCTCAACGAACGTGTCGTTATGGAGAAAGAAAAGCAGCTTTTT
>JARGNI010000029.1 GCA_029213195.1 Verrucomicrobiales bacterium
TCAAGCCTTCTCTCAGCTTTTCGGCTCGGGTGTCATTTATTTTGGCTCAATTCGCTGGCGGCATCCCTCGAGCGCGCTCGGGAGGCTCGACCCGATCTCTGGCAGGCCTGGTCGGTCTTGATCGAGCAGAAGCTTGCGATGGGAGCGACCGAGGATGCCCTCGGCCTCGCTCGCGAGATGACGGAGCGATTCCCGATGCTTCCGAGAGCCTGGTTCAGTTTGTCGGAGGTTCACAGTGATCGGGGAGAAGCGGAGGAGGAGGTCGCCGCCCTCGAAGAGGCCTTGCGAATCAATCCGAACTGGGACCGAGCCCTGCGGAAACTGTCGGACGGGCGGGAGAAGCTGGGAGACTACGAGGGCGCCGTGAAACCCCTTCGCAGGGCCGTCGAGTGGGATCCCCTCACGGCAGCGAATCATGGTTGCCTCGCCGACACCCTTTGGAAACTGGGTGAGACGGAGGAAGCTTTTCAATCGATCCAGACCGCGGCCGAGATCGATCCCGACTACGGTTGGGCCTGGGACCAACTGGGCGACTGGGCCCGACTCCTGGAACGAGAGGACGAGGCCATCGCGACGGGGCGCAAACTCTGCGAGGAGCGCCCCGCCTCTTCGGATTCCTGGCTGAGGCTTCGCCGGATTTATGCCTCCTTTCCCGGTCGGCAGGATGAGCAACTCGAGGTCCTGGCCGAAGGGCTCGAGCATTGCCCGAGCTCGATCGATCTCCACGATATCCGGTCCATGGTGCTCGCGCAGATGGGGCGTTATCGCGAGGCAATCGAGGCGAGTCGGCCGGAAGTTTTCGAGGAGAACCGTCCGCACTATCTGCAGGGTCGCGAGGCCTGGGTCGAGTGGGAGCGAGGCAATCGCGCGGAGGCGATTCGCATCCTCGAGAAAGCGATGGAGGGGCACTCCGACTGGCTCTGGGGCTATGAAATGCTCACGGACTGGTGCACGGAGGAGGAGGAATTCGACAAGGCCGTCTCAGCGGTCGACCACCTCGTCCGGCTTTCTCCGAGATCCTCGACGTCTCATGGCTTCCGCGGAGATCTCATGTTCCGAAAAGGGGAGGACAAAGAGGCCATCGCCAGCTTTGAGCGAGCGTTTCAGTTGTCGCCCACCTACACCTTCTCGGCCTGGCACCTTGTTCGGCTCTATCTCAAATCCGAAGAATACGAAAACGCCGAAGAGACGCTGCAAGTCTGGCGTTATCACAATCCCGAGGACTCGGGTCCGGCCGAGATGGAGGTCCGACTCCACGCCGCGAAGAAGGATCGAGAAAAAGCCCTCGTCGCCTTCAATGAGCTGGTCCGGCACCGGGCGGCTTCGGAGCAACGGCTCATCGATGCCGAAGATGTCCTGAGAGAAGCTGGGTGGCAGAAGGAAGTTTTCAAGAGATACCGGGCCGCGGCCCAGGCCGAGCAGCTCATCAACACGGAAGCGGCCATCCGTTGGGCGGCCTGGGGAGTGTATGATTCGAAGAAGAAACTGATCAAGGATTTGCAGGGATTCCGCCTCGATGAGCCCGTCCTCGAGGCGGCGTGGAGGTCGCTGATCATGGAGTTGATCAACGACAACCGGACGGATAAAGCCTTGCAGACGATCCGGAAGCACCGCGATCAGTATCGGAGCACGACGCTCCTCTGGGCGACCGGCTGCTATGCTTGTCGGATGGCGAAGGAATTCGGACAGGCCGTGAAATGGAGCGAGGGATGGGAGGAACGGCAGGGTCTCGAGAGCTGGATGCTGATCAACGTGGCTCTAGCTCATCTCGTGCAATCCGGTTTGGGTGCCTCGGGACCGATTCATCTCTTCGCGATCGAGAGTCTGCCTGTCGATCACGACACCGTGATGCATCACCCCTTTGCCGCGCTCTACGAGGCCCGGGATGGTTCCGTGGAGAAAGCCATCGCGATCCGTGAAGCGACCGAGTTGGGGGTGCTCAATCCCTTCTACCAGTCGATCCATCAGCTTTCCGAATACCTGATCGAGCATCGGGAAACCGGGATCGTAAATCCGGCGATTCTCGACAAGGCACGGGAGATTTATCCGGATCTGAAAGGAAACCCGATCTCGAGAAAGACCTTTGCCCTGATCGTCAAAGAAACTTCTCCGGCGCTTAGAAAAGCGGGTTGGACTGGGTGGAAGCACTGGTTCTATGGCTTCCGCTGCTCGGTGGGTCTGTAGAGGACTCGCGGCGATTAGAGCTCGGCGGGATTCTGCAGGAGCTCCCCGACGCGCTGGAGAAGTCTTCCCGCAGCACCTCCGTCGAGGATGCGGTGATCGAAACTGAGTATGAACTGGGATTCCAGTTTGGGAACGAAATCTCCCGACTCGGGATCCCAGATCGGAGTCTTGCGGCCGGCCATGAGCCCGAGGACGAGATTCTGCTCGGGGAGCGGAATCGGGGTCGCGGCCGTGATTCCGAAAGGACCGACATTGGTGATCGTGGCGATCCCGGCACCGGTCGCATCAGCCGGGAGCTTTCTTTCCTGTGCTCGCTGGATCAGGGTTTCGTAGGGCTCGCGCAACTCGCCGAGGGACTTCTGGTCGACGTTGCGAATCACGGGCACGAGGACCCCGTCCTCCGCTTCGACCGCGAATCCGATATCGATGGCATTGGGGTGGACGATCCGGTTTCCGATCAATCGTCCGGCCACCGCGGTGTTCTCCGAAAGCGCGATCGCGAGAGCGCGCATCGCGTAGAGGGTCACTCCCGGTTTGGCTTCAAGAGACTTCCGGTGCGCGAGGACTTCGTCCATGATCACCGGCACGGTCACGGTAGCGAGAGGGCGAGTCCAGCTGCGCCGCATCGAGTCGGCCACGGCGATCCGCATCGGGGATGCATCGGTCATGTGGCTTTGCTCGATCTCCTGGATGAACTTCTCGAAATCCTCGACCGTGACACGACCACCGGCTCCACTGCCGGGCAGGCCGGCGAGATCGGCGGAGTTCAACCCCAGTTCCTCCATCCGGTGACGCATCCGGGGACTGAGATAGACGCTGGAGCGAATCGGGACGGGGAGCTCGCCCTCGACGGTGGGCTGGACGGGACGGGGATCGACGTAGGAGGCGCCAGGCGGCTGGCTTTCGATCATGTCTTTTTCGTCGATCGCAAAGTGCAGATTGGCTTCGCTATCGCCACTCCCGGCCGAGGACGCTGCTTCGGATTCGGTCTCTTCCTTGGGCTTCAAGAGCCCGGCACGGATCGCGTCCTCTTCGCTGGCCTCGATGAAGGCGAGCTGGGTCCCCACGGAATAGCTCGTCCCGATCTCGGCGATGACTTCGGAAATAATCCCACCGCAGGGCGTGGTCACCTCCATCATCGCTTTGTCGGTCTCGACTTCGAAAATATTTTGATCAGCCTTCACCTCGGCTCCAGACTCGATAAGAATCTCTCGCACCGTGGCTTCAGCCATGGATTCTCCCAGTTGGGGCATCTTGATCGGAAAATGAGGCATGATGTGGTGGGGGCTGGGTCGGGGAAACTCATGGATACAGGGAACTTGTTCTCTGGTCCTGACGGGCTTCCCTGTCGTATCCTCTAACGGTGTAGAAAAATGAAAGCGCTGCAAGTCTCCAAGGTAACAAAATCGTATGGCGAAGTCCCTGTCCTGAAAGGGGTTTCGTTCGGTCTCGCCGCTGGAGAGCGAGTCGCGCTGATGGGACCGTCCGGATCGGGCAAAAGCACCCTCCTCAACTGCATCGGAGGCATCGACCGGTCCGACGAGGGAACCATCACGATCGAGGAACAATCCCTCGAGGGGCTCGATGAGAACGAACTCTGCCGGCTCCGGCGCGAGAGCGTCAGCACAATCTTCCAGTTTTTTCACCTGCTCCCGACACTCTCGGCTCGCGAGAATATCGAGTTTCCTCTCCAACTGGCGGGGCTGGAAGGAGCTGAGCGGGAAGAACGAGTCGCCCAACTCATCGATGAGGTGGGGCTTTCTCATCGCGCCGATGCCATGCCCGACGAGCTCAGCGGAGGCGAGATGCAACGGGTCGCGATTGCCCGAGCCCTGTCGATTCGTCCCCATCTCATCCTCGCCGATGAACCGACCGGAAATCTCGACACCGTGACGGGAGAGTCCATTCTCGATCTTCTTGCCGAGCTCAGCGACGCGCATGGGATCGCCATGGTCCTCGTCACCCACAGCGAATCCGTCACCCGCATCTGCCAGCGGACCCTGAGGATGCAGGATGGGGTCATCCTCGAAGAAATCGCCACGGCCGGATGAAGTCCTCTTCTCCCTCCACCCTCCCGCCCGTCGCGGTGGGGCGCATTCTCTGGTCGCGCGTGATCTGGCGGCACTGGAAGCGGGAACCGTGGCTCACCGCCGTGCTCGTGGGCATCTTGTCCCTGGGAGTCGCGGTCTTTCTTTCGGTGCGTCTTGCGAACAAGGCGGCCGTGAGCGGCTTTGGGCTCTTCACCGAGTCGATCGCCGGGGAGAGCGATTTTATCCTGCGACCGGGGGCGGGGAGGTTGCCGGTCGAGGAACTGTGGAGAATCCGGGAGGAGCTGACTCGTTCGCCTGCCGAGATCTTTCCAGTCCTCGAAGTCTCCGGAGCCCTCGCCGATGAACCCAATGGCCCGCTCCTGCGTTTTGTTGGGGCGGATCTTGTGGCCCTTCAGAACACGGCCAATTCGATTCGCAACGATTCGTCCGGACCGGGGCCTGATTCCGAGAGCGATGGGCAGGGCAGGTTCGGAGGAGAAGACTCGCTGCTGGGGCGAGCCGATCGCGTGCTCGTGGGAGAAGCCTTTGCGAAGCGCTTCCAGGTCGAGAAAGGCTCCGTCCTCTCCGTCTTGATCCATGACCGAAAGGCGGAAGTCGAGATCCGGGGCGTGCTTCCTGCGAACCCGAATCTCCCTGAAGTACCCGATCATCTCCTCCTCATGGACCTGCCGGGATTGCAGGCCCTCGCTCGAGAGCCGGATGCCCTCTCCCGGGTCGAATTTCGTATTCCCGAGGGGGTTCATTTCGCCGAGAACCGACGCCTTGTCGGAGAACGGATGTGGGACTTCGCCTCGGAAAATGGATATCTTCTCCATACTCCCGAGGATCGAAAGTCTTCCGTGACCCAGATGAGCGCGGCCTTCCGACTCAATCTCACGATCCTTTCGGGACTCGCTCTGCTTGTTGGTGTCTACCTCATCCTCCAGGCAATGGAGGCCGCGGTGATCAAGCGTCGTTCCGAGATCGCGGTCCTCCGCTCCCTCGGGGTGACGCCGGCACAGATTCGGGCGGCTTGGATGTGGGAGGGAGTCGTTTTTGGAATTCTCGGATCCATTCTCGGAATCCTCCTGGGACGAATCCTAGCGATGGGCATGGTCGGAGCGATCGCGCGGACGGTGAACACGCTTTACTATGAGACGACGACGACCTCGATCTCGCTCTCGGGCGGGGAGGTGCTTTTCTGCCTCGCCTTTGGCTTGGGGGCGAGTCTTTTCGCGACCTGGCTCCCCGCTCGGGAGGCTTCGCAAACCCCACCTGCGCAATCCTTGAAACAAGGTACGAGGGGAGGCGGCATTGCCGTGCTGAAACGTTGGCCGCTCGGGCTGGTTCTCATCGCTGCCGGGATCGGGTTCGCCTTCCTGCCCCCGTTCCAATCCGGAATCGAAAACCAGGTGCCGCTCGGGGGCTATCTCGCCGCGATTCTCGCCGTCTTTGGCGCCAGTATTCTCATCGGTCTCTTGTTTCGGCCGGTTTCGAGAGGGCTCCGGTCGGGTCGGCCCGGCCCGATGAGGCAATACGCAGCGAGCCAGCTACAACGTCCCGGGGGACGGCATCGACTCACGGCGGCGGGACTCGCCGTCGCCATCGGGATGTCGGCTGCCATGGCGATTCTTGTCGCCAGTTTCGAAAACACCCTGACCGGCTGGATCGGCCAGCTTCTCAAGGCCGATGCCTATGTCGCCGCGGCAGGGGCGAACTCCGTGGCCAACGAGAACACCCTTTCTCCGGCTGTCTGGAAGGAGATCGAGGCGAGTGAGGGTGTCGCGGGAGTCGATCGCTTGCGGCGCTATTCGGTGACGGTCCAGGGACGCGAGTTTTTCCTCGGCGGAGCCGACTACAACAACGACCCGGAACGCTATCTCCAGCTCATCTGGATCGATCCACCTGCGAAGAAAGGCCCCAGGGTTCTCGAGGAAAAAATGGAGCAGGTTCATCCCGGCTGGATCAGCGAATCGTTGGCTCGTCGACTTTCGATTGAAAAGGGGAGTCCTGTCGTTCTCCCGACCCCGGCAGGCCCGAAAAAGATCGAGGTCACCGGCGTCTTTGCCGAGTATGGAAACGAGACTGGAACGATGATCGTGTCCCGTCGCTTCACCCGCGAGTGGTATGGCGACGAACGACTCACGAACATGGCGGTCTACTTCGACGAAGGAGTCGATGCCGAGGAGAAAGTCGCTCGCCTTTCCGAGCAATTTCCCGCGATCAACGTGCGGACTAATGCGCGGCTCCGGGAAGAGTCGATCCGGATTTTTCACCAGACCTTCGCGGTCACCTATGCTCTCGAAGCGATCGCCGTCCTCATCGCCGTGACCGGTCTTGGTTTGGCTCTCGCGGGTCTGCTTCTCGAGAGAAAGAACGAGCTCGCCACCCTCAAGTCCATTGGGGCGACGCGGAAGGAGGTCGCGCTGGCCGCGATGTGGGAGAGTTCGGGCATCGCCGTGATCGGCTATCTCGGCGGCATCCTGCTCTCTTTCTTCCTCGGATGGGTTCTCATTTTTGTCATCAACCCCCAGAGCTTTGGCTGGACCTTGAGCTATCGGATTCCCTGGGGCGCTTTCGCCATGCTCGGGATCCTCACCGTGCTCACCGCCGGGCTGGTGGGATACGTCGTCGGATATCAGAAAGCCCAACTCGATTCAGATCGCGAAGAGTAACAAACAAATGAGAACGCCAAGACCTGTTTTCGCCATCTTTCTCCTCCTGGGCGGCCTGTTCCTTTCAGGAGGCGGCGCCGCTGCGGAGTGGTCGAAACCCCGGGTGGGCCACGTCCTCCAGTTTCCGAGGGATCATGGAAGTCATCCCGATTTCAAGATCGAGTGGTGGTATCTCACCGGCCATCTCTTCGCGGGAGATCGACGTTTTGGATTCCAGGCGACTTTCTTTCGACTGGGACAGCGGCCCGAGACGGTACCCGATGACGAGGCCTTTGGCGATGCCCAGATCTACATGGCTCACATGGGGTTGAGCGACCCGGAGACTGGAGAATTCTATCACCAGGAGCGTCTCAATCGCGCAGGTTGGAATGCGGGTGCCAAGGAAGGCGATCTCCAGGTCTTCAACGGCGATTGGAAACTGGAGCGAGTGGGAAATTTCCTGGAACTGTCAGGCTCCGTCCGCTCCGAAGTCCGTTTCGATCTTCGTCTCCTTGCTCACAAACCCCAAGTCATCTTTGGAGAAGAGGGGATCTCACGAAAAGGACCCGAGGGCACCGCAGCCAGCTATTACATCACCTTCCCGAGACTGGATGTGGAGGGAACTCTCCTACTTGGGGAGGAGAAGCTGGAGGTCGCCGGCGAAGCGTGGATGGATCACGAGATCTCGAGCAGCCAACTCGATCGCAACCAGATCGGATGGGACTGGGCGGCGTTCCAGTTTTATGACGGGCGCGAGATCATGGGCTATGTCCTGAGGGAGAAAGAGGGCTCCGTTTCTCCGTATTCCAAGCTCGTCTGGATCGATCGCGAAGGAAACCTGACCCACCAGAAGGCCGAGGAGTATCGCTGGATTCACCAGGGCGAATGGGAAAGCCCGAAGACCGGAGCCGTTTATCCCATCTCCCCGCAGATCGAGACCACCGATCCGGCGACCGGAAAGCGACGCAAATTTCTCCTCCAACCCACCATGGCCGCCCAGGAGATGGTTGGAGGATCGGGCGGCGTCAGCTACTGGGAAGGTGCCTGCGACATCATCGACGTCGAGACCGATGAGATCATCGGCCGCGCCTTTCTCGAGATGACCGGCTACGCTGACAACATCTCCGAGAAGCTCCAGTGAAGGGGGACATCGAGTTCCTGGGTGTCAGGCACACGAGCTCGGTGCCCCCCTGCGCAACACCCAGCCGAGAGGGCGCATGGATTTTCACGGATGAAACGGATGTCCATGGATTTCTCGAACCGCATTCCCAAGCCAATCCATGCCTCAGGAAACGCATGTAGCGGAAGATGCGAATCTTCCGACCGCCGTTCGAGCCATCATCGCCCCTCTTTGGACACTACGTATTTTAGGAAGTTGGCTTGTCTTGGATTCCGAATACACTGCCCCTCATCAAGACTTGGTTGTTACAGCTCTATCGACTCGCGGTTCTCGTGGCCATTGCCTGGCTGATCCGAGGGCACCACGATCAGCTTCGAGTCCAGGGCGATTGGCCGATCACGGTGGCTGAGGTCAAAACCTTTCTTCCCGAGGCCCATCGCCTCGTCGTCGACTCGGGAGAACGAGGAGGGCTCGAAGTTCGCAACGCCGCTGGAGAAAAGATCGGATACACGGTGCGCACCATGCCCGAGTCTCGAGAGATCGTTGGCTACTCGGGGCCGAGTGATGTTCTCGTCGTCTTCGACGCCGAAGACAAGGGGGTGGGGATCGCGTTTCGTCACAGCTACGACACCCCGAGTCATGTCGAGGATGTGAAGCTGGATTACTTTTTCATGGAATCGTGGAACGGTCGCACCTGGGATGCCATCGCCGAGATCGAGGACATGAACGAGGCCGAGATCTACAGCGTGACCGGGGCGACCCGGACGAGTGAGGCGGTCGCCGAAAGTATCACTCATCGTCTCGCCATCGCGAGTGGCCAGGAGGGGATGGATCGCTCCGTGCAGTGGGAGTGGCGGGACTTCGCCCTTCTCGGCTTCCTCGCCGGAGGCTTGCTCTTCGCTTTCCAGAAAAAGAAGAGCGTCCAGAAATGGCGATGGATCTACTCCATCGCGACCATTCTCCTGCTCGGATTCTGGTTGGGGGATCTCATCGCCCAGTCTCTCCTCGTCGGCTGGGTCGAGAGTCGCGTGCCCTGGGAGGCCACTCCCGGGCTCGTGCTGTTTGTTCTCGCTGCTTTCCTGCTCCCCTGGTTCACCAGGCAGCCGCTCTACTGCCAGTTCATCTGCCCTCATGGAAACCTGCAGCGCTGGGCCATGAAGGTGGTCCCGGCCGGGTGGAAGCGCCCTTTGCCTGGAGACGGGAAATGGATCGGACGTTGGATCCCAGTCATGCTCCTCGCCGTGGTTCTCGGCGTCTCCTTTCTTCAGCTCGATCTCGATCTGGCAGGCATCGAGCCGTTCGATGCCTACCTCGTGAAATCGGCTGGACTGGCGACCATTCTCGTCGCCGTGATCGGTCTGGCCCTCTCGCTCTTTTATCCCATGATCTACTGCAAATACGGATGCCCAACTGGCTGGCTTCTCGAGTTTGTCCGTCGACGATCCGGGAAAGATCGCTTCGGGGAGCGCGACTGGATCGGGCTCGGATTGCTCGTTCTCGCCTTTGCGCTGTCCCGCATTCCCTTGTCCTCGATCTTCAGCATGACGTGATGACAGCTCGAACTTTCTTCATTCGCTTCCTGGGAGTCGTCGTCGTTGCTGCCATCGGCGCGGCAATCTTCGTGCCTTCGCTCCAGGCCAAGCGGGAAGAATACCGGGTCCGAGCTTTGCTCCTGAAACTCCAGGAGGGCTTGCAGAATTTCCATGTCCGGGAAGAAATCTATCCGCGCAAGATGATGAAGGGAGCCGAGTTGGCCGCCTTTCTCAAGGAGAAGAAGTATCTCGAAGAAGACCTCCGCAATCCGTGGACGGGCGAAGCCTACGCCGGCACGCACGACGAAGACTGGCTTCAATATCGGACTGGGGATATTGCCGAAACCTACGAGCTCATCGTCTTTCATGCCGGGACCGAGGAGGTTCAGTTCCGACTCGACAGCACCGAGAATCAGTCGCTGGAGTAGCCGGGATTCCGTCGTATGGTGGCGGCCCCGGTATGAACATTTTCGAATACAATCGCAACGCCTGGAACCTCCAATCGGAGGAAGGGTGTCGCTGGAGCACTCCCTTTTCCGGCGAGAGAATCGAGGCAGCGAAAGAAGGCGAGTGGTCCGTCATCCTGACGCCCAACAAAGCCGTTCCCACCAACTGGTTCCCGAGTTATCCCGATCTTTCCGGAGTCCGCATCCTCGCCCTCGCCAGCGGGGGAGGGCAGCAGGTGCCGATTTTTGCGGCGGCCGGTGCCGAGGTTCTCTCTTTCGACGCCTCCGATACGCAGCTTCGGAAAGACGAGGAGACCTGCGCCCGTCATGGGCTGACCGTCCAGACTGAACAGGGTGACATGGCCGACCTGACAGGGTTGGATGACCAGTCCTTCGACCTGATCTTCAATCCCGTTTCCAATGTCTTCGCCGAGTCTCTCGCTCCGATCTGGGAAGGGTGCTACCGCATCCTCAAACCGGGAGGCGCTCTCCTGACTGGCTTCATGAATCCCTGCTTCTTCCTCTTCGACCACGAGGTATTGGAAGAAACCGGCAAACCCGTCGTGAAGCATCGGCTTCCCTACTCGGATATGGAATCCGCCGATGCGGAGCTTCTTTCCGATCAGTTGGACGCTCAACTCAGTCTCGAATACAGCCACAGTTGGGAAGACCAGATCGGAGGGATGTGTGAGGCTGGTTTTGCCATCACCGGCTTCTACGAGGACGATTGGGACGAAGAGTCCACCCGTCTCCAGGGCTGGATGCCGACCTCCGCCGCGGCTCGAGCCGTTCGGTGGTGAGTTGTCGCCTGAGGCCGCTTCGTTGGATCTCGTTTTCCGTAGCGGAATCGGCCACGATTCCGATCCCGCTGGCGCCGGATGACCTATTTTCGGTCCCGCAGGCGCGGGATGGCACGTTGCCTCCGGCTGTCTCCACCCGCATCCGCGGGTACCAGCTCCGCTACACGATTTGCGAAATTCGACGAAGGAAAACTACGTCGCCTGCCCGGTGGGGCGGACGAGGATATCAGTGACCTCAGCCGTTTCTGGCAGGGTCAGCTGATGCAGGACCAATTCGGCGATCTCTTCCGGCTTCAGGATGGGGTAGGAGATCGCGTCGTAGTGGGAGCCGGAGCCGCTGCTCTGGAAATAATCCTCGAGCAACTCAGTGTCGACGAATCCGGGAGAAATGCTGCTGACGCGGGTGAGGTTGCCCTGGGCGCGCAGTTCCTGCCGGAGACCTTCGGTCATGGCGCGGACGGCGAACTTGGTCGCAGCGTAGAATCCACCTTTTCCCGGGACTCGATGTCCGGACATGCTGCTGATGTTGACAATGTGGCCTCCTTTTTCGGGGATGTGAGGCAGCGCTTCGCGGGTCACGATGGCGAGGGCCATAACATTGATATCGAGCATGGTCTGCCAGTCATCGATATCGCCATCGATGAGCTTGGCCTGTCGACCGACTCCGGCGGCATTGATAAGGATATCGACTCCTCCGAGTGCGCTGGCGGCGAGATTGACCGCGTCCTGGGCGGCACCGCGATGGTTGAGATCGACGGGGAACGAGTAAGCGGGTGTTTCCGGAGATTCGAGTTCGGCAGCGAGAGATCGGATGCGGTCTTCCCGTCTCGCGAGCAGGGCAACGCCGGCACCTTCGGCCGAGAGAGCCTTGGCGATGGCTTGTCCAATTCCACTCGAGGCACCCGTGATGATCGCTTTGCGGCGTTCCAGTTTCATGGGATATCCTCTCGCCGCATTGGCGCAATTTTCCAAGAAAAAAGCATCCCTGTGCCGAGATCTGACCTACCGTTTCTCGATGAAAGCCAAAGAGAAACTCCGATGGGCGAACTGGGGGATTGGATTCGCGTTGATCCTCGGTGTTGCCGATGCCGAGGACTGGCCGCATTTCCTCGGGCCTCGCCACGATTTTCACAGCGCTGAGACCGGTCTGAATTTTGACTTTGATGAAACCGGGCCCCGGATCCTCTGGGAAGTGGAGCGGGGGAAAGGGCATTCCGGTCCTGTCATTGCCGATGGGAAGCTGGCTTTCATTCACCAGGTGGGCGAGACGGAAGAGGTGCGTTGTCTCGATGCGGTGACGGGGAAGGAGATCTGGAAACACGCTTATCCCGTCGATGTGGCCCAGAGCTATGGGATCACGGACACCCCTCGGTCGAGTCCGGTGATCGATCCGGAGACCGCGAAGGTCTATACCTTGGGGAACGATGGGGATTTGATCTGCTTCTCCCTCGAGGAGGGAAAGATCGAGTGGCAGATGGAGCTGGCGAAAGAGTTCGGCCCGTCGCCCTTCTTTTTTGGCTACGGTTCCTGTCCGCTGGTCTATGGAGATATGCTGATCGTCCACGTGGGGGCGGACGAAGCGTGTGTTGTCGCCCTGGAGAAGACTACCGGGAAACTGATCTGGTCGGCCGATCATGAGTGGAATGGGAGCTATGCGTCTCCGGTGATGGCGACGATCAACAACCAGGACCGTCTCCTCGTCTTTGCAGGAGGAATGGTGAAACCTCCCCACGGCGGTCTCTTATGTATCAATCCCCAGGATGGGCAGGTCGAGGATGCCTTTCCGTGGCGTTCCGACAATTTCGCGAGCGTGAACGCCGCGACTCCGGTTCCCTGTGGACCCAACCGTGTTTTTCTCACCGAGGACTACGGTCTCGGCGGGGTGATGTTGGAATACGGGAGCGATTTCAAGGCACGGGTAGCTTGGACTTCCCCGGAGTTCGGATGCCAGTTCCAGACGCCGATCTATCACGATGGAATCCTCTATGGATTTGGCGGAAATGGCGGGCTCATGCTTGCCATGGATGTCTTCAGTGGGCGACCCTACTGGAATGAAGCGTTCTACCAGACCACGATTCCCTGGAACGGACGAGACATTCCCATCAGCCTGGGCCATGCGCATCTCATCCATGTCGACGACGGGTTTGTCTGCTTGAGTGAGAACGGGGCGCTCTTGCGGATGGATCTCGATAGCAATGGATTCCGCATTCTATCCAAAGCACGACTCTTCTATGCGCCCGAGACCTGGGCGCCACCGGCGTTGTCGAATGGCCTGCTCTACATCAATCAGAACGAGCTCGGATCTCGCCTGATCTGCTACGATCTTCGGGCGGAGTAGAGGGCTTGTCCGGATTGGGCAGCGCGGGGCGTGCCTTTCGATCCGGTAAAATTAACGGGTGCAATTTTGCTCTCTCGGGATACTATGCGCGCTCCTATCCGGCGACTCTCGTCGGGAGAACCTTGGTAGATTTATGAATACGGAACCGATCTCCGGTGTGCTCCTCGTCGACAAGGGGCAGGACATGACCTCCCATGATGTCGTAGCCGTCGCTCGGCGCACGCTCGCTACGAAGAAAATCGGTCATTGTGGTACTCTTGACCCGATGGCGACGGGGCTTCTCATTCTCGTGATCGGGAAAGCAACCAAGATCCAGGATTTGCTCATGGCGGAGGACAAGGAATACACGGGTTCGCTCGAGTTGGGGAAGACCACGAACACCCAGGATGCCGAGGGCGTCGTCGAGACAGAGGTGGAGGTGCCCGATTTCACTCCAGAGCAGATCACGGAAGCTTTCGACAAATACAAGGGCGATTTCTACCAGACTCCGCCCATGGTTTCAGCGATCAAGAAGGACGGGGTCCCACTCTACAAGCTGGCGCGCCAGGGCAAGGAAGTGAAACGCGAGCCTCGTTTCGTCCACGTCTTCAGCTATCGGATCGATGGAATCGAGCTTCCCGTGGTGGATTTCACGGTCCGGTGCAGCAAAGGATTCTATGTCCGGACGTATGCCCACGATATCGGGCACGATCTCGGTTGTGGAGCGCATCTCAAGTCTCTGAGGCGCACCCGTTCGGGGAAATTCGATCTCGAACGATCGGTGACGTTTGAGGAGCTGAAATTCGGGGATCGTGATGAGATCCTCGCGAAAATGTTGAGCCTTCCCGAGGTGTCACGCCTGCGGGGAGCCTAGTCCCGGGTCCCGGAATCCTCCCGATCGGTCCGATGAATGTCATGCTGCAGATCGATGCGTTGAAAGACGTCCCGGGTCCCCTGCATCTCGCGATCGGAGTTTTTGACGGAATTCATCTCGGTCACCAGGCGGTGATCCAGGCTGCGGTCGACTCGGCGGAGAAAAAGGGCGGCACGGTAGTTGTCGTGACCTTTGATCCTCATCCCGTCGAGATTCTTTCGCCCCAGAATGCGCCACGATTGCTGACGGCCTCGCGACACAAGATGCATCTTCTCGGGCGTGTCATGGGAATCCGGAATGTGTTGGTGGTGCCGTTTACACAGGATTTCAGTGAGAAAACCGGAGAAGAGTTCGTGAACGCGCTCCTGGCGGCTTCTCCCGGAGAGGGGATCGCGAGAATCTGCGTCGGCAAGAATTGGCGTTTCGGCAAGGGACGCTCGGGGACGACGGAACTTCTGCGCGAGATCGGGAAAGTCCACGATTTCGAAGTCTCGGCCGTCGAGACCGTCAAGCTGGAGGGGATGCGGGTGTCCAGCACCCGGATTCGTGAAGCGGTCGGGGCAGGGGACTTCGGAATCGCGGAGGCTCTTCTCGGGCGCACCTATACGGTCTTTGGAACCGTCATCGAGGGACGCAAGCTCGGAAGAACGATTGGGTTTCCGACGGCCAATTTCACCGTCCATCGCGAGCAACTGCCGCCGACGGGAGTTTATGCGGTTCGAGCCACGGGTTCCGGAGACGGATGGAATGGCGTCGCCAACCTCGGGTATCGCCCCACGGTAGAAGGCGGGGCCATGAAGCGTCTCCTCGAGGTGCATCTCTTTGGCCTCGAGCACGAAATCTATGGAGAAGAACTCGAGATCGAGTTCGTCGAGTTTCTCCGTCCCGAGCAGAAGTTCGACGGGGTCGATGCGCTGAAAGACCAGATCGCGCGTGACGTCGAAGCGGCGAGAGCGATCCTGGGACTTTAGGACGAGGTTGGACGAGGACACGAAAAAGGCGACTCCCAATCGGAAGTCGCCTTTCGCTGAATTCAGTTGGTTCTCCTGATTAAGGAGCCATCTCAGGCATGCTCATCACTGCTCCAGCACCACCGAGGGCGAAGCCGACGATGTAAACGATCAGTGCGATGATGAACTTCATTCCGAGGCTCTTGTGCCCGTTCATGAAGCACCAGATTGGCGCGAGAATTCCGAAGAAGATGGAAAGCACGCCCCAAAGGGTGTCACCAGACTTGAACTGCTTGACGAGTGTCATGATCCAGAAAACGAGGAGTGCGATAAATCCGGCAATTGCGAGGATGGTTCCGATAGTAGCTAGCATAGTAAATGAAGGATAATTCTTTAGTCTTTCAGGGTTCCAAGCAGGTGCAGAGATGAAGTAATGCACCCGACTCGGTCCCTTTCGTAAAGGTTTCCGTATCAATCGTCAATGACTCTTATGCATGGAATTTGTTGCGAAATAGACGGGGCAGCGGGTGCGGATTCGGGGGAGTGGTTGACCGAAGCGCGGGAGTGATTCGTCCACCGGAAATGCTTTTCACCTAACGAAGGAACTGGTATCGCTGTCCAACTTTCATTGGCGCAAATCGTCCGGGTGGATTTCAATCGGGTTGCCAGGGAGCGAGTCGTGACGGAGTAGTCGATCGTCTCTTCCTGTGATAGAGTAAATCTCATCTTTCCTTTTCGTCAGTTGACTTCCTTTTCTCTCAGAATCCTTCGGACCGGCCTTCTCCTTCCTGGAGTTTGCCTGCTGTTTCCCGGTGGAGTCTTGCAGGCCCAGCTCTCGCCCTTTCCGGATACGGGGATGCAGTCTTCATCGGGCCGCGAGCTGCCCGAGATCATCGCGCCGGATATGATCGAGCCGGTCATCAATCCCCGCCAGACCAGTGCCGACCGGATTGCCCGTCTTTTCAATCGAGACTTGCGGGACATCGAAGAGGCCCAGGAGGACATCGTCGACCAGCTCGAGGAATTGCCCCGGGTCGTCCGGGAGTCGCAACGGGTCACGGGATTCGGATTTCTCTCGGTTTTCTCCAAGAAGCGTCCCAAGTGGTTGCAGATCGATATGGGGGAAATGGTGTCTCCAGATGCGATCGCCCTGTTTCCAGTGACCGCGGAACTCGAGGGGGAGACCGTCTATGGCTATGGCTTTCCTCGAAATTTCCGGGTCGACATCTCGAATGACGCCGATTTTCGGAATTACGAGACGATGGTGGAGGGGCGCCTGGATCAGGCGCTCGGGGTGCGGCGTTGGCCCTACTATCGCGAGGTCAGTGGCTATGAGGGCAGGTATCTTCGGATCACGGCAACCGGACTCTGGAGGTCTCCCTCCAACAACCAGGAGGTGTTTTCTCTCAGCGAAGTCATGGTCCTCAAGAATGGGCGCAACATTGCGGTCGGGAAAGAAGTCACGGCTCTCGACAGCGAGGAGCGTTCCGATCAGTGGGCGAAGCGATTCGTGACCGATGGCATTACGACCCTGGGGATTCCCCACGGAATAGAGGAAAGTCCCACACTGGGTTTTCGGGCCCAATCGGAAGAGCCCGCACCGAACAGCTGGGTGCAGGTCGACCTGGGAGAAGCCATGCCGATCGACGAGGTGCATCTCATTCTCGCCGATTCGCCGGAGTCGGTTCCGGATCCCACGGTGCGATTTCCCTACCCGATGCGTATCGAGGTCTCGGAGTTCCCGGACATGCGAAATGCGGAGGCAATCGGGAGATTCAATCCCTCGCAGATCAGCATGATCGGAAACAACCCGCTCATCGTCGCGGGTGGGGATCCCTACGGTCGGTATGTTCGGGTGACTGTTCTCGGGCCGAAAAATCCCGCACGTCTCAGTTTTGATCTGGCCGAGCTGATCGTTTATTCCGATTCGCAGAACGTGGCCTACGGGCAACCGGTGAAGGCCCTGCATGCCGTTCGAAAGGGCGGATGGGCTCCCAATTTCCTCGTCGATGAGTTCAGCAGCCGCCGGAATCTCGTTTCCTACTCCTCCTGGCTGTCGGATCTTGATAAGCGGAATCGACTTGTTCGCCGCTGGCTGGAGAAAGAGGAGCGTCGACTGGATCTCGTCGATGGCACGGTGACTCGCGGGGTGACCTACATCGGGAGCGGAGTGACCGGGATCCTGGCCTTTGTTCTCATCGTTCTTTCTCGGGGGCGCGTTCGCCGGAGGAAGGATCTCGAAAATTTGCGGCAACGCATCGCGAGCGATCTGCATGACGATATCGGGAGCAACCTGAGCAGTATCGCGCTCCTTGCCGAGTTGGGGAAAACCGAAGCCGACGAACCCGAGCTCGTCACCGAGGAACTGACCGAGATCAAGACGACAGCGGACAAGACGATCGAGTCGATGCGGGACATTGTCTGGTTGATTCGTCCTGGAGAAGAGACCTGGCAGCAGATGCTGACCCGCTTCCGCGAGACGGCTGCGAAGTTGCTGCGGACCCACGAATACACCTTTACGGTGAATGGGGAGGCGCACGACGATCGGCTTCCTCTCGAGTTCAAGCGAGACATCTTCCTGATCTACAAGGAGGTGCTGAACAACATCGTTCGCCACGCCAAGGCAGAAAATGTGACCATAGAGATCGAGAGCAAGCGTAACCGTTTGCAGCTCTCGATTGAAGACGACGGGATCGGTTTCAACAACCTGGACCAGGAGTTCCGGGAAGGAAATGGATTGCGGAATCTACGAATGAGAGCGCAGGCGATCGGTGCCAGCTTGAAAGTCCGGAGTGCCCTGACCGAGGGGACGTCGGTTTTGCTCACAGTTCCGATGCCTTGATTAGGATGAAATTTCAGATGCAAAGTGACCGAGCTTCGCGAAAGTAAGAGTACGAGGACGTCAACATGAGTGAGGAGACCAAAACCGAAGAAGCGCCCAAAGCACCGACCAGGGTCTGGGTTGTCGAGGACAACGAAACACTGCGACGCACCGTCGCGAGAGTTCTGGATCGTCAGAAGGACATGAAGTGTGTCCACCAGTTCGAGCGTTGCGAGGAGGCGATCGAAGCTCTCGTTGCGGGTGAACGTCCGGACGTGATGCTTTTCGACATCGGACTTCCCGGGATGAGCGGAATCGAGGGGATCCGGAGAATCAAGACGGCCCTTCCCGAGATCGAGATCCTCGTTTTCTCGGTTTTCGACGACAACGAGAAAGTCTTCAACGCCATCTGCGCAGGGGCCTCCGGGTATCTCCTGAAGACCTCCAGCATGGGAGAAATTCCCGATGCGATTCGCGAAATCCTCGCGGGTGGAGCACCAATCAATGCGCTGATCGCACGGAGAGTGCTCGATATGTTCAGTGATCTTGCTCCGGAAAGCCGGGACTACGGGCTCACCGAGCGGGAAAAAGAAGTCCTCGAACAGATGGTCGAAGGGCTCACCAAAAAGGAGATCGCCGACCAGCTCGATCTCAGCTTTCACACGGTCGACAAGCACATCCGTGGCATCTATTCCAAGCTTCACGTCAATACGATGACGGGAGCGGTGGCCAAGGCGCTCAAAGAGGGGCTCTTGCCAAAGGGCTGAGTCTCCGACTGCAAGGTATCGCCCGCCACGTCTTTTCTTCTCGGGATTTCCTCGAAAGGAACCTGACTTCGTTGTTTTCCGAGCTTGATCCGGTTCTTTTTCACCGCTAGCGGTGAAGGATGCTTTACCTTGGAATTGATAGCGGAACGCAAAGCACGAAAGTAGTCGTTCTTGACCTGGAATCGGGAGAGATCCTTGCCCAAGCAGCTCGAAGCTACGACCTGATCGCTGGGCTCCCCGACGGACACCTCGAGCAGCATCCTGCCGATTGGACCACCGCACTCGACGACGCGATTGCCGAATGTCTGGATCACATCGGGGATCGTCGCTCCGCGGTGCGCGGAATGGGAGTGAGTGGACAGCAGCATGGCCTCGTCGTGCTCGACTCCCGGGACGAGGTTGTCCGCCCCGCGAAACTCTGGTGCGACACCTCGACGACCGCCCAGTGTGCTGCTTTCGAAGAGAATTTTGGTGGAACTGCGGGTCTCATCGAGAAAGCAGGGAATGCGATGCTGCCGGGTTACACGATTCCCAAGCTGCTTTGGCTGAAGGAAAACGAGCCGGAGCAATTTGCCAGGGTGGCCACGATTCTCTTGCCTCACGACTATCTCAATTTCCACCTCACCGGGGTGAAGCGGATGGAATACGGGGATGCCTCCGGGATGGGGATCCTGAATGTGCGTACTCGCGAGTGGGACCAGGAGTTGATCGATTTTGTCGATCCCCGGGTTTCCGAGATGCTTCCTCCCCTGGGTTCTTCGAACGAGGTCCACGGGACGCTTCGTCCCGAGCTCGCCGATCGTTGGAGGCTTTCGTCGGAGGTGATCGTCAGTGCAGGAGGGGGAGACAACATGATGGGAGCGATCGGGACCGGCAATATCTCGAACGGAATCATCACTGCGAGTTTCGGAACCTCGGGAACGCTCTATGGTTGCTCCGAGAAACCCATCATCGATCCCGAGGGCGAGATCGCGGCTTTCTGTGATAGCACCGATCGTTGGCTGCCGCTGGCCTGCACGATGAACGTGACCGTCGTGACCGAACAAGTCAGGGGTTGGTTTGGCTGGAGCCTGGAAGAGCTGGAGTCCGCCGTTTCTTCGGTGGAAGCCGATGCGAGCAACCTGCTTTTTCTGCCCTACCTGAACGGAGAACGAACTCCGAATTTGCCTGGAGCCTCGGGCGTCATCCACGGGCTTTCCGGAAACCAGTCCTCTCCCGCCCATCTCGCGCGCGCCGCAATGGAGGGAGCTACCCTCGGGCTCGCCTATGGGCTGCGCCGGTTTGCCTCGCTCGGCCTGGAGCCATCGGAGATCCGTCTCACGGGTGGAGGGAGCAAGAGTGCGACCTGGCGCCAGATCTCGGCCGATGCGTTTGGCGTTCCTGTCGTCGCGCTGGCTACTGCCGAGGGGGCCAGTCTCGGGGGGGCGATCCAGGCGGCGTTTGCCGACGGGCAGGGCACCTACGAAGAACTTTGCGAGCGACTTGTGGCGCTGGACGAATCGACCCGTTGCCTCCCGCAGTCAGACCAGGTCGATGGCTATCGGGAAAAGCTGGATCGTCAGGTCGAGCTGACCCAGGTTTTGAAAGACTCTGGATTCCTCTAGTCGAAAACGCGATGCCCATCACTCCGGAAGACGAGATCTCGGTCCAGGATCTTTCCCCCAAATCCCGAAGGATCGGGGGCGCGATTTATGCCCTCATGGTCGTCCTCGGGTGGACGTTTCGGTGGCGATTTCATGATCCGGGGAAGATTACCGAAAATCCCCCCGATCACCCCATGATCTGGATTTTCTGGCACAACCGGATTTTTGCGGTCCCGGGTTCGCGCACCCGAAGAGCCAAGGGGAGGGGAGGCGCGATCCTTTCCAGTGCGAGTCGAGATGGAGAAATCATCGCGGTGCTTGCAGCCAAAATCGATTGTGCGGCGGTTCGCGGATCGACCTCGAGACGGGGGGTGAAGGCGCTCTTCGGACTGCTCGACTGGGTTCGCCGAGGTTATGATGTAGCCGTGGTGCCGGACGGACCGCGAGGTCCGCGGTATCGACTCGGCCCGGGCGTCATCAAGCTGGCCCAGCTGACGGAAGGCAGGATTCTTCCCATTCGCGTGGAATACGGCTCTTACTGGTCCTTCAAGAGTTGGGATCAGTTTCGCTTGCCGAAACCCTTCACGACGGTGGATGTCTATTTCGAACCTCTCATCGATGTTCCCGAAGATCTGAGCGAAGAAGCATTTGAAGAGAAGCGAAAGCAAGTCGAACTCGTGATGAATCCGAACCATGAAACTGATTGAAGGAAAACCGATCGCCGAAATCGTCTACGCCGAGTGTCTCCAGTCTTTCGAGAAGCTGAAAGCCGCCGGGCATCTTCCGGGTCTCGCCGTGGTGCTGGTCGGAGAGGATCCGGCATCCCAGGCCTATGTCGGTTCGAAAGAGCGAAAGTGCCAGGAGCTGGGAATGCACTCCGTCAAGATCGAGAAGCCTGCCGACACCACGCAGGAGGAGCTGCATGCGGTCATCGATGAGTTGAATGCCGATGAGGCGATCCATGGGATTCTCGTGCAGTTGCCCCTGCCCGACCATCTCGATGAGGACCAGGTGATTCTCCGTATCGATCCCGCCAAAGATGTCGATGGGTTGCACCCCGTCAATATCGGCAAGCTGGCGATGGATGACCCCACCGGTTTCGCCCCGTGTACGCCGTCCGGCTGTCAGCGGATGTTGATCGAGAGTGGCATCGAGACCTCCGGGAAGGATGTCGTCATCGTCGGGCGCAGTCTGCTTGTCGGGAAGAGCCTCGCCCTCCTCATGATGGGGAAGAGGAAAGGCGGAAATGCTACGGTGACGGTGGCCCATTCCCGGACGAAGAACCTGGCCGAGTTGACTCGTCGTGCGGACATCCTTGTCGCAGCGATCGGGATCCCTCATTTCATTGGAAAAGAGCATGTCAAACCAGGCGCCGTGGTCATCGATGTGGGGATCAATCGGATCGACGATCCGACCGCGAAAAAAGGTTCCCGGCTCGTTGGCGATGTGGATTTCGATGCCGTCGCCGAGACGTGTGAAGCGATCACCCCCGTGCCGGGAGGAGTGGGGCGCATGACCATCGCCATGCTCATGGCCAATACGATTCGAGCCTGCGAGTTGCGTGCCGGACTCGCCGATTAGGGGCCCCTGCAGTAGCGATCCCGTTTCAGGATCGAAAAAGATCGTAGGAAGTCCCTATTTTGGAACGAGTCCTGCGTTTGGTCCGTAGCGATAGGGAGGTGATGGGCGTCCCGTTAGAATTCGGGAAGTTTCTCTAGCGATCCCACCGATTCGAGCGACGTTTTATGGCCCCTTTGATTTTTCAACCTGCCTTTTGATGAGCCATTCTATTCCCGCACGTGCGAATGCCGATCTGATCGATCAGAAGTATTCCGAGTGGAAGCAAAACCCCAAGTCCGTAGACGAGAATTGGGCGATGTTTTTCGAAGGTTTCGAGCTGGGGATGACGCAGCCGGAATCCTCGACCGCATTTGCGGATACGAAGTCGGGCTCCGGAGCCGAAGTCGTCGGAGGTCTCGATATGGCGACCCGGGCGAGAATCGTCTCGATGGTGCACCAATATCGGTCGCTGGGGCACACCAAGGCCTGGTTGGATCCTCTCGACGACCAGGGCCCGGACCAGCCCCTCCTGGGACTCGAGGAATTGGGATTTCTCCCGGAGCATCTCGAGGAAGAAGTTTCGACCCAGTTTTTCCAGCAGGGCCAGAGAATGAAGCTGGGAGCGATGATCGACCAGCTGGAGACGATCTATTGCGGGAAGATCGGATTCGAGTTTATGCACATGCAGACTCCTGATGTCCGTGACTGGATCCAGGAGCGGATCGAAAAACGCTTCGAAAATTTCATTCCGGATAGCCAGAAGAAAGAATCAACCCTGCGATGGCTCGCCGAGGCGGAGCTTTTCGAAAGGTTTCTCCACCGGAAATATGTCGGGCAGAAACGTTTCTCTCTCGAGGGCGGCGATGCGCTCATGGTGGCCCTCAACGGAATGGTCGATGCCTTTCCCAGGTTTGGGGTCTCCGAGATGTGCATGGGAATGGCCCACCGGGGGCGACTCAACGTCCTTGCCAATCTGCTCCGCAAACCACTGACGGTGATTCTCTACGAGTTTTCTGAGAACTATGTTCCGAACCTGGTTGCCGGGGATGGTGATGTGAAATATCACCTCGGATACGATGCGGAGTACGAGGTGCATGGGCACCCGGTCACCATTCATCTTGGGGCGAACCCGAGTCACCTCGAAGCTGTGAATCCCGTGATCGAAGGCAAGTGCCGGGCTCGTCAGCGAGCAAGGGATCCCGAGCTCCGGGATTCGTTTGTCGATCGCGATGCCGTTCTTCCTGTCTTGATTCATGGAGATGCCGCGTTTGCAGGGCAGGGGAGTGTCCCCGAGACCCTGAACCTTTCCCAGTTGCTTGGGTATCGGACGGGAGGAACCGTCCACCTCGTGGTCAACAACCAGATTGGTTTCACGACGACGCCAAAGGATGCTCGTTCATCGGTATACTGCACGGATGTCGCGAAGATGATCGAGGCTCCCGTGTTCCATGTGAACGGCGACTCGCCTCTCGATGTCCTCTTTGTCACCGAATTGGCACTCGAGTTCCGCCAGACCTGGGGTCGGGATGTCGTCGTCGATATCGTCTGCTACCGGCGCCACGGGCACAACGAGGGGGACGAACCCGCCTTCACCCTGCCAAAGACCTATCGAGACATTCGTCGACACGAAACTCCACTGACCTTGTTCCGGCGCGAACTGGTCGAGTCGGGGGATATCGATCATGCCGGGGCGGATGAGATCGAGAACGAATACCAGGCCAAGCTCGATGGCGAGCACGCCGAGTTGGAACTGGCGACGGAGCGAGGCGAGGGTCATTCGATGGCGGAAGCCGTCATCGAGCCGCAGGCAGACTATTCCCATGCTCCGGCGATGACAGGGATTCCCGTCGAGAGAGTCCGGGAAATCGGGATGTCCATTTCCGGTATCCCGGATGGAGTCAACGTGAACAAGAAACTTGCGAAGCGGTTCCTGGCAGCGCGTCGAGAAGCGATCGAGTCGGGAGAGGGGATCAACTGGGCCTTCGCCGAGGCGCTTGCTTTCGGCTCTCTCATCCAGGACAAGAAATCGGTGCGCCTTTCCGGGCAGGATTGCCGTCGGGGCACCTTCAGCCAGCGCCACGCGGTTCTCTATGACCCCGAGACTCGCGAGCGCTACACTCCCTTGAATCACGTGGCGCCTGACGAGAAGCACAAGCTCTGGGTCTACAACAGTCACCTTTCGGAATTCGCAGTGCTCGGATTCGAGTATGGGTATTCACTGACAGCCACAGATACACTTGTCTTGTGGGAAGCCCAGTTTGGTGACTTCTCGAACGGAGCCCAAGTGATCATCGATCAGTTTATCAGCTCGGCCGAATCGAAATGGCAGAAAGCGAGTCACCTCGTGATGTTGCTTCCCCACGGATACGAAGGGCAGGGACCTGAGCACAGCAGCGCGAGGTTGGAGCGCTTTCTCCAACTCTGTGCCGATCAGAACATGCAGGTCTGCAATCTCACGACCCCCGCGCAATACTTTCACGCCCTCCGTCGTCAGATGACGCGTGATTTTCGGAAGCCTCTCGTCATCATGACGCCGAAGAGCCTCCTGACTCACCCGGAGTGCGTCTCCAAGGTGGACGATTTTGGAATGGGAACCTCATTCCAGGAAATTCTCGACGATGCCTCGATCGATTTGGCTGAGCGAGACCGGATCAATCGTCTCATCTTTTGCTCGGGCAAGGTCTACTACGACCTGGTCAATTTCCGAAGGCAGAACGAGTTGAATCACGTTGCGATCATTCGGATGGAACAGATCTACCCTTTTCATCGCGAGAGGCTGCAGGAGATCGCGGATTCGTATCCACGAGCGACCAAGTGGGTCTGGTGTCAGGAAGAACCGCTCAATATGGGAGGCTGGACTTTCGTAGGTCCCCGACTCCAGAAGCTGACCGACCACCATGTTCGTTACGCAGGTCGTGATGCGGCAGCAAGTCCCTCAACAGGATCAAAAACAGTTCACAAGAAGGAGCAGTCTCGCCTCGTCGAAGAAGCTTTTCACAAATAGGATGATTCCTTTTTCAGTCTTAAGATAGCCATCGCATGTCTCACGAGATCAAAATACCATCGGTAGGAGAATCCATCACTTCCGCCACGCTGGGCACCTGGCACAAGCAGGACGGAGAATACGTCAAAGCGGGAGAAGTCATTCTCACCATTGAGACGGACAAGATTTCTACAGAACTGGAGTCCGACAAATCCGGGATCCTCAAGCATCTTGCGGAAGAGGGAGACGAGCTCGACATCGGAGCCGCCGTAGCCGGAATCGAAGAAGGAGAGGCACCTGCCGATACCGGGAATGTGGAGGAGGGAGCCTCGGATCCAGGCGAGAAAGAGCAGGAGAATTCAGGAGGCGACGAAACTTCCCCTGCGTCTGGCGATTTCAAGGTCACTCCGGTAGCGAAGAAGATTGCCGACGAAGAGGGCATCGATCTCAGCCAGGTGACCGGAACGGGTGCAGGTGGGAAGATCACCAAGTCGGATGTCATGGGAGCGACCCAGCAGTTGGCCGCGCCCGAGACCTCTTCTCCGGCTCTTGCTACCCCGGCAGCGGTCAGTAAGCCGAGTGGCGAGAAGCCGACCACTCGGAAAAAGATGTCGCCACTGCGAAAGAAAATCGCAACTCATCTCGTGAATGCTCAGCACGAAGCTGCGATTCTGAGCACATTCAACGAGTGCGACATGACCAATATCATGGCCCTGCGGAAGCGGGTGCAGGAGGACTTCGTTGCTCGTCATGGCGTGAAACTCGGCTTCATGTCCTTTTTCATCAAGGCTGTCGTCGAAGCGCTCAAGGCGGTTCCCTCCGTCAATGCCCAGATCGAAGGAGATGAGATTGTCGAGAATCACTTTTACGACATCGGGGTCGCAGTCGGTACCGACAAGGGACTCTTTGTGCCGGTGGTTCGAGATTGCGACCGGAAGTCTTTTGCCGAGATCGAGCAAAGCATCATCGACTATGCGAATCGCGCCCGAGAAGGCAAGATCGGCCTCGAGGATCTCCAGGGAGGTGTCTTTACGATCACCAATGGGGGGATCTACGGCTCTCTCCTGAGCACACCGATTCTCAACCCTCCCCAGTCCGGAATTCTTGGGATGCACAGCATCCAGCAGCGCCCCATTGCCCTCGATGGCGAGGTCGTGATTCGTCCCATGATGTATCTCGCACTGAGCTATGATCACCGCATCGTCGATGGAAAAGAGGCCGTGACATTCCTGGTTCGTATCAAGGACTGTCTCGAGAATCCCGAGCGGATGCTCGTGGGCGCCTGATTGTAGGTCAAAGAAGGAAGATTTTGACAAGTTTTGGCGTATTTATTTAAAATAGCGAAAATATCAAAATTTGAGAAACAAAGTTGAGAATTTTTAAAATCCAACTTTCTCAGGCCACTGGAGAGTGGTATTTGTTCCCATGTTTGCTGGGCAACACCTCCTGAGAATCACGTTTCTTTGTCTTTTCGCCACCTTTTCCGTGAGCTGCTTGAGTCGCAAGAAGGACCAGGCGTCCTCGACTCCTGCCGAAGCTCCCCCAGCGGCTGCCTATCCCGAGTCTCCCGAAGGATATGCCGATACAAATGCCGCTCCACCCGCGACGGCACCTGCTCCCTACCAAGTGGCTGCTGCGGCCGAGAAGAAGCCCGAGCCTTTCGAGTTGCGTGCGGATGAGGAATTGGTCACCCACCAGATCCAATCCGGAGAGAATCTCTCAGTTATCGCTTCGAAATACGATTCCAGTATTCGCCGGATTCAGGCTGCCAACGGGATGACGAACACCAAGATTTATGCCGGGAAAACCCTGAAGGTGCCGACTCGAAAGAAGATGGGTGTCGCCTCGAGCGCTCCGTCGTTGGCTCCCGCTCCTCCTTCCGCAGCGCCTGCTCCTGCGAGCGGTTCATACTCCGGCGGTCGGTTTGGAGCTGCTCCATCCGTTTCTTCGGGGACTCCTGCGCCTTCTGCGACGACTCCTCCGGTGTACCAAGGTCCGGCCGACGGCAGCTACGTCAGCAACAATGCGGGGGCCGGAACCATTGCGCCTCCCCCCGTGGATCCCGCTTCGACTTCCTATCCTCGCGTATCCACGCCTGCCGTTCCACCCTCTCCCGAGGAAGCGTTCCCGACGCCGAATCTCGGTGGTCGCAACTAGCCGGTCCTGCGCTGTTTCCACAACGTTTGATCCGCTCTCGCATGAGTCAGGACATCCCTGTCGGGATCATTACGGTTTCCGATCGTGCCTCGGCGGGGGAATACGAAGATCACGGCGGCCCGGCTCTTCGGCAGGCTTGCGAGGGCTACGGATGGAGTGTCGCTGCCGAAGCGGTCGTGCCGGATGACAAGGAGCGGATCCAAACCTCGATCCGCGCCTTTTCGGATCAGGGTTGTGGATTGATCCTGACGACCGGGGGCACGGGGATTGCAGTTCGCGATGTCACCCCCGAAGCGATCCGAGAAATCATGCGTGTCGAGATTCCAGGGTTTGGAGAAACGATGCGAATGCGTTCGCTGGAGATCACCCCCAACGCGATTCTTTCACGGAGCCTCGCTGCGATCGTCGATCGTTCCCTGGTGATTGCTCTGCCGGGGAAACCCAGTGGGGCAGTGGAGTGTCTCAGCTTCGTTGAGGGTGCAATTCCTCACTCGGTGAAACTTGCGTTGAGAGTCCCGACTTCCTGCTGAGTGTCGTGCGGTCTGTGAAGGGCTCGCACGTCAGCTGTTCTCGGAATGCGATCAATCCGAAGCTTCCTCTAATGTCTCTTCCTCCTTGTTGATCGAGCGGTAGAGTTTGCCCACGGTCAGCCCCTGCACAGCGATCGAGAAAATAACGATCATGTAAGTCAGTTTCAGGAAAATGCTTCGCCCGGCTTCCTCGGGCAGAGCCAGGGCCAGGGCGACTGAAATGCCTCCTCGAAGTCCACCCCAGGTCAACATTTTCAAGGTGCCTTTGCTGAAGGATCGAAAAGGGCTGAGCGTCAGGACGGGGAGTGAAACGGCGGCTGCTCGGCAGATCAGGACCACGATGATCATGAGGAGACCGAGGGCAAAAGTGGCAAGGGAGAACTGGTTCGCGACGATCAGCAATTCGAGTCCGATGAGGGCAAAGAGCAGTGCGTTGAGAATCTCATCGATCAGCTCCCAGAAAAGATCGAGGTGTCTTCGGGTCGTATCCGACATCGCGAGGAGTCGTCCATGGTTCCCGATCATCAGCCCCGCCACCACCATCGCGAGCGGACCCGAGAGATGAAAGTGGGAAGCGAGTGCATAGCCCCCGGTGACAAGGGCTAAAGTGATGAGGACCTCGACCTGGTAGTTGTCGATGTTTCGCAGGAGATAGTAGCCAGTAAAGCCAAGGGCTGCTCCAAAAGCGATCCCACCCAGAACTTCGACCGCAAATAGTTCCCCGATGTAAGCCGCAGATGGCTCGTGCTTTCCCGTCGCAATGGAAAGCAGGGCGAGAAAGACGACGACACCAACTCCATCATTGAACAGGGACTCCCCGGTAATCTTGGTTTTGAGGCTCTTGCCGACCCCGGCTTTCTTGAGGATGCCGAGAACTGCGACGGGATCGGTCGGCGAGATCAAGGCTCCGAAAAGCAGGCAGTAGAGGAACTGCGTTTCGAATCCGAAAATCGGAAGGAGAAAATAAGTCGCCGTTCCAACGAGGAGGGTGGAAAGAACGACTCCCACCGTTGCCATCAGCGCGATGACCCACTTCTGTTTCGCGAGGTCGGAGAGGTCGACATGGAGGGCACCGGCAAAGAGAAGATAGCTCAGCATGACTTCGAGAAGGACATCCTGAAAGTCGATCTGGCTTACGATGTTTTCCGCGGCAAGCTCGATCGAGGGCACAAATAGCCCTACGACCACGAGCACGAGCGAAAATCCCAGGCTCAGCAGCATGATCCCGATCGTCGTCGGGAGTCGCAGGTAGCGGGTGTTGAGATAGCCAAGAAAGCCGGCTATCGCGAGAAGGACGGCGATGAGTTCGAAGAGTGACATGGGAAGCGGTGGGTTGGCAGGCACTGGGAACAGCCCTGCCACATCCTGTGCCGTTCTTACTCAACAGGAGGTGGGCCGTCAAAGCCATTTCGCATCGATTGTGATGGAGGAGGGCACCGCCACTTCGGAAAAGTGAGAGGGCGGGAGATGCCGTGTTTGAATCGAACCGAAAACACTTTTCCTTGAAGCCTCGGAAAATCACGCTACTTTCCCCTCCCGAAAAACGCGTGAATAGCTCAGCGGTAGAGCATCTCGTTTACACCGAGGCGGTCGGGGGTTCAAATCCCTCTTCACGCACGTTTTTTGGAGAAGGTTTCATCGAAGAATTCGACGCTCGAATCACCGAAACCAAACCCCCGACCGCAGGTCGGGACTGCCTGTTGAGTTTCACTCAACGAAAAAAAACGCGAAGCGCATAAACGGCAGGTCGGCGAGCGAAGCGAGCCAACAATTCAAATCCCTCTTCACGCACGTTTTTTGGAGAAGGTTTCATCGAAGATTTCGACGTTCGATCTACCAAAGACCAACCCCCGACCGCAGGTCGGGACTGCCTGTTGAGTTTCACTCAACGAAAAAAAACGCGAAGCGCATAAACGGCAGGTCGGCGAGCGAAGCGAGCCAACAATTCAAATCCCTCTTCACGCACGTTTTTTGGAGAAGGTTTCATCGAAGATTTCGACGTTCGATCTACCAAAGACCAACCCCCGACAGCAGGTCGGGACTTTCGCGAGTTGTATTAAGGCTCCGTGGGAGCCGTTTTTTCGGGATCTGGCCTTACGAGCCATCCATCCGTGGTAGTTTCGGGCCAGGAGTCGCTGAGGACCCTGGTCTCCAGGGTTTCCGCATCCCAGAGTTGCCATTGAATTGACTTTCCTTC
The DNA here is from genome assembly GCA_029213195.1 of Verrucomicrobiales bacterium. Classification (GTDB taxonomy): domain Bacteria; phylum Verrucomicrobiota; class Verrucomicrobiia; order Verrucomicrobiales; family DEV007; genus Arctic95D-9. The sequence goes on from JARGNI010000029.1 coordinate 29,506, forward strand.
CGGGCCCAAGGCTACGAAACTGAGTTCCGTGTTGGAACGCCAGGCGGGAAGTGTGCGGCACTTCCACTGGCTGTGCTCGGGTGAGACCAAGGTCACTTGACCACCTTCCAGTTCGAGGACGGAAATGGCATCCGAACTTGTCTCTACGATCGCTACTCGTTTTCCGTCCGGGGAGACTACATAGTGGCCATCACTGGGCAGGGCATCTGCTTGGTGTGCGATGGGCTTCATCGCGTTTTCACTTTCCGAGATTCGATAAAGCCTCGATTTCTCGTTGGAATCCTCTGCGAGGACCGTAGGAAAGGTGCTGGGTGTGGAAGAAAACAGGATGTCGTTCGAAGAGAGCACCTCCAGCCAGGGGCCATGGTGAGAAACCATGTTTGCTAAAACTGTAGTCTCTTCCTCTTCGCCCGTAAGCTTTCGGCCTGATTCATGAAACAAAAGTCGGCGGCGGATGCTGTGAAGTTCGTCGTCGCCTTGAGAACTCATGATCACAAGCGAGAGTCCGTCGAGTGACCAGGCGAAATCGAACTCGGACTCTTGCTTTCCGAGTTGATGGTGCAGGCTGCCGTCCATTGAGTGGACTTCCAATTGCACGACGTCGGATAGGAATCCGGGGGAACGCGTTGTCGCAAGGATGGGGAGTGTCGGGGAGGCCTTGATCTGGCTGAATGAAGTAAGGCTGCGCAAGAAAGGGATTGCAGGAGTGGCTCGACTGATCGCAGATGCGTTTCCTTTTAGAGTCACCAATTCGTGTAGTTCCCATTCCTCAAAAGGAGGCTCCACATCCGACGCGAACTCCTCATGCAATTCAGGCGAACCCTCGAGGGACTCGGCCAGCGCATCGGGAATATCAATCATGGCGTGGGCAAGGGCGGCAAAGTAGTTCGTGTCTTTGAGAATGATCTCTTCGAGGACAGGGTTCGAATCGGATTCGGGATCGTAGCAGGCAGCCATCGCCGAAAAAAGCTGAGGCATCGCTTTCGAGAGGCGTTCGACATCAGATACCTGCTCCTCGGGAAGGAGGAGCCGAACTTCGGCCCACGTCTGGAGGGTGCGGGTGCGATGTATCCACATTCCCTCCGGGCCAGGCAGCCAGCCAAACGATTGAATTTCCAACACGCCAGGATCTTCATCGCTGTTCTTGAGGGTTTCGACGATGGCACCATCTTTGGAGACGAGGTGCAAGGTTCCGTTCGAAAGTACTCCCGCTCGACTTCCATCTGGCGACCAATGAAAGCGTGATTCTGGATCTGATTCGCAGGAAACGAGGGCGAGAGCGAGCATCGCACCGAGAGAGAACCCCGTGACTTGTTTGATTTGGGAGTAGAGAGTCATGGGGATCTAGGGAGAGAATGCTAGGGCGATTTTCGGCTCGACGCTTTCACGCAGTCCCTGAGGTCCAAAGCGAACTGGCAAGTCACCTTTGTTCTTGGAAGAGACGAAGCGGGAATTTTGATAACTACTTCCGCCCGATGAAAAAGGGGTGCTGGATGTTACCGCCTGAGAAAGAATAGGTTACGTTCCTTTCATGCTGTTTTCAAGCTCAGGAAGGAGGCAGCGAGAGCCTGTGGAGGAAACTCAACTGGTTCCTGGTCCAAATACGGTCTTATCAGCATTTGCTCGTAGATCGCGAGAATGAGTTCTTCGGACGGTGGGGACCCGTGAAATTCCGGGGTGAGTTGTTTCTCGGAAATGCCAAAGATTCGAAGAAATATTCAGAATAATCAAAATATTAAGCTCTTAAAGAAATCTAATGATTTCCTGTAAAAAAAAGCATAAAACAGTTGCAACCACACTCCGAAAACTATAAATATTACATATTGCGACTCAAGGGTGGGGGTTTTCTCATTTTTGAATTGTGGCTATACCCATAGGAAAACCATTTGATCCAGGCACCTACGAATGGGGCGCGGTTCAGTGGGATGGAGATGGGAGACAAAAGTTGAAACGCGGAGAGCCCTTATTGGAATTCAAGGATCTCCTTGAATTCGCCAATCATTCCAACTCATGAAAACTCTGCTCAGATATTTTACTTCTAGGGGGCCATCTGTCGCTTCATCCGTATTCTGCCTCCTCGTTCTTGGCGTTGCGAATTTCGAAAACGCATCTGCCTCTTCCGGTCCTGATACGGCTCACAAAGGTTATTCCATAAACCGATATACAAAGCTGTGGACAGCGAAGTTTTTTCAACAAACTGCTTTGCCAAAAAGCGCCAAACCCAGGCCTTCGGCACCACCTCCTGCCGCGGTATGCAACTATAGGCTGGAAGGAATTGCTGAAATTGGCGGAAGAAAATATGTGTATTTAAGCGACAAGGGAAGTGGAGTGCTGCATGAGTTGCAGCTCAATCAACCGATGGGAGACCTTGTGGTATCGAAGATTTCGGTTGGAGAGCAAGCTGCCACTCACAAAGTGAAGATCCGTTCCGGTGGGAACTCATTTGATCTCAAGTTCGATATGGTTTCAAGCACTTCGAGCCAGGAGACATCAAAGCCATCGGGTGATCCCCTGCCTGATGTAACTGTGGGAGAGGGCGGAGATGGTCGGGACGAACCGGAGGAGCGGTAGCCCCGAATCTATCCCGTAGAAGCACCCTTGGAACCTGAGGAATGCTTCATTCCAGTTTCGATGAAACGTTCTGTGAACTTTCTGAATCGACTTCGGTATTGCTAGGATCGAGTTCTTCCGCAGGGCAGTCTCAGCTATTCGGTGCCTTGCCAAACAGAGCGCTAGCTCGATTTGTGTGTTTCTTCTCGCATGACCAATCAGATCCCAACTGCTCGACTCGAGGTTGACTTCTCTTCGTCCCCTATGGATGAGGGTATGCTGCCTTCCGCTTGGAATGGATCCGAAAGTTGAACAACCCTTTCTTCCTCGGTTCTGGTTCAGGACAGATTTGCTTCGCCGTTGCTTGCGGAACCAACTGAGGCTGTGCAAAATCGAGCGTCTCTTCCAACACCGTGCTTCTGCATCTCTCGAGGTCGGTGGGGTTCCGGTTGTTCACCCCATCAATGATATGAGGTTGAATGAAGATCAAGGTTTCCTCTCTCGATGAGCTTTTGCGGGTGGAGCCAAGCATTTTTCCAAGCAATGGAATTCTGCGAATTCCAGGTATTCCAGTAACCGTTTCGTCCGCTCGTTCGGTGATCAGACCTCCCAAGACGATCGTTTCCCCCCCATTGACTGTAACTGTGGTAATGAGTTCCTGGGTGCTGAGCGTGGGGATTTCATTTCCGGAAATTGTCTGACTCCCTACGACATTGTCGTTCACTTGAGCGATCTTCAGTGTGACTTGATTGTCGGAATTGATCAGCGGGATTACCTCCAGCTTCAATACCACATCTCGAAATTCGATGTTGGATGTGATCGCTCCACCGATTCCATTGTCAAATCCGAGGCCACTTGTCAGCGTCGAGGTCGGAATCGCGATGCGCTGACCTGAAGAGATTGTCGCTTTTACATTGTTCTGAGCGTAGATGCTTGGGCGGGAGAGGATCTTGAAATTTGTATCTCTCGCGAAAAGCCTAAGCATGCTATCAACACTAGCACCGTTCCCACCCCACTCGAATTTCCCGTAGAGTGAGAGACCTTTGAATGCATTTTGGAATGATCCAGAATTGTTGAGCCCGCTTACGTTCTGTTGGGGATCTGCTCCATTGAAGAGTGATGCAGCACCAGAGAGAAGATTTCCACTCGGCGATGTGTACGTTGCCAAGGTTTGAAGGGCATTGAATGAATAATCAAAGTCATCTCCGATTGTCATTTGTCCGATGACGGTAGAGAGATACACTTGTCTTGGCTGAACATCGATCTCGTCGATCAAGCGATCGATGATTGCGATATTCTCAGGAGAGCCAGATACCACCAGGCTATTTGCCTGGGGATCGCCTATGAGAAGGGTGTTTCCAATGGTGTAAGAAACCGGGGTTCCTACGTCATCAGGAGTACCAAGAAGATCTCTGGTGACACCCGATCCGAGGAAGCCAGAAGACGAACTGCTGAAGCCGGGGTCGAAAGATGCGAACTCTCGACCGCTCTGCCCGTTGCCTCCGGAAGGAATCGGGCCACCTTCAAGAAGATCTTCTCCCTGTGTGATGTCGGTTCCTCTTGAGAGTGCGTTGTAGAACGAGGACATGTAGTCCAGAACGGAGACAAACTGTAGCTTACGAGTAAGGAAATGGCCGTTTTCTCCGGGACGATCAAACGACTTGATCAGATTCTCTACGAATAGGAAATCGGATGGGGGAGCGACGACTAGAATGCTGTTTGTCCGGCGATACGGAACGATCGAAAGTCCGCTCGTGTCTTTATCACCTCGGTTAGTGACTGCTTCTGGATTCCCGCCTTCGGAAGTTGCGATCGCTTGAACAACCCCGTTCGCAACAGTGTCTCCCGTCAATTCCTGTTGCTCGACAATTGTGTTGATGATTTCTGCAACTCTTTCAGCATCCGCTCGCTCAAGTTTCACGAAATCATGAATCAAGTTGTCTGGAGGCACATCGACAAACTGCTTCAAATTCAGCAACATTCTGATGATGGAAGCGTTCTCCGTGATTACGACTGCATTACTTTTCTCGAGAGCTGTCATCGCTCCGTAGGTATTGAGCGAAACAATGTCAGAAAAAGCCCGTATGGCGTCGTCCGGAGACGCATGATTCAGATGCATGACGTAGTTGATCACGCCGACTCCTTCAGGAATGGCGTCTTCGGACGTGATGACAGGTAGCTCCTGTGCACGAATACTTTTTCCGGCCTCGTAGTTGATGATCTTCAAAGTCTTCTCATCAACTGGAAGCATGGCATACCCGTTCAGAAGCAGTGCATTGTCGATAAACTGCAGGGCCTCTTCTCTTGTGAGCCTGGATTCTGTCACGATTGAGATATTGGTCGAACCAAGATCTCCACCCCGCACGATTTTCTTACCAGACAACTTTTCGTAGTATGGAAGAATCGCTGCAACAGGAGCATTGGGAAAACTTACGAGCAGTGAAGCGTCCTCACCTTCCTGGGCAAATACGCCGCAGAAGAGGAATGTGATAAGCCCGAAGATATGAATCCTGGTTTTGGAATTTAGTTCATTAATCATGAAAATTAGGAGAAATTATAAACGGGTTTTCATGAAGATCAAGAAAAGTTTAGTTTTAAAAGAGATTGATCGTCGATTCCGCTTCTCGGTGATGATCCCTCTAGAGTCTCAATCTAGGAGCCTTGCGTGAATTTTATTCAATATTTTTAATAATTTATATAATTTAATCTTGCGGATTGCTTAAATTTGATGGAAAATGTAAATATCATGCGAAACACAATTTTGGTATTACTTCTCATAGGGGGTGCTTTCCCTGCATTCTCCGAACCCAGGCCATATTCGGTCGATCGCTATCGTGCGATCTGGGATGGCGCTTCGATCCTGGTAGAATCGAGTGAACCTTCAGGATCCACTCCAATTGAAGGAGATTGGGAGGTCGCAGGGGTTTTCTCTTTCGGGGACGAAGACGGTGCAATTGTAATCAATCGGCGGAATGGTTCGATTGAGTATTTAAGCAGCAGCTCCCCAAGCCCATCTGGCTTGACATTGAGCCAGGTATTTCCTTTTGCTCCGGGGAGCGCACCACGTATCTCAGTGGTGCATCGTGGAGAAATTTTCGATATCTCAGGTTTCGGTTCAGATCCTTCATCCTTGCAAAATGCAGCTCTTTCCTATGCTCCTGTAGTGCAACCCGAGAAGCGGAAGCCTGTGAAAGAACTCGAATCCATTGCGCTAGCGGAGACTCCCTAGTTGTCAACGGATTGCAACTCGATGTGCTGCAACGTTGCACAAAGTTTCCGAGTTGAACTGGAATTGGGCCAGCCTGAGAAAAAGAAGATTTAGGCATGTCTGGTGCGCCTATTTCTAAGGATTATCGTCCCACCGTCATGGGACCGACGGAATCGAGGTGCTCCCGAGAATTCTAGCGAGGGAACCAGGATCTTTGGGGGCACTCCTCGGCCTTTTTCGCCTCGATCAAGAACGCTTTACTCGAACCTGGTGAATCCAAAGGGAATTATTCTGGGATGGAGAGCTTGATGGTTCTCAATTGCCGAATCAAGATCACCCGTCGAATGGCGAATCAAATTCGATTCGTCTTGCTGTAAGTGAATGTTATAAAAACAATAAATAAAAAATTTCCCAGTTCCAGCAGAAATAAATTGAAATTCAACACGATTTGTGATTAAATTCAATTTTGAGACGGAAATATGATAAATCATATCAGGGAGATTGCGCTGCGATCAGGGTGTTCAAGCTCTGAGGCGCTGGATGGAGCATTGAGAGGTATTCAGCCCGGTGGGAGTTCGCCCATCAAGGTTTTGCTGGATTCGGATCTCGTCGATGAGGATTCGTTTCTTCAGATTCTTGGGGATCACTTTGGAATTCCTCTATGGAAAGGGTTTGGAACCCTGAGCCAGCAGAAAACGCGACAATTGCGAAAGCTTTTCCCGGCTGATTCAGCCCGAAAGCGGGGGATCGTACCGGTCGACTTCCTGAATGATCCCGAGCAGGAAAATTCCACGGTAGTTTTTGCGTCTACGGATCCATTCGATCTACAGTCCCATTCTTTGGCATCGCGAGTCTGCGAGTTTCCCTTCACTTGGCAAATTGCGAGTCCACAGACGATTCAGAATGGACTTCATTCTCTCTACGGTGTGGGAGATGATTCACTCGATGAGCTTATTGAATCTAGGCTCAATGCTGCTGACGGTGATGATTGGGAGAATGCGATGATTCTCGATAGTGAAGACGGTGCGGCATCGCTTACATCTCTCGTAAACGAGATTATCCGAGGAGCACTCGAGCAACAGTCGACGGATATTCATCTGGATTCAATCGGCGCCGATCTCAGAATTCGATATCGAATCGATGGAAAGCTTCAGGATGTTCCTACTCCAGAGAACATGGGGAGCCTCAAAAACTCTGTGATCTCGAGGATTAAGATCATGGCCAAGCTTGATATCGCGGAGCGACGCCTGCCACAGGATGGGCGGATTAATTTGGAATTAGACGGCAAGTCTATCGATGTGCGAGTAGCGACTATTCCATCGGTGGAAGGAGAGACGGTTTCGCTAAGGCTTCTTGGACAGGAAACCTTTACTTTGGACAAGATGGGGATGAACCCGAAGATGGCGGCGACGGTGAAGAATCTCCTGGAGATGCCAAATGGAATCATCCTTGTCACTGGGCCAACAGGATCCGGAAAGTCGACGTCCCTCTACGCTTTTCTATCGGAGATCAATCAGCCGGACACGCGGATTGTCACTATTGAAGACCCAGTCGAGAACAGGCTTGAAGGGGTTGTTCAGATTGCGGTGAAGAGCGATATTGGTCTTACCTTCGCAAACGGTTTGCGCTCCATCCTGAGGGGAGATCCCAATGTGATTATGGTGGGTGAGATGAGGGATCTCGAAACCGCTGAGATTGCGATTCGAGCGGCGCTCACGGGACACCTGGTGTTCAGTACGCTTCACACGAATGATGCGATATCGGGGGTTACGAGACTCATCGATATGGGAATCGAGCCATTCCTCGTAGCGTCTTCAGTAAGAGCATTCATTGCGCAACGTCTCGTGAGAAGACTTTGTAGTAACTGCAAGCAGCCCTATCGGCTCGATCCTTCTATTCTCTCGAGTCATGGCTGGGATTTTCCAGACGATGTCGATCACGAACCGATTTTGTATCGTCCTTCTGGTTGCCAACAGTGTCGAGGTACGGGGTATCGCGGGCGTCTCGCAATCTATGAGTTGGTTGTGGTTACAGGGGCCCTGGAGGAACTGATCGCAAGGAGGGCTTCTTCAAAAGAGCTCCTGCAGCAGGCGTTGCAGGATGGCTTTTTGCCCATGCGAACCTACGGGCTTAACAAGGCGGTTGAAGGCGAAACGAGTCTTGATGAAGTCATCTCTGTGACGATTACGCCGAGCCAGGCGAACGAGAGCGCACTGTCTGAAGCTGAATTGATGAGATGAAGCTTTTCCACTATCAGGCCGCAACTCGCGATGGCTCAATTTCGAACGGGACACTGAGTGCTCCTGATCGTCGTACTGCGCTCGAGCAGTTTGAGGCTCTGAAGCTGGAACCACTCTCTCTGAGTGAGGAGCCATCGGGAAGGAAGGAAGCGAAGAAACAGCCTGAGGAAAAAGGGAATATAAGGTTGCGTCAATCCGATGTGCTTGAGTTCACCGAGGAACTTGCCGAGTTGCTACGTGGAGGCGTACAGTTGGAGAAATCCCTCCTGATTATCGAGCGGAGGGAGGGGAAGAGCCGCCTTCCGGAGGTCGCGAGACAGGTGAGGGAGAAGATCCGTGATGGTAAGACTCTGTCGGAAGCTCTGAAGATCAGTTCCCCGGCATTCGGAGAACTCTACTGTCGTCTCGTTGCGGCCGGGGAAGAGAGTGGAGCCCTGAATCGGATACTTGAGAGGCAGGCATCTCATCTGAAGGCGCTACAGAATCTGAAGTCAGGTGTGGTTTTCGCCTTGATCTATCCCGCTTTCCTTTGTGTTTCTGCGGTCGGGGTTTTGGCAATGTTTGTGACCTTCCTGATTCCTAAATTGGTGGAATTGCTTGAGTCTACCGGTGGAACTCTGCCAGCGGGAGCAGAGTTGATCGTCAAGACTTCAGAGATGTTCAAGTCAACTTGGGCAATCTGGCTCGGGTTGGGGCTTGGTGCCTGCTTGTTCTTCTCGTGGTTGTCCCAAAACCGGCGAGAGATATGGGATGCGATCGTGATGAGGGTCCCCCTGTTCGGGAAAGTTTTGCACCTCAGGCAGCAAGTCCTGTTCCTCGAAACAATGGCCAGTCTCGTTGAAAATGGTCTCACCGTTACGAATGCTCTCACGCTGACTCGCAACGCGGTTCCCAGCCCACTGTACCAGAGTGAGATCGATGTGATCCGGAAGCGGGTTCAGGATGGGGAGCGACTTTCCACTTCCCTTGTCCACTCATCGTATTTCCCCGCGATTCTTGCTGATCTCATCTCAGTTGGGGAGGAAACTGGGGATCTTTCGGGTGCTCTGGGTCGAGCTGCAATTCGCTTCGACGGGACGCTAACTCGAAAAGTAGAAAGGCTGAGTGCCATTATCCAACCGACTGTCGTGATCGTTATGGCAGCGATGGTGGGAGGAATGGCATACCTGATGATCACTTCGATTTTTCAAACCGTATCTGGATTAGGAGCATAAAAATACAAAAATGAAATACAGACAGTTAAAGAAACGCAACAGGGCATTCTCGATGATGGAGATGATCCTCGTATTGGGTATCATTACCCTTCTCGTTGGAGCCGGTGTAGGAGGGCTGATGAACGTGATGGAGCTCGGAAAGGAGACCAAGGCAAAAGCCGATATCAACACGATTTCGAGTGCGCTGCGGGCCTATGAATCCCAGCAGCTATACCTTCCGACTACACGCCAGGGAATTGAGGCGCTGGTATGGAAGCCATCGTCCAGGCCTGAGCCAAAAAACTGGAAACCGTATCTCAAAGAGAAAGTTCTTACAGATCCTTGGGGGAATAAATACATTTATCTTCGCCCCGGGAAGAAGGATGGCGGTGGGTTCGACCTCTATTCCGCAGGTGCTGACGGGGTTGCTGGCAACTCGGATGATATAGGTAACTGGGACATCTAGGTAACTGGGTGTCCTAGGCGAAAGACAGGATGAACGTCCCTATCGGAGTGCCGTTGCGCCGTGGGTTCACGATGCTGGAGATATTGCTGGCAATATCGATATTGGTAATCGTTCTGGGCCTGGGCTCCGGCTTGGCGCTTCAGTCGATCCCTCTTGAGCGGTCGCTCAACCGAACTGCGTCAAAAATTGAAGTCGAAGCGAGGAAGGCGGCCATGGAGGCGGCCATGTTTTCTCGGGATGCCTTTCTCGTAATACACTCCGACTCATTGGTGGGATTGGACTCAAGAATCGAATTTGATCGTGCGAAGATCTCGTTCTCACATCCAGGAGATTTCAATTCTTTCAAGGAACCCTCGTCTAGGGGCTATCGATGGAAGTTCAGCGCGAATGGGCTCTGTGAACCGCTGTTGATTAGGGTTTCCCAGGAAGGGGGACGGATTGACTTGGGATTCGATCCACTGACAGGCGAGATCCGAGATCAAGTTCTAACGCTCTTTGAAACAGAATGATTGTTCGAAGAAATACGAGTTTGAGGACCCGCGGCTCCATGCTTCTGGAGATCATCGTTTCCATTGCGCTCTTCGGTGTCGTTACCACTGCCATGGTCAGTGCTCTCCATCAGCTTTCAAAGACTTCGAAGACCGCAAGAGATGAAGTTTCCACACAGCGAAGGTTTGAGTCAATATTTGCTGAGCTTGCCTCAGGTTCGAATCCGCAACTTACCAGCGGAAAGAGACTGATTCCGGCGGACGGGACCGGGATAGCCGTGATGCTGAATGTCGTACCTGAAGAACTGCTCAGTAATGAGGGAGCACCTCTGGGGTCTGTTTTTCGAGTGACTATGACCGCAGGGATCGAGGGCGATTCATCATTCGAAAGAACAGCAGAGCGTTTGATCTATGCTCCTCCGAAAGGAAGGACCAGCAATAGATGAAGGGGGGATTCCGCCCCTTTTTGGAATGATGGCTGATGCACTCCGAGCAGATGACTAGATTACATTCCCATACTCGCGCATTTACGTTGATCGAGGTTGTCGTCAGCTTGGCGGTCACCGCGATCATCCTGGCGGGAGTGTTTGGAGTCGCGGGAGCAGCGATCGATTTTTCTACCGCTTCCAATCAATTGAGGGTGGAGGAGATGCGGTACAATCAATTGTCGCGCTTGGTAAGAACGAGCCTCCTTCAGATGTCTCCCCGCGCGAGAGTGGCACTGGAGAGCGGTCAGTCCCTTACGTTTCTGGACGCGGGTTCATTGTTCCAATGGCCTGGTTCTGTTTCGAATGGTGCACGAACTGTATTGAGGGGCAGGGATCGGTCACTCGAGATTGTTCAGTATCTAGGCGACGCCGAAACTTCTTCGCTCGCGCTCCTTACCAATCTGGATCGAATCGCGATTGAGGTCTATGATTTTCGCAGTCGGCAATGGACTAGCTCGGTCCCCGAAAGTGCGCCAATACGACCTACGATGGTGAGAATGCGTTACCAATTGGATTCGGATTCCGCGGAGCGTGAGGAGGTTTTCAGAATCCCTCGGTATTCTCAAGTCAACTTCAACAATCGGCAACCGCCCGAAAGTAATGAAGAACCGGCTCAATAAGGAGAAGCAGATTTCGGGGGCATCTCTCGTAGTTGTCCTTTGGTTGATTGGGCTTCTTGGATTTCTCATCCTGGGACTTGCAAAGTTCGTTAGCCTTGACTCCCAGTGGGCGATCGCTGTTCGAAAGGAGGCCATCGCGAGAGACCGTGCCGAAAGCGGCCTGGCCATAGCATCTCATCCGCAAGTGAAGGAAGATGATCCACTCTTGGTCTTTGCGAACGAATCTGGCACTTCAGGGTTCGAGGTTCAGATTACTTGGGAAGAGGGTCTGGTCCCCCTCAACAATATTTTGATCTCCGGGCGAAAAGACATTTTGAAAAGACTTTTTGAAAGTTGGGGGCAGCATCCTGATGCTGCAGCCGCACTGGTGGATGCTTTGACTGACTGGGTTGATCAAGATGACCTCGTCTCGTTGAATGGAGCCGAGTCTGATAGCTACGCCCAGCAAGGGGTCGCTGGCTTTCCGCTAAATCGTCCGTTCGAGTCCTTTGGAGAAGTGGAGTGGGTTCTTGGGATGGGCGAGATTGCGAATCTGAAACCGGATTGGAGAGAGTACTTCACTTTTTGGTCAAATGGACAGATCGACCTGAACGAAGCCAATGCCGAAGTCGTTTATGCAGCCATGGGTGGAATAGATCCGGTTCGGGCATTTGAGTTCGTTCAACAGAGAAATGGTCAGGACGGAATCCCGCGGACGCCTGATGATCGGAGGTTCGACTCTGTCGCTTCAGTTCGTTCCTTTCTCGGGGCAGCCAGTGAGGCTGACAATGGTATTCTGGCGGTGCGAAGCACGACCAAGCGAATATACAGTGTCGGGTACTTTCAGAACATGAGAGTGGAGATCGCTGAGACTCGCCGTTCTGATCTCCTGCTTTGGAGAATGGAGTATTGACATGGTGCGCAACAGTTCTAGCCTTTACGGATGATCGGAAATTCATTCGATGCTTACCAAATTTTGTTTCCGGGGCCCCTTGGATGGGAGCTTTGGCTTCTGAAAAATGGTGAAGCAAAACTCCTTTCTTCGGAGAGTACGGGAGGTTCCGATAGTTTTGACCCCTCGGTTCAAGGGAAGCTTGTTCTTGCCCAAGCAACAACGCAGCAGATAGCTCTGCCCCTCGTTTCCAGCGCATCAGACCCTGAATCTCTGGTCCAGGCGGCCCGCCTTCATGTGGAGAAGCAGGGGAGCGAATTCGACGAAGAGGGCATCATGGTAGAGCAGATTCGGGGATCTTCGCAAAAAACGGTCGCCAGAGTCGATGCACCGTTGTCCAAGCTGAATGAGGATGCACCCGTTGATCAGACCCCCGATCTCATTGTTGCTGCGCCTACCTTGATGCCATTGAAAGAGGATTCGATAGCGATTTGGGTAGAACTTGGTAACGTCGTCGTTGCCTTCGAAAAAGGCGGTTCGGTAATCTATTATGACAAGCTTTCTTGTACGGGGCATGAGCTTGCGAAAGAGGTATACCGGATCATGATCCAGTTGGAGGGAGACGGGTTGATCGAGAGCCCGAAAGTTCTTTCCCTCTGGGGTGTCCCGGGAGAGTTCTTTGAGGATAAGCTTCAGTTGGAGGTCGAAGTCGAGCCTCGTCCTGCTCCCACGAGAATTCCGAAAGAACCCGGGCAACATCCTTCCTGGTTTCGGGAACGAGAGGATCAAAATTCTAAGAGTGCGCGCAAGAAACGTCAGCTCCAGATCATGCTGATCGTCTTCGGGGTTTTGGCTTTTTCCTTTTCTGTATTTTTTCTGACCAGGTATTTTCAAGTTCGAACACTGAAGGCCGAGATTGCAGCATTGCGTCCCCAAGTCGAAAGAATCGAAGGGATCCAATCGCGTTGGAATGAAGTTTCGACCGGGGTGGATCCTGATTCTTCGTTTCTCGAAGTATGGATGAACATCTTCAGCCTGGAGAGCATTGCATCCGTAAAGATTGAGAGAATGAGGATTTCGAGAGCTGAGATCGAACTTATGGGAAATGCGGAGGAAGCTTCGCAAGCTCTCGAGTTCATTGAGGAACTCTCCACGAGCGACATGTTCCAGGGATACGCGTGGGAATTTCACCCCCCCAATATCGCGGCAGGTGGAGCTGCTACTTTTGAAATAAAGGGGGGGAAATGACCTCGAGAGAGAAAAAATTGGGCATCGCCTTTGCGATTTTGTTTGCCGTAGTAACTGTCGGGTTTATTGCTCCGATGATCTCCAGAATGGGAAAAGGTGGATCTTCAGATCCATCAGAATTGCTTGAGCAATTGCAATATATGCGATCGACCTTTGACGCCAGGGAGCTTTGGAACGATCGAGAATTCTGGCTGGATGGGAATACGCCATATCACCAGTCGGATGTTGTTGCATCTTCGGTGTTGTTGGAGAGGCTCAGTGGGATCCTGGAGTCCCACGACTTGAAGGTAGTGAATCAACAGATTGCGGAAGATGATGATGACGCGATTTCAGAAGAAGCAGAGATTCAGCACTTCAACCAGGTGACTGTGCAGATCGTTGCCGAGGGAGAGATGCGAGACATTGTGCAGTGCATTCACGAGATTCAGACTCCGAAGAAGTTTACCGGAATTGAAGAATTGGAGCTCACCGTCGCCGAGGCTGGTGCCTACAGAATTGATCTGCGAGTTACTCATTGGTTTTCTGTTTTCTAGATTCCATGCCTCTCAGCAAGGAGGCCGAAGCAGGGGACCCGCGGCAGGAATTATAGGAAATTTCGTCTTTCTTGCGGTCAGGGCTTTTCCTGTCTGGGGGCTTTAGGGCGGCATTTTCTTCTTTCAGCTCCATCAGACTTACTGCTTGAGGCTCAGGGGAATAGGGCCCGTGGCAAAGCACCGATAACCGCTCATCCGGGAACATCAGGGAAGTGCGCTATCGTGTCGATCCGGTGAGCGCAGCCCTCAAAAAAATCCCCTTAAACTGCAATTTTTCACGGGCTTCGTCGCATGAATTATAGCAAAAAATGCGAAAATTATCACTTGCGCCTAAGCGCATAAGAGTTTTAATTATAGTTGTTACATAAAATGTAATAGAAATTGAATTTATACTGAAATATAAAATTTTAAATCATCTTAAAAATGAGGATAATCACACTACTTCTTCTTACGTTGTTTCTTTCCAGCTGCGGAAGGGCACCTACGGATGAGCAAGTTCGCTCCCAGAATCCAGAGGTAGAGGAGTCTGATGATTTCGGTGCTCGGGTGATCGAGCGCTTTGAATCGAATCAGTCCGAAGCAGATCAGATTATCGAGAGGGTCAATCTTTCTACGGAGGACGAAGTGGAGCCTCAGGATTCAGACGAGAATTAGGAAACTCCTCATGGCGCAGGTTCAGGCGCCAGATTTGAACATCGATACTACGTCCCAGCCATTCCGGACTTGCCATTCAGTGTTTCGCTTCGTTGAGAACTTACCAAGTTGCCGCCGCCGAACGGTAACCAGCCTTCACAGATTCCCATGAAATCGATCAAACTCGTTCCCGTACTATTGGTTCTTGTTCTGGCCTTCAGTCCGTTAAGTACAATTGCTGAACAAAAGGAGAGCTCAAGCCGCTGGGGGGCGAACTACTTTCCGGATCATGAACTGACCGATCACAAGGGTAAGAAGGTGAAGTTTTTCACTGATCTGCTCAAAGACAAGATTGTAGTAATCAATTTTATCTATACATCCTGTCCCGATACCTGTCCCCTCGAGACGAGCAGACTTCGGGAGGTGTATGCCTTGTTGGAGGAACGCATGGGGAAAGACATTTTCTTCTACTCCATAACGATTGACCCAGAGAATGATTCTGTCGCTGTCCTCAAGGACTACGCTGATCGATGGGATGTTGGAGATGGTTGGAAGTTTCTAACAGGGAATGAGGCCAACATAACGGAGCTCCGGAAGAAGCTCGGTCTTCTCTCTTCACGAGATTCAGTGAATTTGTCGGCCCACCAGGTCAACATGGTCATGGGAAATCAGAAGACCGGCCGTTGGATTCACCGGACTCCATTCGACTCCGCCGTGGTTCTTGCGGAGCACCTAGGCACTTGGCTCAACAACTATCGAAACGTCAAGACCTCCTGGAATGATTATGAAGATGCTCCCGAACTGAGGCCAATTGACGGCGGCGAGTATATCTTTCGAACTCGCTGTGCGTCTTGTCATACGATCGGTGGAGGTGACGTGCATGGAAACCAATCGAATGTAGCAGGACCCGACTTGCTGGCTGTAGGAGATCGGAGAGATCCCGATTGGCTAAAAAGATGGGTTCGCGAGCCCGATGTAATGCTTGCGGAGAAGGATCCGCTGGCGATGGCTTTGTTAGAGCAATACAACGGAGTTGTTATGCCGAATTTTCGTCTTTCGGAACAGGACGTGGACAATGTTCTCGCATTCATCAAGAGAGAGAGTGATGCCCATCTGAAGGGAAGGGCGGGTGAGTTTCAGCAGGCACGGAAACCAGCAAATGCAGGGAAGCCGAAAGAGGATTGTCCGGGATGTTCGAAGAGGGCTCAAGAAACGGGTTCTTCTACCCGGGGCGCCCCAAGAACGTGGAATGCAGATCAAAGAAGAGTTTTACCTAACACGCCACAGAAATAGCAAGACCACCGAGTGTTGCGTAGAGAATCGCAAATAAAATGAAAACCATACACGCCACAAAGCGCGCATCATTCCTGCGCGCTCTAATTGTCCAGTTCGTCGCAGTTTCGATTGCCATACTCGCGCTGGGTCAGGAACCCGAAGGGCCACCGCCGCAGGACGATCCGTCTAAGCACACGGGTCCATGGATCGATGAGAAGGGTGCAGATGATCTTCTTCGCTCGACTCCCAAAGTATTTAAATCGGCATACGAAGGAGGAGAACCGCATGGACGTCCTCTGCCGGAGCAGTCTGGAAACATTCCTACGGGAGGAATTGCGAGCCCACTTTTTGGAGCGACAGAGTTTGAACAGCAGTTCCTTCGGTTTGAGGAATTCGGTCCGAAGAAAATGCAAGGCGCTCAAGAGCATTTCCAGACGCTACCCTTGCCGGAGAGCCCAACAGGATTTCCGGAAGGAGGTAGTCTCGATTCGTTCTTGTCCTTGGAGGGTTTTTCGTTCCTTCCATCTGAATTCTCGAATACTGAGGAATTGAACCCGTGGCAGACAATTGTGGAGTCATTCCTCGGTCGCCCATTACAGACTCCTCCTGCTGAAGGGCGTCCTCCGGGAGTTGGCTGGGCTCACCAGAGATGGGATGAGTTTCTACCAGAAGTCTACTTTAAGACGGCCCAGACGGGGGCGCGTATCAACGGTGGATTGCGGAATCCATTGCAACGCCACAATTACCAAAAAGGAGAGTTTGCTCCCGGGGGACTATATCACACGGTCTACGCGACCGATGGTCTGGGGGCGCTTTTCAGCGGGACGACTGAGGGAATCAACGTTCAGTTTCACCCGAACTTCCCGATTCAGGATCGGAGGAGTTTGTGGACTTTCGATGGGACCTTCCCACCAAAGCTCCTCATGGCACGTTATGGTGAGCCCGTCTTGATGCGGCACTACAACGCACTTCCCATTGATCCTGCCGCAAACAATGGCTTCGGCTTGCACACCATAACAACTCACGAGCACAACGGACACAATCCGGCCGAGAGTGATGGTGTTGCGGGTGCGTTCTATTTTCCAGGGCAGTTCTGGGATTATCGCTGGCCGATGACATTGGCAGGGTATGATACAGTCAACACGACGGCTTCGGATCCGCGGGCTGCTTTTCCTGCTGAGCCTGGAGAACAGCTATTCGTAAATGACCTCAATCCTGGTGTAAGGCAGGAGCAAGATGGGCGGATCAACATTCGAGGTGACTGGAGAGAGACTATGTCAACGCACTGGTTTCATGATCACATGATCGACCACACTGCAGAGAATGTTTACAAAGGAAATGCGGCAATGTTCAACTACTACAGTGCGGTTGATCGAGGAAACGAAGGCTTTGACGATGGTGTGAACCTGAGATTTCCTAGCGGAACGGGGCTTAGTTGGGGCAACCGGGACTATGATGTGAACATTCTTGTGGCGGATAAAGCCTGGGATGCTGATGGGCAGCTTTTCTTCAATCCGTTCGATCGTGATGGATTTCTTGGAGACCAGGTTCTTACCAATTTCCTCTGGAAGCCCTATCTGAATGTTAGGCACCGTTCTTACCGGCTCCGAATTTTGAATGGGGCTGTCGCGCGCTACTTCAAAATTGCCTTGGTCAAGGAGGTCCAGGGAAGTGGAGGCGAGCTCTCCGGCCCTCCAGGATCAGGAGTGTCCTATGATCGCATCGGGTTTCACATGATCGCGAACGATGGAAACATTCTTGAACACGCTGTCCCATTCGATGGGATTAGTGACTTGAACGCGAACGGAAATGCAGACGAACACAAAGGAATGTTGCCTAGTCTGGGAATTGCCGAGCGCTACGACATTATCGTGGACTTCGCCAGCCAGGGGATTGTTCCTGGAGATAAACTCTATTTCGTCAACACTCTCGAGCACGATGATGGTCGTGGGCCGGATGGAATGATTCCGTTGTCGGAGATTCTCTCGGGGCAGTACGTTGCAGAGCAGCGTGATGGTGTCTGGGTTTCGAATGATCCAGCAGTTGGAAAGTTCTTGGAGTTCCGTGTCACGGAATATGACGGTGAGGACTTGAGCATGAATCCTGCGGACTATGTTCCCGGGGCGCAGAAGATGATCCCATTGCCGATCGATAGAACGGCTCTTGGAAATCCTAAGAGAAGGACATTCGAATTTGGAAGAGGGTCCGGTACGGACAACGCGCCTTGGACCATCAAGACGGACGGGGGGCCATCATTGCTTGGAGACCCTCGAAGAGTTTCGGCCGCGGCTCAGATAGCCACGGGGCCTACTGCCGCCGGATTCGATGGCACCAATGCTGAGGGGTACGATGTGACAGGAACTCTTGAAATCTGGAATTTTAGTACAGGAGGAGGTTGGGATCACCCTGTCCACGTTCACTTTGAGGAGGGCGTCATTCTTTCAAAGGATGGTGAGAGGCCTCCCGTCTGGGAATGGTGGGCTCGAAAGGATCTCTATCGTATTGGGCCTTCCATTGATAGCGCACGTGAAATGGAGATTGCGATGCGAATCCGTGAGTTCGCAGGGACCTTTGTGGAGCACTGTCACAATACAACTCATGAGGATCATGCCATGCTGTTGCGTTGGGATTCTGAGCTGCCTGGTCAAGTTAAGT
This sequence comes from Verrucomicrobiales bacterium, assembly GCA_029213195.1. Classification (GTDB taxonomy): domain Bacteria; phylum Verrucomicrobiota; class Verrucomicrobiia; order Verrucomicrobiales; family DEV007; genus Arctic95D-9. The sequence goes on from JARGNI010000029.1 coordinate 47,974, forward strand.
TGATGCCCACTCCTGTTCCATCATGGGATGGTGTCGAGTATGTTGACACGGTCGCGTTGCCCACTTTCCGAAGTGGAGTCAATGGTCCCGAATTACCCGAGAATAACCCTTTTGTCTCACCAGTGATCGACTCGTTTACCGGTACGTCGGAGAATGGTGAGTCGGTCTTGTCGTGGAGTATCAATCAAGATTCCGGTGACAATATTCTCGCTCTTGATCTGTCACCTGGTGTCGGATCCGTTCTGGGAAGAACGTCGACCGTGGTCAACCCTTCCCAAACGACGATTTATCGTCTCACTGCGAGGACTCCGGGAGGAACCTCCACCGCAACGATCACAGTTTCTCCAGATGGAACGATTGGAGAAGGGGATATCAACAACGGAGGAATACCAGGAGATGACCTGCTTACGAACGGTGATTTTGAAGCTGAACTTGATGGATGGACCTTTGTGAATTCGAATGTCGGATCTACAGAAGTTGTTCTTGATTCCGTGAATGGTTCCTCCGTGGCGGTGCTCAATGATAGCCGAATTCATCGAAGTGTTCCCGTTGAAGGTGGGCAAAATTATATCTTCTCTATCATGTATAGAAACGAAGATGATCCTTCAATGAGGATGTCGATCGAGTTCTTCGACGCTTCCGGTGGCTCTGTGGGACTGTTCGAAAATACTCCCACGACGAGCGTGAATTATCGAACGACCTCGGTCAGGGGGCTTGCTCCGGCTGAAGCGGTTAGCGCTACCATCTCATTCGCGTCGAGCCAGCCTGGATTGACTTATGTCGATAATGCGTTTTTCGCTGTGGAGGAACTCGTTGAACCGGAGCTTCCGGCACGATACCGAATCAACTTCAGTGGTTTATTCAATAGCACCACGCATCCGGATGCAAACTTTCCGGCGGATCCAAAGTTCTCGAAGCTGCTCGCGGCGACGCATGCTGCAGATGAGCGGATCTGGGCAGTGGGTGAACTTGCTTCCGGACCGGTCGTCACACTGGCGGAGACGGGATCGGAAGCTGCTTTGGCAGAGTTGATTGATTCCCAAGTGGGGAATGGTTTTGGAGGGTATGCGGTCTCGCCTGAATTCCTGGATGGAACGGGATCAACCAGTGTGGAGGTCCAAGCATTGCCTGAGTTCCCCATTCTCTCCCTGATCAGTCAGATCTCTCCGAGTCCCGACTGGTTCACCGGTCTCGATAGTATCAATCTGAAAGACGATGATGGAAACTGGATTTCAGTGATCGAACTGGACCTGTATCCATTGGATGCTGGGAGCGATAGCGGAACGACTTATGGAGCCGATGACCTCAGCACCATCCCGCGTTCGGTTGTTACCGCGTTGCGCGATACTTCGCCCTTCTCGAGTTTGCCAGTCGGTCGGGTAACGATCTCGCTTGTGAATGATGGACCAGTCATCAAGGGTGATAATTTGCTGGCTAACCCTGGATTCGAGGATGAATTCACAAGCTGGGAAACTTTCGTTACTGTTAACGGAAGCGCAAGCATCACCACTGTCTCTGCAAATGGATTGTCTGCTGCCGAGCTGAATGGAGCCCTGGTTTATCAGGGCGTGCCTGTTGAGCCGGAAGAGAATTATGAGCTGGCAGTTCAATACTTCTCGCCGGGTGCGGCCGAAACCCTTGTGGGAATCGAATTTTTTGATGCGTCAGGAAACTCACTTCTGGTGGAAGAGGTAAGCCCGTCGACGAATTCTCGATATGAGTCGGTAACGGTAAGTGCTACCGCGCCAGAGGGCTCGGTCTCCGCAAATGTATATTTCTGGAGTGCCGAAGGAAGCGTCACAAAGGTTGATGACTTCGATTTTCACACCATTAACGTTGTGATCGATAACCCCGAACCGGAAGTTCAGGAGAACTCCCTGAAGAATGGGGGATTCGAGAACCGTTTCTCATCCTGGAATCGGAAGAAGCTTTTTCGTCGGGGATGGAGGATTTCGATCTCGAGGAAGGAGTTCGAAGGAAGGTATGCCGCTTCGATAAAAGGTGGGATGATCTATCAGAATGTATCGGTTAAGGAAGGGGCGGAGTTCTCATTCAGCGGGAAGTACATTTCGACGCATAAAAAGTCGGACTCCGAGGTTGGTATTGCATTCTTCAATGCTAGCGGAAAATTGATCGATGCAGCGAGCTATAAGCTCACGCCCATCAGGGAATACACGGGGTTTGCAATTTCTGGCGAGGCTCCTGAAGGCACTGTAAGCGGTAAGGTCTATGTTGTCGGAGATCGGAGAGGTAGGATATTGATCGATGATCTCGTATTGAATGTGGTGAGTGGCGAGTCAGAGGTTCCTCAAGAGCTCCTTGGCCCAACAGTGCGCCTGACGACCGCTGCTACGGGAGTCGAGCAACCGTTTACCGTGAATGTCATTTTTTCTGAGAACATCTCGGGACTGGAGTTGTCGGATTTCATTATCGCGAATGGAGTAGCTAGTGGTCTATCCACCATTGCTGAATGTGAGTATTTCGTGACAGTGACTCCTGCAGGAGCTGATGCTGTTCGTATCTCCCTTCCTTCAGGGGCAGTTACAAATGATGTTGAGCAGCCTAACCGGCCTTCGAACACCCTGATCGTCGGAGAAGGGGGGCTTCCTGAAGATCCCGGAGCAGACCCAGAGCCGCAGCCGGAGTCTCTGAAGAATCGGGAAGTCCCTGAACCTTCGAATCTCAGTGAATTCATTCGAGACAAAGAGGCCGCGATTGAGCTTGGTAAGGCACTCTTCTGGGATATGCAGGTAGGGAGCAACAATTCGGTTTCCTGTGCGACTTGCCATTTCCATGCTGGTGCTGACAATCGTATTGTGAACCAGGTGAGTCCTGGGCTACTTCGTGTCAACAGCAACGGTGAGAGCGATCCCGACAACACTTTTCAGGTGGGTGGGCCGAACTACGAGTTCAAGCGGGAGGATTTCCCTTTCCACAAGCTGGAAGATGTAGATGATCGAGACTCTGAAGTGATCTCAAGTGTCAATGATATCGCAAGTTCTCAGGGGGTATTCCTTGAGGAAGCCGGAGGGCTCAAATACACGAGAGACCGAGAGCGAAACACTGTCATTCCAGATGACGTGTTCCATGTAGGTGTCGTGAATACGAGACGGGTTGAGCCTCGAAATACTCCTACGGTTATCAACTCGATCTTCAATCTCAGGAACTTTTGGGATGGAAGAGCCCAGGATACCTTTAATGGGGTGAATCCGTTTGGAGGGCGTGATCAGGGAGCCTATGTCTGGAAGGCGGAGAGCAAGAAGAAGGTAGAGAAAGTGCAAATCAGGATTGATAAGGCGAGTCTCGCTTCTCAAGCGGTCGGTCCTCCTTTGAGCAACTTTGAGATGTCTGCCACTGGCCGGAGATTTCCCGAGCTCGGAAGGAAGCTTCTCAACAGGCGTCCTTTGGATGCTCAGCTTGTCCACAGAGACGATAGCGTTCTCGGGAAATACAGCCGTCATCCTCGTCAGGGTATGACTGTCTCCAAGTATTCTACCTTGGTGAAGCGAGCCTTTCATCCAGAGTGGTGGCAAGGAACCACCCGATTGATTATCGAGGATGAAGAACCAATGAATGACACGGCTGACGCAGGTGGAATCCCCGCTCTCTCGAAAGCCATGAAGAAAGGTAAAGGGAACAAGAAAGGTAAGGTTTTCAAGAATGGATTCACGCACATGGAGGCGAACTTCAGCCTCTACTTCGGTTTGGCGATCCAGCTCTATGAAGCTACTCTTGTTTCTGACGATACTCCATTCGACCGGTATGTTGAGGGTGATACCACCGCTCTAACCGCCGAGGAGCAAAAGGGAATGGATATCTTCTTTGGAAAAGCAAAGTGTGCGAGCTGCCACGGTGGTGCCGAGTTTACCAAAGCAACAGTATCCCACGTCGAGAAAGAGCGACTGGAGCGAATGATCATGGGCGACGGAAATCAGGCCGTCTATGACAACGGATTCTATAATATTGGGGTTCGACCTACCTTTGAGGATTTGGGTGTAGGTGGATCTGATCCGTTCGGGTTCCCGCTTTCTGAATCGCGTTTGGCCGAGCAGTTTGGCTCCGAAGTCTTCAAAGAAGTCATCGGAGACAGCCCAAATCTGTCGGTAGCATCAGGGGAGCGAATTGCGGCTGACGGCGCATTCAAGACACCGACATTGCGGAATATTGAGCTGACAGCTCCGTATTTTCACAATGGGGGGACGCTTACCCTGATGGAGGTGGTTGAGTTCTACAATCGAGGCGGGGATTTTCACGATGAGAATATCGATAACCTTGATCCCGATATCGAAAGCCTTGGGCTGAGTGACGAAGAGAAAAAGGCTCTAGTGGCCTTTATGAAATCTCTTACAGACGAGAGGGTCCGGACCCGTCGTGCTCCTTTTGATCACCCGCAACTAATCATCCCGAATGGGCATAAGGGCGATGAAACAAGCGTGGAAGACCGGGGCAACGGAACGGCTCGCGATAATATCTTCATTCTTCCTGCTACCGGTAAGGAAGGTGGCGAGCCTTTGCCAAACTTTCTTGAATAGGAAGGGCGGATTCATTTCATCTCACCCCCTTCTTCGAGAAGGGGGTGATGATTTTCGCGCCACCAGCGAGCTGGGATTGTGGGTTTCATGAATCTGGGGTGATCCGAGATCAGGAACCGAGATAAGGCCGACCCAAGAATAGGAATTGCCGCTATCGAGCTGTTAAACGGAACCCGGCGTGAACGTGGTTGACGTCGCGCAAGCCAGCTGTAGAGCCTTGCGACAAATTTGAACCGTTCAAGGGGCTTGGCCGAGTCGCCCGAACGGGTCCACAGGGAGAGTTAGTCTGGGTAGGGTTCGTATCGGGCTTGAGGCTCCTTGAGCCGCTTGGCCTGGAATACCTCCACCAGGCCGGATGGAAGTCACCTGCGACTTCGCCGTACGAGCTGCCACTTCGTATTGGTCTATCTCGCCTTGCTCGTTTCCATCGGTGAAAGATTTGTTCACTATGGTTGTGTGTGATCTCGGCAAACGTTGAAGATGCAGATTCTTTCTTCAGTGGCGTCACGCCAGCTTTTCATTCTCCGGGTCCTTTCGATCAGATCCCATAAAATCATTCCAGGAAACGGATCAAAATTGCGAGATTCACCCCCCTATTTTGGTTCGGGGCCAGGTGCGATTTTGTCGTAGTGCTTGGCGCTTTCGCCACGCCAGAAAGGACTCGATCCCCACAGCGGAACCGTGGGAAGGAAAGCCTCCCATTGCGCCATCTGTTGAAAAAGCTCGGCGAGCTTTTCGGGTTCGCTGGCGGCGAGGTCACTTCCTTCGCCCAGGTCGGAACCGGGAGCGAAGAGCTGTGCGGGACGATGGGCAAGACGAATCAGTTTTCGATCGCCGGAGAGGATCGCGGTTTGCCCTTGGAGACGCCAGTGGAGGACGCGATTCCTGAGTGCTTCGATTTCTTTCTCCTGACCCGAGAGTGCCAGGAGAAGATTGGTGCCGTCATAGGCTCCGTAGGTCTTCACGGAACGCTCCTGGTTGCGCTTGTCTTCGTGGGGAAGGGCGGGAGCGAGGGGTAGTGGCTCGGCATTCGCCGCTGCGAGAAAAGTCGGAAGAACATCGAGGGCCGAGACGGGAGCTTTCAGTTCGGAGTCTTCAGGCAGTGCACCCGGCCACGACCAGATCATGGGGATGCGGATGCCTCCTTCTCGGAGTGTTCCCTTGGCGCCCGAGAGAGGTCCGTTCCAGGCCGAGTTGGACGTCGCTCCGCCGTTGTCCGAGAAAAAGACGATGAGAGTCTCTTCGCGGATTTCCTTCTCTTCCAGCGCATCAAGAATGCGACCGACATTGCGGTCGAGGTTGTACATCATGGCGGCGTAGGTGCGCCGTTTTGGATTCTCGATCTGTGAAAAGACAGCCAGGTCCTCTTCCGTCGCCTGCATCGGCGTATGCGGAGCGTTGTAGGAAAGAAAGGCGAACCACGGCCGATCTTCAGCCTCCTGCTTCTCGATCCAGCGAAGTCCTTCGTCGGTGAAGAAGTCGGTCAGATAGGGACTGGAGAATTCGGGGATCTCTTCTCGATTTCGCTCCAGGGAATTTCTTTCCGGTGTTGGGAAATAGCCATGGCTTCCGCCTAGCATGCCGCAAAAATAGTCGAAACCGCGATCGAGTGGGTGAAACCCTTCGCCGGTGCCGAGATGCCACTTTCCAATGAGGGCGGTTTCGTACTCCGCCGCTCCGAGGTGATCGGCGAGGGTGTGTTCCCCGGGAGCGAGGCCGAGGAGTTCAGGACGTGTCTGGTAGCTGGCGCTCCCTTTGTTGAGGTTCGCCTGGTAGCCGAAACGCCGCGGGTCCCGTCCTGTCATGATCCCGGCACGGGAAGGGGAGCAGACCGAACTGGGCACGTAGGCCTGGGAACAGAAGATGCCTTCCTCCGCCAGTCGGGTCAGGTTGGGCGTCTTGAGGTACTGGGTGCCCGTGATCTCCAGATCGCCATAGCCCATGTCATCGGTCAGGATGACAAGGAGGTTGGGCTGGGCGGCGGTCGGTTGAGGCAGGCACGCAAGAAGTGCCAGGAGGCAAAGCAATACCGGTTTCATGAAGGGCTTCTCAATGCGGCGTTTGGGGAAAGCCTCCGATCAGACTCCCTTCACTTCCCAGCCCTCTCGATAGTCTTCGTGGAGGAGATCATTGGCTTTCTTGGAGTTCCGGAAGCGGCACTTCTCCGAATTCCATTCCAGCTTTTCTCCTGGAACTTGCATGGCCACCGTTCCCAGCAGAACCGCTTCGGTCATGGGACCGGAGTATCCGAAGTGGCAGCGAGCCGGTTTGCTGATCTTTCCGCGAATGGCATCGGCAAAGTTGGTGTGGTGATGCTCGTTGCCGACCATCTCGATGGGTTCATCGGAAGGGGTTCCATCTCGGTAGAGGACAGGCTTGCCGCTTCCCCCATGCGGAATGACGAGTGCTCCGCTTTCTCCGATGACGACGGAACCGCTCTTCGGAATCCGGTTGGCATTTCCTTCAGGGCCATCGGTTACTCCGAGGGCGGCCGCGACCTCGGCGCCCGGCTTCTGGTTTCCGTCATACCAGGTGAAATCGAAGTCACCACCGGATTCCTTGGTGCCTTTCATCTGGTGTTTGACGAGTCCGTTCAACGGCCAGCTGTCGCCATCGACAGGAGCGGGGCCTTCGGAAATCACCGAGAGAGTTTCTGGATGCCCCAGCCCCATGAACCAAGGGTGATAAATGTGACAGCCCATGTCGCCGAGCGTTCCTGTTCCGTAGCCGATCCGCTTTCGCCATTGGCTGGGATGAAACTCGCGGGGAATGTATTCGCGCATTTTCCCAACGCTGATCCAGAGATCCCAGTCGAGGGATTCCGGCACGGCTTCGGAAGGGGCGGGGAGGGGATTCATCGAGCCCCAGGATTTCGGGTTCATGCTGTGCACCGAAATGATCTTCCCTACGATTCCTTCCCGAAGAAGCTTCACGGCGGTGCGGTTTCCGGAGCCGGATGCCAGCTGGTTGCCCATCTGGGTGGCGAGCTTGTTCTCGGCGGCGAGATTCTGCGCGACCCGGCACTCATGCAGGGTTCGAGTGAGTGGCTTTTCGCAATAGACGGCGAGACCCAGCTGCATGGCCGAGATCGCGATTGGCGCATGGACATGGTCGGGAGTTCCGATCACGACGGCATCGAGCTCCTTGGCCTTTTCATCGAGAAGCTTTCTCCAATCCGCATAAATAGGAACGTCGGGATGCGATTCCTTGACCTTGTTGGTGCGGGCGCTGTCCACTTCCGCGACGGCAACCAGGGAAGTGTTGGGTGCCTTCAGCATTTCCGTGAGGTCGCTCCAAGCGCGTCCATTGCCTCCAAAGTTGGCAAATCGGAGTTCTTCGCTGGGGGCTCCTCCCTCGGAGGTGGAACTCCAGCCGATCCAGGGAGCGGCGATGGAAGTGGCGGAAGCGGTTTTGAGAAAGCGGCGTCTTGAAAAGCTCATGGGATAGATGCTGCCAGAAAGCGAGGTCCTCGTCAGTAGACGGGATTGCGTCTTGCAGCCCGCCGCATGGAAGTGCAGAATCCGCGTCATGAGTGAACTTGATCGAAGAAAATTTATGGCTGGCTCCGGGGCCGTTCTCGGGATGAGCGCAATGGCAGCGGCGGCGGAGACGGATAAGCCTGAGGTGAATCTGGGCTCGGGAGGAGTTGTTCTGTTTCAGGGCGATTCCATCACGGATGCGGGAAGGGACAAGAAAGGACAGCGACCCAACCAGGCGAGAGGCCTGGGCACCGGGTATCCGGTCCATATTGCTGGCGGTCTTCTCCGGGATCACTCGGAACTGGGCCTGACTGTCCACAATCGTGGGATCAGTGGCAACAAGGTCCCCGATCTCGTGAAGCGTTGGCAGGTCGACTGTCTCGACTTGAAGCCGGATGTGCTGAGCATTCTCATCGGGGTGAATGACATCTGGCATAAACTCAATGGACGCTACGATGGCACTCCCGAAGTCTACCGGGATGGTTTTGCCAAGCTGCTCGAGGACACCCGGGCGGCTCTGCCGGAGACGACCTTTGTCGTTTGCGAGCCCTTTGTGCTGCGGTGTGGAGCGGTCAAGGACAACTGGTTTCCCGAGTTCGAGACCCGACGTGCCTTTGCCGAGGAAGTGGCCAAGGAAGCCGGAGCGATCTGGGTGCCATTTCAGCAGAAGTTTGACGAAGCCGTTGCGGCAGGAACCGAGCCCGCTTACTGGGCCGGAGATGGCGTGCATCCTTCGCTGGCGGGCCATGCCCTGATGGCGAAGACCTGGCGGGAGGCAGTTGGGATTTAGAATCCGCCAGGGGATCCAACCCTGTTGGGTCAGTGACTTGACCCTGTCGGGTCGTTAGCGAGACCGCGTTGGGTGTTGAGTACGCGAGCTGGCGCGTTAGGGTGTCGGCCCGATTCCCGATCATGTCGACCCCCTCCCTTCAGAAAGACGCTATTCTCTCTGCCAACGAGCTCAGTCTCGCCTTTGGTGGGGCTCCGATTCTTGATGGCGCGACTCTCGCCATCTATCCGGGAGAGAAAGTCGGGTTGGTGGGGCGAAACGGCTGCGGAAAGTCCAGTTTCCTCCGTGTCCTCGCGGGAGATGAGGAGGCGGACGCCGGGTTGATCTCGAGGAAGCAGGGACTCGTCACCGGCTACCTCCCGCAGGAGTTCCAGCTCGATGACGAGGCCACGGTGGAGGAGAATATTCGCTCGGGAGCGGCCGACCTGATTGCCAAGATCGAGCGATTCGAAAGTGCCGCCGAGCTCAGTGAGAATGAAATGGATCGGCTCCAGGCGGAGATCGAGCATCTCGATGGATGGAACCTCGAGTCACGCATCGAGATCTTGATGAGAGAACTCGCGGCTCCTCCTGCGGACCGGATCGTGGGATATTTGTCAGGAGGAGAGAAACGTCGCGTTGGACTCTGTCGTGCGCTCCTCGCACAGCCCGACCTGCTCATCCTCGACGAGCCCACCAACCATCTCGATGCGGCTGCGATCTCCTGGCTCGAGGGATACCTCGCCTCGATGAGTGGAGCCTGCCTCTTCGTAACCCACGACCGGTATTTCCTGGATCGGATCGCGACCCGCATTGTCGAGTTGTCCGGGGGGCGTTTCTATTCTCACGACGGAAACTACAGCGACTATCTTGTCGCCAAGGACGAGCGAGATCAGCGCGAGCAGGCGGCCGAGCACAAGCGCCAACGATTTCTTTCCCGCGAGATCGAGTGGGTGCGTGCCGGCGTGAAGGCCCGAGGAACCAAGCAACGCAACCGCCTCGAGAATTTCTATGCGGTCAAGGCACAGAAAGCACCGGACCAGGAGCTCGATATGGAGTTGGTGATTCCGACGCCTCCGAAGCTGGCCAATCTCGTGGTCGAGGCCGAGAACCTGGGGCATTTCTATGACCGGGATCCCTTGTTTCTCGGGATCGACCTTTCCTGCAAGGCGGGAGAATGCATCGGGATCGTCGGACCGAATGGGGCCGGGAAAACCACCTTTCTCCGATTGCTGATGGGGCAGTTGGAGCCGGCCGAGGGATCGGTTCGGGTCGGGAAGCGCACCGAGTTCAACTATGTGGACCAGACGCGACTCGAGCTCAATGAGGACAACAGTGTCCTCGAAGAGGTTTCCCAGGGAATCGATTCGGTGCGATTCGGAGACGAGGCACTCTCGGTCCGGGCCTACCTGAAGCGCTTTCTTTTCTCGGACGACCGCATCAACGATCGGGTGGGGAATTTGTCAGGAGGGGAGAAGAATCGGGTTCTTCTCGCCAAGATCCTGAAGCGCGGGGGGAATTTCCTGGTCCTCGACGAACCGACCAACGACCTCGATCTCCAGACGCTCCGAGTCCTCGAAGAGGCGCTCATCAATTTCGGAGGTACCGCGATGGTCGTCAGTCACGATCGCTGGTTTCTCGATCGAGTCTGTGATCGAGTCATCGTCTTCGACGGCGAGGGCCATGTCGATATCCAGGAGGGGAACTACTCCTACTATCTTGAGAAACGGAGAGGTCGCGAGGCCGTGATCGCTGCGGCGAAACCGAAGCCTGCGAAAAAGAAACGGGAGCGTCGGGATGACGGAAAGCCTCGCAAGCTGAAGTGGAAAGAGGAGCGTGAACTCGAAGGGATGGAAGAGACGATTCTCGAAGCGGAGTCGAAGATCGAGGAGATCGAAGGGAAGCTGAACGATCCGTCCTTCTTCATCGACCATTCGGAAGAGGCCGTCGGGCTTGCTGCAGATCTGGAGAAACGAAAGACCGAAGTGCAGGGTCTCTACGAGCGCTGGGAGGAACTGGAAGCGATTCGAGTTGCCTTCGAGGGAGCGGGGTAGGGGGTAGCGGAACGGGCAACCGTTCCGATCGCCTCTTTCGGAATTCTTGCGAATTCCGCTACGTTCTCTGACCTGACACGCTCGCCTATTTCGCAATCTTCTCGTCGTCTCCGTGGCTTTCTTCGCCGTGAGAAGAGCTGTTCTTTTTCCCTCCCTTTTTCTGTGCTGCAAGGTAAGCAACGAGATCTCGCAGATCCTTGGGAGGAAGTGCCATGGCGACCGGAGGCATCGCCGATACCGGTGGGGCGACTTCCTTCACCTTCTCTCGATCGACACGAGTGGGCTTGTTGTCGAGGCCGACGACGACAAGGTGGTCCTTGGCCTCCGAGGCGAGGCGACCGACGATGGAGTCGCCACTCTTCAGCGAAATCGTGGTCATGCCATAGCCTTCGGTGATTTCTGCTCCCGGGTTCACGATGGCTTCGAGCACCTTCTCACGTGAAAGTTTCTTTCCGACTCCCGAGAGGTTGGGGCCCTGGACTCCGCCTTCTTTTCCGACCTTGTGGCACTGCAGGCAGGCGCCCTGGTTCTTGAAGACGATCTCACCCCGGGCGATATCTCCGCCCTGGAGGCTCAGGTCAAATACTGCATTGGGACTCGTGGCCGCATAGGTAGCCGCCGCTTCGTCACCGGCGGCGCTCAGGAGGAGGTAGGCGTCGAGCCAGAGTCCGCGGCGGAGGTCTTTCTCCCGACCCGACCAGAGAGCCTGGATCTTTGTCGGCTCCGATTTCCCCCAACCTTCGAGAGCGGCGCGGGCGACGATGAGATCGTCTTTGGCGATGGCTTCGGAGGCGACCGTTGCGACATCGGCGATTCCGCGTGCGAATCCTTCCCGAATCGCTGCAGCTCGAACCGCTGCGGCGGGATCTTTCCAAAGTCCCGTGATGATTCCGTTGAGCGCCTCGGCGTCTTGGACTTCTTCGGATTTGACGAGGCTGTCGAGGATGGCGACCCGGAGGTCCGGGGTGAGGGCTTCGTTGACGACCTGGCTCATCAGGGTATCGGGGTCGAGATCGATACCGGTAGAGGTTGCGAGTTCCATCCCGAGGGTCATGAGCGCAGAATCGTGGGGTTGGGTCAGGAATTTGCGAAGGTCCTTTCCGATGGCACCGGCGAGGGCCTCCGCGGAGCGATCGGCAGAGGTCGAGACAGGGCGGAAGGTCCCATGGACGGGATCGGTGACGATGGGGGTTGTCCACATCTGCAGGGCGAGCAGGGCCGACTTTCGGACCGAAAGCTTGAGCTCGGGAGTGCCGGCAAGCGAGAGGAGTTCCCTGGCGTGGTCGACCCCTCCTCGGCGATAGTTGGCGGCGATGATACGTCGCTGAACCGTCTCGGGAAAGTTGGCCGTAGCCGATCCCAGGGCCGCGAGTTGGTCACCCGCTTCGGAATCAACGGCTGCGGTGTCGTAGACCGCGCGGACCGCTTCCCGGGCGATCAGCGGATTGCCATCATCGAGAAACTCGGCAGTGGCGGGACTTTCATGACGGCGCAGGGCGAGAAGGGCGAGGAGTCGGATTTCACTGGAGTCGGAGTCTGCCTTTTCAATCAGGCTTTGCTCTGTGGCGAGGCGGTCGAGAGCGGTGAGAAGAGCATGGCGAAGAACCACGTCGGTGTCATTGGCTTCGTTCTGCTGCACTGCTGCGAAGATCGTCTCGATCAAATTCTCGTCGCCTCGTTCTCCGAGTCGGCTCAGGGCAATCGCGGCGAGGGAACGGACCCGGTCGGAAGCATCGTTCTTCACGACGGCGACGAGAGCTTCCTTGGCCGAAGCCTCCCCGAGGTCTCCGAGGACACGGGCAGCGTTCGCACGGATTTCGGGTTCGCTGTCCTCAAGCAGGCTGATGAGAGGTTTTGTCACCGCGACTCCGCGACGACCGGCCTGACCAAGTCCCCAGGTCGCGTGGAGCCTCGAGTAGAGAGAGGCACCTGTCGTGGCGACCGAGGCGAGATGCGTTTTGCCTTCGACTTCCCGATCGACGAGAGCGAACTGCGCTTCCTGGCGGACGCGACGATCCGCGTGGCTGAGGAGGTCGAGGAGTTCCTTGTCCTCACGCTTGGCAAATCCTTTGGCGAACAAAGCAGCGACTTCCTGCCCAGCCTTCTGCTTGGCCGGGTCCGTCGAGCCGGCGACCTGGATAGATCCGTTGGTGTTGACACTCCAGCCGCCACCGAAATCGCAGAGATAGATATTTCCATCAAACCCGAGTTCGACATCGCTCGCTCCGACGCCTTTGAAAACGACCTCTTCGGAGGTAGCGTGGTAACCGGCGCCTTTGGGTTCGACACCGACGGAGAGAACCGTGCAGTTGGCGGAGGGGCCTCGGTAGTTCGCGAGGAGAAACTTACCCTTGAGATCGTCGGGGAGAGAATTCCCGGTCAGGTAGGTGACCCCGGAAGGTCCTCGCGCGACATGGGAGGCGGGTGGATAGACCCACTGGGGCTGGTTTTCATTCCAGGTGTCGTACATTTTCTCCGCGACCCACATGGATTTCTCGGGATGAAAGTCACCCCAGTCGAGATGCGTCACGTAGTGGTGAGGAGACTGGTGAGACATGTCCCAACCGGAGTCGGTCCCTTCGAGAGCGTAGACCATGCGGGCGAGGTCTCCGATGTCGCCAGTGTTGTCGAAGGTGAAGAGATTCCCGTAGTCGTCAAAGGCGAGTTCCTGCGGATTGCGAAGGCCCTCACAGAACACCTCGAGACCGGAACCATCGGACTCGCAGCGAAAGATCGCGCCTCGTCCCGAGCCGGGGTGGGTTTCTCCCTTGGCATCGGTCACGTGATACCCTCGGTCTCCCACGGAGAAGTAGAGCCGTCCATCGGGTCCGCGAATGATCCCATGCAGGTCGTGCCCGATGAAGGACACCCGGACTCCGTATCCCGTCGAGATCACTTCCTCTTCATCGGCAATGCCGTCATCGTCGGTATCGGTCAGCTTCCATACGTGTGGGATGCAGGTGAAAAAGACCGAGCCCTCGTCGGCGAGCACAGAAAATCCGATGCCATCGAGAGGTTCTTTGAACCGATCGGAAAAGAGCGTCCGATGATCGGCAACTCCGTTGCCATCCTTGTCCTCGAGGCGGATGATGCGATCGGCGACCCGGCTGAACCATCCCTCCGGAAAGCTGGTTGCGTATTTTTCATACATCTTGAGTCGGTCTTCGACCGTGACTGCCTGGAAGTCGTCGCGAATCAGTTCGTTGGCCCCGCGAAGATCGGGGACGCCCAGCCAGAAACGATTGGCTTCTGCCACAAAGAGTCTTCCTTTCGCATCAAATCCGAAACTGCCTGGATTCTCGACAAAGGGAAACGCGACCCAGGTGTGACCCTCGAGTCCCTTGTGCTCGATCAATCCTCGAAAGGAAGTCTTCTCGTTCGGGAGCTCGGGAATTTCCGCTTCGAGAACGGTTGGCAATGGCTTGAAACGGCTCTCCAGTTCTTCCGGGGTGATCGCAGAAGCGTTCGGCGCAGCAAGAAGAACGAGGAAGGAGAAAAACAGGAAAAGCTGGAATTTTCGCATGGGGCGGGAGATTACGATCCTTCGAGACGTTCGGCAACTGGCGATTATGGCGAGAGATCGCGAAAGTTGGACGCGAGAACGCGTGATAGGTACTCCGCAAAAAGACTTTTCTATGCCCGATATCTTTCGTAGCTTCCCGTGCCCGTGGTTCTTTTCGCCTTGGCTTTATCCCTCCTCTTTTTTCATGTCACAGTCTCAGTATGCGCTCATTGTTGCCTTGCCCGAGGGAACGATTCACCACTACCTGCTTTCGGCGAAGGAGATCACGATCGGAAGAGGCGAGGGGAATGCGATCGTTTTGGATTGGGAGACCGTTTCGAGCCGCCATTGTTGCCTGAAGAGAACGGAAAAGGGATTCGATCTCATCGACCTCAACTCGACCAACGGGACCAAGCTCAAAGGCGAGCCCGTCAGCGAGAAGCCCGTGAGTCTTTCCCATGGGGATGCCATGGTCATCGGAACGAACGTGAAAGCCCGCTTCGTCGAGCTGGAAGAGATCACGGAGCAGGAAAAGAAGACCCCAGCCAACCAGGGGGGGCGGACTCAACGTCTTCAAGTGACTCCAAAGCTCCCCGAGATGCCGTCGATCAACCCGGTCGCAGCCGCCGTAGCCAAGGCGGGTAAGCAGGGGGGGGCGTCGATAGCGGAGCTTCGGAAGCTCTCCTGATTTAACGTAATTCTCTTTCAAAGAGAACTGGAAGGCGAAGCCAAAAAGCAGCACAATACTCAGCATGAGATATCGTCGACCCTTCTTGCACTCTTCACTCATCCTGGGTCTCGCGCTTTCCGGAGTTTCAGGAATTTCTCAAGAAAAGGAAGAGGAGGGGAACTCTCTCGGTGATCTCTTCAAGAAAGTGAAGGAGATCAAGGTGCCGGAATCTGTCACCGGTCTTCCCGATCAGATTACGGAGTTGAAGGAGTCCTACCTCGAGACGGCGAAAACGGTCGAGGATTTGCGACACGAGGTGGAGATGCTGCGCCAGGAGGTCTACGATCTCAAAAAGAAGAACGAAGAGCTCTCCAAGGCTGTCGGAGCCAACGTCGAAGCGGAAGGCGTCAGCAATCTACTGAAGCCGGTCGAGGTCAGCTCCACGCAGTTGGTGGAAAGGTTTGTCGAGGATCGCACCACGGCCGAGGAACGATATCGTGACCGCTACCTGAAAGTCGTGGGAATCATCGATCGATTCGAGACCGGGCCTCAAGCCATCTATGTCTACCTGCGGGCCGAAGGGCAGGATGCCATGGTCAAAGCGCAGGTTCAGACCGGCACCGACATGCATGTGGAAGCCCTGACGGCCCAGGGACGTCTCATCAGTCGAAATGATCGACGGACTCTCCTCAGTGTCGGGCAACCGGTCGCAATCGTGGGAACCTGCCGGGGGTTTTCGCTCAATGTGGAAATCATCAATGGCCGAATCGACGGGCTCAGCGAGAAAAAAACGGCCACCGCTCCGGCGAAGAACTAGTGGCGGAAGCCGTTCGCTCTGCGCTTTTTTGGCTTAGTGTTTCTCTCCCACGGGAGCTTTTTCGGCTCCCTTCAGGTTTTTCATCCACTCCCAGAGCGCTTCGAACTGCTGATCGGCATCGCCTTCGTAGAAGCTCGGATTCAGGGCTGTCTTTTTGTCCGAGGTGTATTTCGGCATGATGGTGGTCGGGACGAAACGCTGCGGCCAGTGCATCCAGGCGTGGTAGTATCCTTCCCGCAATCGCTCTCCAGCGAGCTGGAGGTTCGGCCCCTGGCCCTCGAAGGCCTGGAGTGCTCCCTGGGAACCGACGGCATGACAGGTGTTGCAGGCGTAGCCCGTCAGACCGGCGACCTTGGCTCCTGTTTCGGCGAGGGATTCTTCGGGAGGGGAAAGCTGGGTTCCGGTTTCGACTCCGGCCCGATGGGCGATCCCGAGAGCGAGCTTGTCGGCTCGGCTCGGAAAGGCGGGCATGCGGGCGTCCATGTAGGGGCGGATTTGCAGGACGTCCCCATGAAAGAGTCCGGTGAGCCACTCATCGCGAAGCTTTTCTCCCGCCAGGTTGATATCGGGGAGCGCGGCATCTCCTCCATGGCATTCCATGCAACGGAGTCGTGAGATCGTTCGACTGGCATACTCGTGAGGAACAAATCGTGATAACGAGTTCAGGCCATGGCCGCTATCGACATTCTTGAAAGCGAGGAGTGCCTGCTTTTCCTCGAGAGAAAGTCCCAGTTCGGGGGCGTTCCCCTCCTCTTCGGAAAGGCAACCGGTGACGAGCCACTCAGCGTTCCACATGTCTCGGAGGGGCGCGGCGGTGAATTCGTAGTCCGGGCGCTTGGCGGCATCGGGTTCGTGACAAACGAGGCAACGCTTCGAGAGCATCTCCTCACCCTTTGCAGCGTCTCCTGCGTGAAAGGTGGGAATGTCAGGTTGCTGGGAGGAGATCCAGGCGGTGAGATCGGCGGCCTCTTCCTCGCTCAACTGGATCTTGGGAAAGGTCGTGTCAGGGTGGTTCGCCGCGGGATCCATGAGAAACTCATAGAGTCCAGTTTCGGTGAATTTCGCCTCACTCGAGAGTTGTTCCACCCATGGACCCAGGTGAAGCGAATCGGCGAGCGTTGTCCCCCTCGCGGCATCTCCTTCCGGAAGCTTCTTCCCGGCAGCAGTCTTGGGCACAACAGAGAGCGCGGTCGCGATATCGGCGGCGGAATCCGGCGCGACGCTGGGACAGCCATTCTTCGGTTTCTGCACCCACGATTCGATCCAGCCGGGATGGATGCGTTCTCCGATTCGATGAAGGTCGGGCAGCGTCTCGAACAGCTCCGGCATTGGTTGCTCTGCGGTGGCGAGTCTCTTGTCGGGCTCATGACAGCGGAGGCAACCCTTTGCCGCGAAAAGATTGCGTCCATGGCGGGTCTTGTCCTTGGCTTCGAGGAGATCGTTTGGCAAATAGCGGAACTGGCTGGGGCGAACCGGCTCCCAGACAAAGTCCGTCCCTGACCAGAGAAACTGGATCCTTCCGGTTCCGTCTTCCTGGCGCTGGAAGTTCGCGAAGAGGGACTGCGGCCCGGCTTCGAGTTCGATGGGGCTGGACTCGAGGGGGAGCTCTCCTTCGAGCACGGTCTCTCCGTTCAGCTTGAGACTGGCCCATCCGGTGCCATCGAGGCGCAAAGCAAACTCGTCGCGAGCCTCGACGATGAGATTTCCTTCGAACACCATTTCTCTTCCTCGACGGGGATCGATGAAGGGAGTGGCTGCCTGACCGGGAGCCAGTGTCAGGGCGAGGCGATCGACGACGACGGCGTCGTCGGTCGAGCCATGGGCCATGCTGAGAATGAGTCCCGGCTTTCCGATCGGGTCGGTGTTGATCTCGGGCAGGTTGGTGAGATCGAGACCATGCTCGGAGAAAGCGGGGCGCAGCAGGTGGATCGTGTTCCAGATCGTTTCACGAAAGGCCGTCTCATTGACGTCGGCGAGATCCATCTTGATCTCCATCTGCATCGCGGGAGTCATTTCCGGGATGTAGAGGAAAACCGTTTTCCCGTCTTCGAGCAGGGACGCGGCACGGACGCGAACCGTATCGATCTGGTTCTGGCTGCCCTTGGAGGGTTCGACCAGCGCTTTGGCACGAGCCTCGGCATCGTAGTCGTCGATTGAGAATCGCCCCGATCCATATTGAGGGCCCCAGACATAGTCCCATTTGCTGATCGAATAGCGTCGTGGATCACTCGCGATTTCGGGATCGAGAGATTCACTGAAGGTGATCTTGATTCCGTTCTCGTGTGCCTCCAGCGCCTGAGGAACTGGCTTCTCCTCGCCGGTCAATCGGACTCTCTGAAAGCCTGTGCCCCCGTTGGTCTGCCAGCCGCGAAATCCGATCAGGTAGAGATCTCCCGTCGTCGGGTGGAATCGCCCTCGCATCACTGCGGTCGTGAGCTCGATAGGGAGGCGATAGACTCCGCCCTGGGCCTGCCCGTCGACCTCGTCGATGAGGGTGCGATAGACCGAACTTTTCCCATACGAGAGGTGGAGCATGCTTCCGGCGTGATTGTTCCAGGGACTGTCGGCAGGAAGCCAGAACTGACTGCCGCTGGAGTTGTCGACGTAGTAGGGGAGCCAGCAGAGAGGGCGCTCGTAGTCGGTGGGAGCCCCCTCGAGGGTGCGGACGAATTTCTTATCTTCCCAGACGCTGGGAACGACTCCGTGAAAGCTGATTTCTTCTCCATCTCCGAGATTGGGACGACGGCTCCAGGTGATCTTGCATCGGGGCAGGTAGCTGCCTTCGTTTTCGCCGGTCGTCAGTTCTCCATTGGGGCCGAGACCGAGGCCTCCGGGAGCGCGGAGTCCCCAGGCGAGGCGCTCCAGCTTTTCCCCATCTGCGCTGACTTTCATGATCGTTCCGTTGTGTTCCGTCCAGGGGGCGAAGCCTCTTCCGCCACTGAGGACCGGCTGGCCCTTGCTGAAGTAGAAATTGCCCTCGTCGTCGGTCTGGAGGTCGAAAGCGAACTCGTGGAAGCCCTCGGTGATATTCACATCGTTGTTGAAGCATTCGTAGAAGTCGGCTTCGCCGTCCTCGTTGAGATCGTGAAGACGAGTAATCTGGTCTCGTCCCATGGTATAGATCGTGCCATCGACGATTTTCAGGCCGAGGGTTTGATAGAGACCGCTGGCAAATCGGCGCCAGGTGATTCTCTCAAGGTCGCCATCAATGCCCTCGGCGATCCAGACGTCACCGTTCCAGGTCGAGCAGGCGACTCGCTTGCCGTCGGGAAAGAAATCAAAGGCACCGAATCGGATCTGCGACTTCCAGGGGTTGTCGGTGGGAAGGGGAATGGAGTCGACCGAGTAGACTTCTTCTCCCTCGGCCTTGCGTCCGGAGACTTCGATCGTTTCGGGATAGAGGGGCTTCCCTCCTCCGGTAAAGGCGTCGAAATGGATCCGCTCCATCTTCGGGAGGATCGTG
This sequence comes from Verrucomicrobiales bacterium, assembly GCA_029213195.1. GTDB lineage: Bacteria > Verrucomicrobiota > Verrucomicrobiia > Verrucomicrobiales > DEV007 > Arctic95D-9. The sequence goes on from JARGNI010000029.1 coordinate 67,260, forward strand.
CCTTTTCTCGCGAAAAAGAGATCGAGAGCACCCTTCGTTCCGGCGGGGATACGGACAATTTTCTTCCCGTCGATGGTATCGAGAGTCACTCCTTCCGGCGCCCTCAGGGAGACCTGGACATCGGAGACTTCAGTCGCATCGGCAACGAGAAGCTGGATCGGTTTTTCCGTTTTCTCCAGTTCGAACGAGCGCACCATGCCTCCTTCGAAGGCCTGGGGGAGTTCGCGGATCAGGGTCCCTCCCACGGTGTAGCTGAGCAGGACTCGTCCCTCATATTGATAGAGTCCGAGATATTCGGCGTGCTCGTCGGGAAGTGGCCCATTGGGTTTGCCGTTGTCGAGTTCACGAGGATCCGACCAATCGCCAGCGATGGCCCAACCGGGACTGGAGGGAGTCACGAAGAAGTAGTCCGATCTCTTTTCGGGGAGATAGGAATTCCCACCATGGCGCCCATCCCATGGCGTGCCTCCTAACATGACGTTTCCAGAGAAGCCCGCCACCATGCGAAGGCTCTCGGTGTCGAAGACCATTGTGGCGTCCTCATTCTCTCCCAGTTTGATCGCGATGCCCTTGAGGACCCCCACCTCTCCCTCGGGGCCGAAGATGCGAAAGGTATCCGAGATGAAGGGACCCGTGTCCATGACTTGCCACCACTTTGCCTTCGGGTTCTCCTCGAGCTTGGCCGCTACGCGATCGGCACGAGTTTCAGAAAATACCGGAGCAAGAAAACCAAGGGAAAGGGTGAGACAGAGAAAAGATAACTTCATGGAGAGGGTGTCCTTTGCGTGGGAGATCGGATCATGCAGGCAAATTACAGGATTGCAAGAACCGGAAATGGGTGTGTCGAATTCGGAAGGGGCGTATAGACGTGGCAAAGGTCCATTGAGCTCTTAAAATGAAGGGCCTAAGCTCGCCGGACATGAAACGGACGTTTGCCCTATTCGCCTTATTCTTTTTCTCATCGGCGGTTTCGTCATTGGCCGAGCAGCCGATTCGCAACGTTCTGTTCCTCATCGCCGATGACCTCAAGGCCAGTGTCCTCGGATGCTATGGCGATGAAATCTGCAAGACGCCGAACATCGATGCGCTTGCCGCAGGAGCCATGGTCTTCGAGCGCTCCTACTGCCAGGGGCTCGCTTGTCACCCCTCGCGGCAGTCCTTCATGCACAGCCGTTACCAGGGGAATCGCGGACCGACGCTGGGACAGCTTCTCATCAGCGAAGGATTCTACAGTGCTCGTGTTGGTAAGATTTTTCACATGCGGGTCCCCGGCGACATCATCGATGGAACCAACGGGAACGACATTCCCGAGACCTGGACCGAGCGCTTCAACTGCACGGGGCAGGAGGCCCACACTCCCGGGCTCTACCGCCTTCTCAACAAGAACATCGAGACTCGGGCTCCGGAGAATCGCCAGTCCACCCGCATGCCGTTCCGGATGTTTGCCAGTGTCGAGTCGGATGGCGACGGTTCGGAACAGCCAGATTGGAAGGCAGCGGAGAAGACCGTCGAACTCCTCAAGAAACACGGCAAGAGCGAAAAGCCTTTCTTCATCGCTACTGGTTTTGTTCGTCCCCACTACCCGAGTGTCGCGCCCGCTTCCTACTTCGATGACTATCCCTACGAGGAGATGCCGATCCCCGAAGTTCCCGAAGGCGACCTCGACGATGTGCCCAAGCTCGGGAAAACCGGAACGACTTCCCAGGGGGTGGGCATCGCGCAGTATCCTGACAATATTCGAAAAATGTGGGCGGATTACTATGCGACCGTCACCTTCATGGATGAGCAGCTTGGAAAAGTACTGGCGGAGTTGGACCGGCAGGGGCTCAGGGATTCGACGCTGGTCATTTTCACGAGCGATCATGGCTATCACCTCGGAGAGCATCACCTCTGGCAGAAAATGAACTTCAAGGAAGAGGTGACGCGTGTGCCTCTGCTCGTTTCCGCGCCCGGATTCGAATCAGGAAGAACGATGGCGCTGACCGAGTTGATGGATCTCTACCCCACGATTTGCGACTTGGTCGGGGTGTCTACTCCGGAGACGGTCCAGGGCAAGAGTCTCCGAGCGGTTCTTGCGGATCCCGCTGCATCGGTTCGTGAGGCGGCGTTTTCGGTTTCAGCCGGGAAAGGACATTTTGTCCGCACCGCCGACTGGGCCTACATGCGCTACAGGGACGACACGGAAGAGCTCTACGACATGAAGCTCGATCCCGGGCAGTTCACGAATCTTGCGAGCGATCCCAAGCGGGCTCAGGAGAAAGAGAAGCTCTTCGAAATTCTCCAGCGGAAGAAAGCCACGGCAGTGAAGTAGGGCGGCTTCGGGAGCGCAGCGGAAGTTCGTAGCGGAAGCGGCAACGCTTCCGAGAGGTGGGGCGCGACCTCCCGTAAGCATCTGTCAGGGTAAATACCCTGACAGTGCTGCCAAGTCCTCAGGACACCGTCCCGCAGGGTGGCGTTGTGGCAGGGGGCTACTCCCGCAAAGGAGCCTGCGGGCGCAACTTTCCGTTTCTCAGGATTCCGGTTTCCTTGTCAGGATCGTATTCGCGGTTTCTCGATGGCATCTGGGCTCCGACCGACTCTCGCCATTCGACGAGTTTGCCATACAACTCCCGGGCCTTGCCGAGTTCGGAATCGAGCAAGTTGTTGTTCTCATGAAGATCACTCGCAAGATCATAGAGCTCGACACGGTCCTGGCCGATGACTTCTATGAGTTTCCAGTTGCCGGAGCGAATTGCGCTGTAAGGCTGGGCTCCCATGGAGTGGTAGTGGGGATAGTGCCAGAAAAGGTCCTCGCGAATCGATGGTGTCTTGGGATCCTTGAGATAGGGGATCAATGACACGCCGTCCTGGACCTTTGCGACTTCAGTCGGCAGCTCCTTCCCAAGCGCCTCGAAGATCGTGGGAACGAGATCCATGGTGATGGCTGGCCGATGGCAGAGGCTGTCTTCGGCCCCTGCGCCCGGCAATCGGAGGATGAGGGGAACGCGAATGCCTCCCTCGTAGATTCCTCCCTTGCCTTGGCGGAGGGGAGTGTTGTCGGTTGCGACCTGTTTGAGTCCTCCGTTGTCGCTTGTGAAAATGATGAGGGTCTTGTCCCACATGCCGTGTTCTTTCAACCTGGCAACGACCCGTCCGACGGCTTCATCGACGCTTTCGACCATCGCGGCGTATTTCACATTGGTGTGCTTGTGGTCCGGGTTCTTATTCAGCTTGGACTCGTACTTCGCGACAAGATCGGGTCGTCCCATCAGCGGGGTGTGGACGTTGTAGAAGGAAAAATTGAGGAGGAAGGGTTTTTTCGCTTCCGCGAAGGAGTCGATGAGAACCTCGGCTTCGGCGGCAAGCCGGTCGGTCAGGTATTCTCCCTCTCGCTCTTCATCGCTCAAGGTTCCCTTAGGGAGATTGGTAAAGATCGTGTTGTCCTTTTTCTCTTCGAGCGTTTTACCGCGACCGTAGGGCCAGAAGTAACTTGGAGGAGCGCCTTTCTCGCATCCTGCGATGTTGTAGTCGAAGCCGTGCTCGATGGGAGAATTGTCAGGATCAGGCTGATCGGGGTTTCCCGTTTTGTATCCATCTCGATGAGCGAGGTGCCACTTTCCAATGTGAGCACTGACGTAGCCGTGTTCCTTCAGCATCTCGGGGAGGGTGAGATGCTTTTTCTCCAGCACTTTGGTCCAATCCGGAATCGAGAGCGGGGTATTGACGAAAGGGTGTCCTGGGATGAAGTCCGTGACGCGAAGCCTCGCGGGACTTTGGCCAGTTAAGAGGGCGGCTCGACTCGGAGAGCAGGCGGTGCAGGCTGCGTAGCCGCTGGTGAAGCGAACTCCGTTCTCGGCTAGGCTGTCGATATGAGGCGTTTCGTAAAAGTCACTCCCCGTGCAGCCCAAATCCGTCCATCCCATGTCATCGACGAAGAAGATGACCACATTATCGACATTGGCACGAATGGACGGAGCGGCGAGGCAAGCGAGAAGGAGAAGAGAGAGAATTCGATACATTGTATGCAGCATACGGCAACATTGAGGATGCCCTCCAGTGCCAAAGTTCACGTAATGAGGGAGAGCTGACGAGCGAGGTCCTGGACAGTCATTCGGGGGTCAGAGTTCTGCCCTTGGCAACGGTTGTTTCGCTGAGTTGGGAACCCTCCATGTGGGTTTCTCTCCATAAGTGCCCCAGCGCCATAGCCATTCCAAGGGACCCATGGTGAAATATCGCAGCCAGAGGTTGCTGGCAAAGACTTGAGGAAGCCAGATGGACCACCAAACGATCCAGACGTTGGATGAGGTCACGGGGTGGTTGAGGTCGATACACAGGATGATCACCGTCTGCATGATGTAGTTTGTCAGGGCCAGCCTGCCGAAAGCAGCGAGAGGTTTCAGGATTTGTTCCACCCTCGGAAGGAGGATGAGGGAGGTTACCGAGAAAGTAGCGATTGCCAGTCCTGCCAGAGAGCGAAACATGAGCGTATTCCAATTCTCCGATTCGATAAACTGTAGGTAGCAAAGCGGACCGACCAGCGCCAACGAGACCATCCAGGCAATCCGCGTAGATCGACGAAATTTCTCGAGGTCAGGAAAGTATCCGATGGAACCAAGAAGGGCACCGAGAGACAGCAGACCAGGGGTAAGAAATGCGCTGGTGGTCAGGACCCCTCCGATCAAAAGGAGAACGGTGACTAG
>JARGNI010000083.1 GCA_029213195.1 Verrucomicrobiales bacterium
GCATTAAAGACTGGCCCGGTGGCGTAGTAACCGACATCCCTGTAGAACCTTCAGGTAATTTTGAGGACAGCGCTGCATCCGGCGTGTGGACCCTTGACCAAGTGGCGAATTACGTCAAACAAGACCTATGGCCCATACCCGGCAACGTAGACTCCTCTAAATACGTGGATGCGTTATTCTCGACTTATTTGTATACGGGTACTGCAACAACAAATAACATTGTTAATGGTGTTGATCTTACAGAAGGTGGCTTGGTTTGGTTTAAGACTAGAGATGATGTCGAAGACCATAACTTAGTAGATTCTGAAAGAGGCAGTAATAAAGGTTTAGAGTCAAATACTACAGATGCAGAAACAGGGTCAGCGGGCTTTAGTACATTCAACTCTAATGGCTTTACTCTTACTGGTGGTTTTGGAAAAACTAACTCAACCTCTAGCACCTACACCTCTTGGACATTCCGCAAAAAAGAGAAGTTCTTTGATATTGTGACTTATACTGGGGATGACGTATCAGGACGCGAGATAGCGCATAATCTTGGAAGCACTCCCGGTTTTATGATTGTTAAAAAAACAAGCGGCACATATAACTGGCAGATATATCATAGCTCGATTGGCGCAACTAAATTTCTAGAATTTACTACTGGTGCTTCTCAGACAAGTAGTGCTGTTTGGAATGACACTGCGCCAACTGATGCTGTCTTTACAGTCGGAAACGAATACGGAGTTAATCAAAGTGGGGACACCTACGTAGCCTACCTATTCGCCTCAGACGCAGGAGGCTTTGGAGACGATGGCACAGAGAATATTATTAAGTGCGGGAGTTTTGCTCATAACTATTCCGGAGCAACTGTAGATTGCGGATTTGAGCCTCAGTGGATATTAGTTAAAGCCGCAGACCAATCAAATAATTGGTATATCTTTGATGTTATGCGCGGAATAGTAACCGGAGGTTTGAGCGGAGACGGAGATGCTGCTTTATTTCCAAATACTTCAGGAGCAGAAAACGTAAACACTTGGGGCATAGACGTTAATGCTACTGGCTTTACAGTCTACGGAAACAATATATTAAGCAGCGGTAACGCTATCTACATAGCCATACGCCGTTCAATGAAAACTCCTACAGCAGGGACTGAGGTTTTTGCTCCTATAGCGTGGACTGGAGACGGCACAAATAATAGAGTTTTACCGACTGGTTTTGATGTTGATGCTGTTTGGAATAAGTACGATTTACCTTCCGCAAATTCTCGTGGGATTTCGTACAACAGGCTTACTTCTTCTGAGTACCTGCAATTCGATGCTACTTTGGCTGCGGGTACTAATACTTTAGGTATTTTATATTTTGACCTAAGCAACGGGATAGATTTAGGTGACTCTGGTGGTTTTGATAAGAACTCATCCGGAGATGACCACGTTGGTTACAACTTCAAACGCGCCACAGGCTTCTTTGATGTGGTGGCTTATACTGGTAACGGAACAGCAGGTGCTACTCAAGCGCATAACTTGGGTGTAGTTCCTGAGTTGATGGTATTTAAAAATAGAAACGCAGTCACTCACTGGCCTGTTTATTACGGCAACAGCGGGAAATATATGCACTTGAGCCTTAATGATGCCGAAAGCAATTCTGGCAGCTTTTGGAACAGTACATCTCCGACTACAAGTTTGTTTACAGTAGGGGCAAGCAACCAAGTTAATGGCTCTGGAAATGGAATGGTAGCCTACCTCTTCGCCTCACTGGCAGGAGTAAGCAAAGTAGGCAGCTACACAGGCACAGGTGCTGACTTAAACGTGGACTGTGGCTTTAGTGCAGGTGCTAGATTCATCCTTATCAAGCGTACAGACTCTACTGGCGATTGGTACGTCTATGACAGCGCGAGAGGCATTGTTGCAGGCGATGACCCGTATGTCTTGTTAAACTCCGTAGCCGCAGAAGTCACAAACACAGACTACATTGACCCACTTTCTAGTGGATTTACAGTAACATCATCTGCTCCTGCTGCGCTTAACGCCAGTGGCGGCACTTACATATTTTTAGCGATAGCATAGGACCACGACAATGTCATATCGAATTAGAGAAACAGGCGAATACGTCGCCACATTTAGCGCATTGAAGTCAAGGTTTCCGGGTTCTTTGCGCGTTACTCAAAGCAAGCTAACTGTAGATATGCTCAACAAAATAGGCGTAGATACAGTGCTGCAAGGCCCACAAGCTACCGGCGGCACGGTCTACCAGTACAGCCAATTTAACGGTGTAGAGCAAGTGGGCGACCAGTGGTTTACTAAGTACATCTTAGGCCCAATCTTTACGGATACTACGGACGAAGACGGCGTAACCACCACCGCTGCGGAGCACCAAGCCGAATACGAAGCGCGCAAAGATGCCGAACAGGCAAACAATGTGCGGGCGCAACGAGACAGACTACTTGCTGAATGCGATTGGGTAACAGTAAAAGCAGTAGACCAGAACGCTCAAGACAGCCTTGGCATTCAGGTGCCTCAAGTTTGGTTAGACTACCGCCAAGCCCTACGTGACGTAACTGCACAAGATGGGTTCCCGTGGACTATCGACTGGCCGGAAGCACCATAAGAGTATGAGTAGTGACGCACCTGTTTTTGTTATATGTACTGGTCAACGGCCAGATACAGTCTTCGGACATGTATTTTTATGACATCAATAGGTGCAACTATTTTGCTACAGCTATTGTCAGGGGGAAAGTAGAGCGGACCCTTAGATACGAACCCCGAGGCGTGGCCCTCGCTGCATATTGTTTGCCTCGTGTGGCAGACCCCGTAACAGTGAGGGCATACTGATGGACCCCGTAACAATAGCTGCTTGTATATCCGGCGCTAGTCGCGCCTACAACATGGTCGCCAAGGCAGTAAATGCCGGTCGTGAGATAGAAGACACGGCTCAGTATATAGGCAAGTTCTTTGACTCTAAGGAAAAAATCCTAGAGATAGAGAAAGAAAACCAGTACGGCCCTAAGTTTCTGAGAGGCTCATCGGTAGAGGCTCAAGCCTTAGAAATACAGATGGCCAAGCACAAGACGCAGCAAATGGAAGCTCAACTTAGGGAAATCATCGTGCTGTACGGGCCGGGCGAAGCTTTCTATAATGAGATGATGAAGACACGGCGCACCATACGCGCACAACGCCTAGCTGCTGCTGAAGCACGGGCTAAGCAAAAACGGTTAATAATTGACGGTACTCTGATCCTCCTAATGACTGGAGGTACAATGGGTGTAATCTTCTGGATGATTAGCTTGGTAGCGATATGAGTTATGGCAGCCCCAAAATTAAACGACAGATCAGAGCTGACGATAAGCGTAGTTTGGCTACTACAGATTATATCTATTGTGGCATTTGCTACTTGGGGTTATGCCAGTATTAGCGAGCGTATAGACATGAATGCCCAAGAGACGCGAAGTCTTAGGGGTAACCAAAATAACTATATTTTCCCTGATATACGAAAACTAGAAGAAGAACTTGTAGAATTGCAAAAAGAAGTGCTAATACTTCAGACAGATTTGAAATATTACAAAGAAAACTAGGTGAAGATATGCCACGCACAATAGCTAAGAAACCTGTAGCAGCAAAGAGGAAAGCCGCAGTGTCCGATACTACTCCTAAGCGGTTAGACCGTATTGAAGAAAAGCTAGAGGAATCCAGACTTAACCTAGCGCGCGTGGATGAGAAAATTACTACGATATTCAACCGCCAAGGCAGCATCGAGACTGATGTTAAATCGCTTACTGAAAAGATAGGTAACGGTTTTGTAGAAAAGATTTTCTGGGTTGTGCTTGCTTCGGCTGTAGGCTTTCTTGCTGCTCACGCAGGTGGCGTATGAAACTCGACCCCGTACTGCTTAACATGGCCTGCTCGTGGTCAATGAAGGCATATAACGACAAGAACAAGGACGCCATTAAGATAGAGTCTGGCCTGACTTCGACGACTGCGTTTGTTGTTAAGCGCAAAACCATCGACATTATAGTGTTCCGTGGTACTCAGCAGTTGGGTGACTGGGCGTTTAACTTGCTACCTGTGCCTGTACCGTACGCCGGTCGGCTTTGTCATGGTGGGTTTGTCGCCGCTCATGCGTCCGTCTGGGATGAGATTGAAGAGCATATAGACTACAGTAAGCGCACACTAATCTGTGGGCATAGCCTCGGTGGAGCACTAGCGGAACTGTCCGCTGCAAAGCTAAAAGGCAAACACGACAACCTGAGCCTGATTACATTTGGCAAGCCCAATACGTTCTTTAAGGGCTTTAAGCGTGCTATGACGCTAGATAACCAGATTTCAGTTATAAACGGCAGCGATTCTGTACCCCGCGTGCCTCGACTATGCTACGGACCAAGCAAGTCCCAAGATATGCTGTACTTCTCAAACGGTGGCGTGAACTATATCAACCCCAGTAAGTACCTTCGTAGGAAGGATCGGGGCATTAAAGATAGAGTCTCAGACCACTTTATGGACGGGTACAAAGCCCGCCTAACTAAATTCCTAGAGGACCAGAAAAATGGCAAGACTGGCGTTGATATTTAGCATAGCTCTACTAATGACTTCCTGCACTACCGTAGAGCAAGTTATTCAAAACAAAGAAGTTTATTGTTCTGGTATGTATAAAGGCATCCGAGCAGTGGGCCGTGGCGCGCTTACAATGACTACAGGTGCTGTAGTAGAAGATGTTTGTGACAAGATAGATGACATCGTAGCTGAAGAAAACGTAGAGGAAAACGCCGCTGACGGCGTAATCAAAAGTGCTGACTAATCTGTACGACTTTGCACAACTGATACTATTGCTGAAGCAGCTATGACCGAAAAACTACTTGAGATGCTCAAGCGCCATGAGGGTGTGCGATCCCATATATACCGGTGTAGTGCCGGTTTTTGGACTATAGGCGCAGGACGAAACGTAGACCCCAACGGCGGTATTGGGCTATCTGACGACGAAGTAGATTACCTGCTAGAGAATGACATCCTGCGCGTCATCAAAGAGCTAAGTACCGAATATCCTTGGTTTAATAGCCTTGATGATGTACGAAAAGATGCTATGATTGACATCAGCTTTAACCTTGGTGCCACTAGACTTCGTGGTTTCAAGCGCGCATTGGCTGCTATGGAGGCAGCTGACTACAAAACGGCTGCAAAAGAATTTCTCGATTCCAAGTGGAGTAGGGACGTAAAAGGCCGTAGCCACGAACTCGCAAGCATGATCGAGACTGGTGAATACCTACTATGAGGTTTGTAAATGCCGCTTCAGAAACTACAGTTCAAGCCCGGAGTTGACCGCGAGAATACGCGCTACGCAGCCGAAGGCAGTTGGTACGAAACCAACAAAGTGCGTTTCAGACGGGGTATGCCTCAGAAGATCGGTGGATGGGTGCGCCTGTCTAACCAGACTTTCCTTGGCATCTGCCGGTCTATGCTCAACTGGGTTACTCTCCAAGGGCAAAACCTCGTCACAGTAGGCACTAACCTCAAGTACTACATCGAGCGTGGTGGGGCTTACTACGACATTACCCCTATCCGTTCCACAGTAACTCTTACTGATCCCTTTACTACTTTCTTAGGCTCTGCGGTTGTCCGTGTGGATGACCTTGCCCATGGTGCGCTTGAAGGCGACTTTGTGACGTTTAGCGGGGCTACTGCGGTTGGCGGTCTGACTCTAAATAACGAGTACCAGATAAGCTTTATCGACGAAGATTCCTATACTATTACCGCTGAGACTACGGCTTCCTCTACCGCTACGGGCGGTGGCACTGTTACTGCGGCCTACCAAATCAACACGGGTAACGAGATTGCTGTGCCATTTACTGGCTGGTCTGCGGGTACTTGGGGTGCAGGTACATGGGGTTTTGGTGGAGCTACTGATGCCCCTATGCGGCTTTGGAGTCAAGCTAACTTCGGTGAGGACCTGTTCTTCACTTACCGTGGCGGAGCGCCTTTCTATTGGGATGCTAGCAATGCGGTTACTACTCGCGCAGTCTATGTATCTTCTCTTGGCGGTGCGTCAGACGTTCCTGTCATAGTTAACAAAGCATTCGTATCAGACATCTTCCGGTTTGCATTCTGCTTTGGTGCGAACGATCTGGGTACTAGCGTGCTTGATCCTATGCTTATCCGTTGGTCTGACCAAGAGGACGTAGCTAACTGGACGCCTGAAGCTACTAACCAAGCAGGCAGTCTGCGCCTTTCCCGAGGCAGTGAGATCATCACCGCATTACAAGCTCGTCAGGAAGTTCTGGTTTGGACTGATACAGCCCTGTACGGCATGCAGTACTTAGGTGCTCCAGAGGTTTGGGGTGCGCAGCTACTCGGTGACAACATCACTATAGCCAGTACTAACGCAGCAGTATATTCCGGCAACATTGCGTATTGGATGGGTACGGATAAGTTCTATCTCTACGATGGTACGGTTCAAACACTGCCTTGTGCGGTGCGAAGCTATGTGTTTAACGACTTTAACGTATCTCAGTATGCCCAAGTTGTTGCAGGTACTAACGAGCGGTTCGATGAGATTTGGTGGTTCTACTGCTCTGCCGAGTCTACCCAGAATGACCGCTACGTGGTCTATAACTACATGCAGAACATTTGGTACTACGGCACTCTATCGCGCAGTGCTTGGATCGACGCTGATCTGAGAGAAAATCCCATGGCGGCTACGTACAGCAACAACTTGGTCAACCACGAAGTGGGCTACGACTGCCAAGAAACTGCTACGCCGTTCCCGATTACAGCTACGTTAGTGTCCTCTGAGTTTGACTTGGACGACGGCGATAAGTTTATGTTTGTTAAGAGAATGTTACCGGACGTAACGTTTGAGGGTTCTACGGCTGATGCCCCTGCGGCTACTATGACTCTATCTCCTATGGAGAACTCTGGTTCTGGGTATAACAACCCGCTATCGGAAGGGGGTAACAGCAGCGCTACGGTAACTCGTTCGGCTACAGTGCCTATTGAGCAGTTTACAGGGCAGGTCTTTGTGCGAGTACGTGGTAGGCAGATGGCGTTTAAGATCGAGTCCACTGAGTTGGGTGTGGCTTGGAAGCTAGGTATACCACGGTTGGATATGCGGCCTGACGGCAGGAGAGGCTAGTGGCTGAGAGACTGGTACAAAAGGTCCAAACGCCTGCGCTCCCCATACCTAGACCGGGGCCGCTTAAGCATTATCTGGATGACCTGAATAACATCCTGCGTCTGTTCTTTAACTTACTGGCAAACGCGGTTAACAACGTATTTGGAGAGCTAGGGGGCCGGTTTATTGACGTTCCCAATGCGTTATACTTCTCCACAGTAGATCAACCCATAGCAGTGGTAAATACGGGGCAGGTCGTTACGTTTAACCAGACATACTTGGAAAGCGGGTTTTCGATTAACGGCGGAAGCAATAGCCAGATAACTGCTACATACGGTGGGGTTTATAACTTTCAGTTTACTACGCAGATTGTCAGTGGCTCGGCTAGCTCTAAAACGATATACCTTTGGATTTCGAGAAGCGGTACAGACTTAGGGTACACGGCTAAAGATGTAGTTTTGCAGGGTTCTAGTGACGTTAATGAGGCGACTTGGAACTTCAATTTGGATTTGGCGGCGGGTGAGTACGTAGAGATGAAATGGTCGTCTGATGATATAGATGCCTCTCTTAACTCCGAAGCCGCAACTAGCCCCCATCCGGGCGTTGCTTCTGCTGTAGTAACAATTAACTTTATTTCGGCGCTACCTGAAACGCGCCCAACACCTCCGTAGGTTAGATGATATGGCTGGTACACCGAGAAAGAGTGGCACTTACGCGGGCAGCATGACTGTACGCGGTAACAATTTGCAAAACTCTTTAGGCAATGTAGATATATCTGGGCTATACAACTCTACAAGCGACCCTAGTGGTGTTTTAACTCGGCAAGCGCAAGACGCCGCTATAGTGAAGCAAGTAATGGCTAGTATAGAAGCCGAAAATGCAGCCGCGGCCAAAGCTAATACTGGAGGACCTAAAACGGATTTTCCGGGGATCAACCGCGATCTTACTTCTGACTCGATTGGTGGGTATGCAGTTGATCTTGGTAGCGTATACTCTTTATTTCCGGACGCAGTAACTGGCGCTGTTTCTGCCGCAATGCAAAATGATTACCTGAACTCTATCCTAGAAACCCAATTAACCCCCGAAGAGAAAGAAGCTCAACTCCTTGGGCTTTCCGTAGCCCAAATGAATGCCAAGACCGAGGACATGCTGGATAGCATCCTTAAGTCCCAAGGTGAGAACGAAACAGGGTTTGTTAACGAAAGTGCTCGGATAGCGGCGGAAAACATACTCAAGGGCAAAATTGCCCAAGCGGGTGTTACTGACCCCGCAGCACAAGAAGCTGCACTTAAGTCGGCTATGGAGTCCCTTGAAGGTGGAGCCTCTGGGCTTGAGGCAGTTAAAGCAGCGGCAGGTGGGGCACAGGACTACGTCGAGGAACTTCTTAAAACTGCTAAAGATATTATAGATAAAGGCTACGATGCCACGATAGGCAAGCTTCCAGAAATACTAACCCCTGAAGGTATACTTGCTGATATTGTTAGTGGAAACGTTACCGGCGTTTTTGAGATAGGGGAAACAGGCGGCGCGCTTCCCGGTGCTACCTCTCCTATTTTTGGTGGTACTGTAGGTACGGTTGGGGGTGGAACTAACGTAGGCATTATGACCACGGGTAACGCAGTGCTTGACGCAGTTATACGGGCCGCCGAGGGTGGTGTAGACGCTGGGGATATAGAGTCTGTGGTCGGAGCAGTTATATCGGCCAACACAGGCATACCTACTGATGTCATAGACGCGGGCATAGGCGGGGCTAAAAGCGCTATAGAAGCCGCTAAAACGGTTGTAGGATCAAGTGTAACCGGCGAAGACGATGATGATGACGACACTACGAATGTAACGCTAACTGGTGGGACAGCTACTACTAGAACCTGTGATGATGGAAGTGTAGTAGGCGCAAACGAGGCATGCCCCGAAGACATTACTACTCTTGTAGGCGGAGATGGGACTGGAACAGGAGACTCAACTTTAATGGGTCCTTTTGAAACAGACCCTTGCGACGATCCAAAATATGCAACGCTTAACCCCGTAGAATGTGGTGGTGTGTCTGATCGTGAAATTATAGACGACGATCTTGTTGCAGAAAAAGACCCTTGCGATGATCCCCTCTATGCCGCTGAGAACCCAGCCAAGTGTGCCGTAGATATAGTAGAAGAGAAGGATTGTACCGATCCGGAGTATGCGGCAGCTAACCCAATTGAATGTGCCGTAGATATAGTAGAAGAGAAGGATTGTACTGATCCAGAGTATGCTGCCGCTAACCCAATTGAATGTGCCGTAGATATAGTAGAAGAGAAGG
>JARGNI010000030.1 GCA_029213195.1 Verrucomicrobiales bacterium
ACGAAGCACTCTAGAAATTACAACCCGGTGTCATTTATTTGTGGCGCAACACGCCAGCTCCTCCGGGGCCATGATCTGGAAGGCATACCTGCGAAAGGCCGCGAGCCCTTCGCCAAAGGTCACTTGTTGCGTGAGCTCGTTCTCGATCCGTTCGAGTTCGGCCCGTTTCTCTTCATCGGTCTCGGCGAGATGGACCAGGCACCGAATCGCAAAACCGTTGTCGATGTCGAGACGCAGGGCTTCGCGGTAGGCCTCCCGCGCCGCCGCCTTTTCTCCGAGGTCTTCGAGAACGGATCCGAGAATGCCGTGTCCGTGGGTCTGGTTGGGACGAAGGGCGACCGCCGCCTCGGCAGTGGTTCGGGCTTCGTCCAGCTTCCCACTCTCCTGGAAATCGATTGCCAGTTCCCGCATCGCCCAGGCATTGCTGGGGTGCCCTTCGAGGAGATCCTTCAGTGCGCCCTCGGCGCGCCCCGGACCGAGATCCCGCAGCCACGAGATGTGAAGCTCTCGCAAGGGCACGAAATTCGGGTAGCGCTGCGATTCCTTTTCCAACCGCTCGACCGCGGCCTCGTTCCCCTCCGATTCCGCGAGGAAACGCGCGGCCGCCCGATAACCATCCATGGCAAAGGGCTCGAGTTCGAGAATCTCGTTCCAGGCTGCCAAGGCCGACTTCGGATCCATTTGCAGGGAAGCGAGTCGAGCCCGCGAGCGCAGCAGGCTCGCGCGACTGCATTTCCCCTCGGCTTTCTCCAAAGTGGCTTCGGCTTCCTCGAAACGGAAAGCGTTCCCATATTCTCCGGCGGCAAAGAGCAGCAGCTCTCCATCGTCGGGCAGCGTCTGCAGGGCCTCATCCAAGAGGGCGAAGCGATCGCCGGGATCATCCACTGTCTTGAGAGCGCCAAAAAGCGTCATGATTGGCCCCGAGGCTTTAGCCCCGAGTTTCTCATATCGATTGCGCAACCAGGCGATCCCCTCCTCCGGCTTTCCGATGCAACGGCAGGCGCGGAAGTAGTTGTCGGCATGGGTTTCGTTGCGGATCTCGCGACTGCTCGCAAATCGATACAACTCGGTCGCTTCTTCCAGTTCGCGTTCCTCCCAGAGAACCCCGGCATAGCCCCGCAGGGTTTCGGCATCGAGACGACGAAAATAGAGGGCGCGCCGGTAGTAGTAGAGCGCCTCTTCGAGACTCTGGGAGTCATCCGCGAGGAGGTCGGCCAACTCCTTGTAGAACACGGTCAGGACTTCATCGCCCTCCAGCTCTTTGCTGAGCCACTCGATCCGTTCGGCGCGCGTCTGGAACTCCTGGATCCGCCAGAAGATATCGAGACGGTATTTCTTCGAATCGGGATAGGCCGCCGAGAGCCGCTCGAGGATGGGAAGGATCTTGGGATGATCCTTGTCGTAGGAATGAAGACTGATCGCGGCCATCTCGGCAAGACGATGCTCCGGAACGAGCTCGTTCATCTTCTCGACGCACTCTTCCGCCGCTTCCCGCTGGTGATGCTCCAACGCCCCCTGGAGGGTAAAGTAGTGATCGAACAAATTGGCGTCGGGCAGCTCGATTGCATCGAGCAATTCCGACTTTTCCTTGGGAACAAAGGCCATCGCGCGAGGTCCCGAAAAGGCATACTGCTCGAAGAACTCCTTGGAAAGAGACTCTCGATAGCTGCGATCGCCCGGATCTCGAATGATCAGCGTACCAGCCCGGGAGTCGAACCCAATGACCGCCTGGAGGTGGGCACTGGTCGGTTCGACGGTCGCGAGGGCAAAGGGAATCCCCGCGTCGATGAGAGCCTCGGTCACTTCGGAATCGGCCGTGAACTCCCTGACATACCACCCCTCTTCCTGTGCCCAGAGTCGCTCCTTGTAACCCGGGGTGCCATCGTAGCAGATCTCTTCGGCGATCGAGAGGTGATCCGCTTCCTGCCCCCAGAACTTGGCGAGAGCAGTGAGCGTCGCCGGAGCACAAGTCATCTCGTTCTGCCGGACAAACCCCACCGGCAGGACCTTTCGGTTTCCCTTCGCAAATTCGCCCGACTCGATTCGCTCGGATATGGTCTTGTAGAATCCCGAGTCAGCCGACTCGGCGTAGGTGACCACTTTCTCGGAATCCCCGAGGAGAAAATGGAAATTGGCTCGCATCCCCGCGAAATACTTCTGCAGGGCTTCTTCCGCCATGGGCGAACGGCGCTCATACTCGTCGACCATCTCGAGTCCGGCCTCGTACTCCCCGATCTCGTCGTAGAATCTCGTGAGATGGCCGGCGATCATCCCACTGGCATTGTGCTCGAGTGCGCTTCTCAACAAGTCGATCGCTTCTTCATCCCGGGAGTCCGACCAGTAGCCATTGGCCACCGTCGCGAGGGCGGCACGATAGTGGGGACGCATCGCGAGGGCCGATTCGGCTACCTCCAGGCTCTCCTCGGTTCGGTCCTCCTCGAGAAGGAGGTGAGAACGGCGAACCCGTATCCAGCAATCCTCGGGCTCGAGAGCTTCCGCGATTTCCTGGGCCTCCCAGGCTCGATCGAAGTCTCGGAAATCAGCGTAGATCCCACTGAGGGCGAGATACAGGCTGGAGAAAGCAGGGTCCGAACGAGGGTCCTCCGAGGTCGCAAGGACCCTGCGGATCATCCGCAGGGCGGGCAACTGTCCCCGTCTCGCCTCGATGCGGAAAGAGGCGTAGTAGGCAGCTCCCGGATCATCGGGATGATCTCGATATCCCCGAAGGTGAAAGAGATCCGACTTGCGCGATGCCCCGCGGATCTGGAAGAGACGTGCTGCGATCGTTCGCCCCACGCGAGAAGTCCACGTCTCCGGATCGCCATATCCGAGGAGTCGATCCCAGGCTTCTGTCGTCCTCCCTTCTTCGATGAGATCGGCAATTTCCTTTTCGTGAAGGTGGGTAAAGGCAGGCTCCTCGGACATATCAGGTTTTCCAACGTCCGCGCATCGAGAAAAATCTAAAACGAGACCTCAAACCCAAATTCGAAAATTTCTGCCCCTCTCCGCATCTCCCCTCTTTACGGACGTGACGCGAACGATCCATCCTGCTTAGGATGCGCCCCATGAAGATTCACACCCATCCCGATGCCCAGGTTTCCGGAAAAGCCGCCGCCGAAAGAGGAGCCGCCCTCCTGCGCGCGGCTCTCGCCGAGAAAGAAACCGCAAACGTCATCGTGGCCACCGGTGCTTCCCAGTTTGCGATGCTGGAGCACCTTCGCTCCTTCGAAGACATCCGCTGGGATCGGGTCTCGATCTTCCATCTCGATGAATACGTCGGATTGCCCATTTCTCATCCGGCCTCGTTTCGGCAGTATCTCTGGGATCGCTTCGTCAAGCTTCTCCCCCACCCACCAAGGGCCTTCTACCCGCTCGATGGAGACCTCGATGCGGCGGCGGAATGTGAACGAGTGGGGGCTCTCATCGAAAGCGTCGAAATCGATGTCGCCTTCATCGGGATCGGGGAAAATGGACATATCGCCTTCAACGATCCTCCGGCCGATTTTGAAACCCGTGCTTCGTATCACGTCGTTGATCTTGATGAGGCGTGTCGACGGCAACAGCTGGGCGAAGGTTGGTTTCCCGACTTCGACTCCGTCCCGTCGCAAGCGATCTCGATGACAGTCTCCAGGATCCTCGCAAGCCGGAACATCATCTGCACGGTCCCGGACGAGAGAAAAGCCAAGGCCGTCCAAAAGAGCGTCGAAGCCCCCGTCACCCCCGAAGTCCCAGCCTCCATTCTCCAGCAGCACGAAAACATGGAACTCTTTCTCGATGAAGCCGCTGCCAGTCAGCTCTCCTCGTAGACCGACTCTCCTGGATCGGAGGCATAGCGTCGCCCCCATTTCCAGACCAGGAGAAAGAGCGCGACTCCAAAGCCAAATGTCAGGACGGCGAGCAAGGTCAACGGACGATCAAACGGCACGATGATGAGAGCACCGATGAACTGAGCGAGGATCACCACAAGGAGGAGCCGGACGACAAAGAGGTGCCCACGACTGGAGATGAATCGAGCGCCCAGGGGAGCTCCGATCGCGACAATGGGCACACAGACCCACCAGTAGTTCCAGATCTCTTCCCGAATCGGTTCGCCTCCTCCGCCAAGGAGACGCCAGCAGAACCCAACCAGGCTGTTGGAAGCCATGAGAACGACGGAAGTCGGAGTCGCCACCGTCTCGCAAAGTCGAAATCCGAGCACCAGGAGCGCGAAGACGAGGATATCGAGCCCACTGCCGAGGAGTCCGGAAATGATTCCGCCGAGGAGCCCTGAAAGAGCGAGAAAAAACAGGGTGCGGGAGGACCGATCCGCCAAGGTCGTTCTTCGCACCTTCCTCGTGATCTGATTGATTCGCCATAGGGCAAAACCGAACGCGAGCCAGAGCGAAACGAAGAAAACCTTGGTCGGGTCCGGGGCGAACCACCACTGGACGAACTCCAATCCGATGATGGCACCGACCGCACCCGCGATCCCCGCCACCACGAGACTGGTCCGATCGACGTGGATCTTTCGCCAGAAGATGGCGATGGATGCCGAGGTCATCCCGACCGACTGGATCATCATCGAGAAGTCTCTCGCTCCCTTGGGCTCGATGTTGAATCCCAGGGTCATCACGGGAAAGGCCACCGCTCCGCCCCCCTGGCTCGTCGACCCGGCGACGAAAGAACCGAACGCCATCGTCACGGACATGAACCAATTCTCAACGAACAGAGCCCAACGAGCCCCCAAGCTCATGAAAATCGCCCAGAGAATCCAAACGGCGAAGATGAAGCAAAGATCGAGGTGACGAGAGAGATTTCGGTGAAGCTGCAAGAGCAAAGGTTACGATTATCGAGGGCGGTCCGGAGGCACTATTCCCTGTCTCGGGCGAGGGAAAAGGGAAATTTCGCCGGACTTCTCTTTGCCGTTCTCCCTACAACCTGTCACCCGGCTCCACCTCGAGTGATCCTTCGCAGTAGGCTTTCCAGATTTTTGCGATCGTGAGATTGGGCACGAAGGTCTTTCCTTCGTCCGAGATCGGGCCCGATTCCTCGATCTTCACATAGGATGCATCCGAATAGGTGCCGATATATCCTTTTTCTCGCTCGTAGGGCTCGATCCAGGAAGCCGGCCCGGAGGCATCCCCCTCTTCCGCCCGACTCTCGCGAAGTCGCGTCGAAAGAACATTCTGCAGATATTTCTTTCCAAAATACTCGGTCTCGAGATTGGGGCTGGAGTCCCCCCGAAACTCCCGCCCTCCTGTCCAGTTTGACTCCATTTCTGCCGCCCGCTGCAACGCCGAGGTGGCCGGGTGCTCGGAACCCCAGATTTCGTAGTTGTTGCTGTATTCTCCCCAAAGGAAAAGCATGGGCACCGCTGCCGATTCTGGAGTGGGGTCGGCGCGATAAAAGGCTCCTTTGGCACAAACGGCAGCGAGGACGATTTCGGGTTTCGCCTGGACGAAACTGTAGGCCACCGCGGAGCCGAAACGCTCCGATCCATACACAAGAAAGGGCAAATCGATCAGTTCCGGTCTTTCTGCTTTCTGCGCAATTTTCGAGACGGCTTCGAGCACATCATCCGCGAGGCCATTCTCGGCAAACGCGCTGTCGGGCATTTTGCGAATATCGGGATCGCGATAATTGATCGAGTAGGTCATGAGAGCGAGGCTTTCGTTCTTCTGCAAGGAACCGAACAAGCCCGTTCCAAACTCGAATCCGGTCAGGTATTTCAGGGATTCCCCCTGGTCCCCAATTCCCACGAAAAGGATCGCACGAGCCTTTCCCGGGGGAAGCTGAATCGCAAAAGTCGCCCCGCCGACATCGACGTCCTCCCAACCGGGAAAACGATCTCGAGGCGGGGTCGTGCCCGCCGCCATTTCCTCGGGCTTTTCCGGTGCAAAGGTTCCCAGGTTCAGGGGCACGGTCTCTCCTTTCTGCGAGGAGAGATAGGCGGCATAGATACGTGGATGTTCCTGCTCCAGCGCCGAAAGATCGAGCTTCTCCCAGGGGATCCCGATGATATCTCCCTCCGGCTGAAGCTGGGCCGTGACTCCCTTGGGCGTGGCATCCTTGAGGCCCGCGAACTCGACGGCCCGGCCATTTGATCCCGTGATCGTGATTGCAGAAGCTTCGCCAAGCCAGGAATGAGAAACGATCCCGAGGAGGAAACAGAGGAGAAAGGGGGAATTCAGCGCTCTTTTCATAGTCAGTCCTATGAGAAAGGCTTATACCAGATCCTCCCTCTCCATCGCAAGACGGAATGAGCCGTCTCTGGAACCGAACTACCGGCTCCAGACGACAATGGGAGCGGTGGGGTGGGACTCGACCTGGTGGCGCTGCTCCGCATCCACGACCGCATGTTGCCAAGCCGAGACCCCGCGAAGCAAACCCGGCTGCCGCTCGGGATTGTCGACATTGCGTCCCGAGATGGGACCTCGCCCGAGGGCTTTCCGCAGGGCTTCTCGCTCTGCCGAAATATTCTCGCGATGGGAATCGAAGGCTACCCAGAGAGGAACCGGTTCCGCAGGAGTCCAGTTTTTCGGAACGATGGGAACGACATACCGATAGTGAGTCTCCCGCTGTCCAGGCACCTTGGTGGGACCTCCACCCGCGCTTTTCCACTGATAGCTCCCCATACCCTCGAACTTCGGGGTGCCCGAAAAGGTCAGGAAGCTTTCCCGAAAATACTCGGGCGCTCTTCGCAGATCCTCGACTACAACCGCCTCCTCCAGTCGACCACAACCGGCCAGGAGCCCTCCCAGGACCAGGGGAAGAAGGAAGCGGAAAGCATGCATGAAAAGAAATCCGCCGAACCACCGGTAAGACCGTAATTAGTGACCTCCGGGGTAATGCATTCTGTCAATGACAGGCCGCATCATTCCGCAATGGAACAAGATAATCTCGCTCGATGATTCGACGGGCCGGACTATCCTACGAAACCACCTCCTGCGCCACCGATTCCTTCACGAATCCGAGTCCGTTTCCGAAGGCTTTTCTCGGTTCGCCCCGAAACGCTCCATCAAGTATACCGCGACAAAGCCAAGGAGCATCACGAGCACCGCGAGACCCACCGCGGGTGAAAAGGCAGGAAGATACCAGTCGTAGCCCACGACCTTCTCCTTGATGTCCTCCCCCGCCCCGAATGTCTCGATGATGGCATTCTTCCACGGCCAGATGATGAGGAGGGAGCCGGCGACAAATCCCGTAAGAAGCGCCACCGCGAGATCATGGTGAGTGCGAAACACCCAGGAGAGAATGCGGCTGAGGAGAAGCAGGCCGATAACCGCTCCGATCCCCACGGGAACGAGGATGGCAAACGCTGCCGGATCGAGTGATTTGAGACCAATCACCGACTCGATCATGATCAACTGGTAGTTGCCCAACAGGAGCAGCACGAAAGACCCTGACAATCCCGGAATGATCATGCTCGCCATGGCGATGACCCCGCAAAGGAGGAGGTAGGGAACGCTGTCGTTCTCGGCCGCGGGCTTGAGAAGTGCCACGGCGATGGCGATCGCCGCACCGATGAGAAATCCGAGAACCGGTCCGATCGACCACCGCCCGACCTGTCGCCCCACAAAAATCACCGAGGCGAGGATGAGCCCGAAAAAGAAGGCCCATACATAGGTCTCGTGCTTTTCGAAAAGATATTCGAGGAGACTCGCGAGAGACACGATGCTAACCACCACCCCAAGCCCCAGGGCGATCAGGAAGGAGAGGTCCACCCGCTGGGCAAACTCCCGGATACGACCTTTGAGGACAAGCTTGACGGCCCCTCCATCGAGAGATCGAAGGGCCTCGATGAGGCGTTCGTAGATCCCGGTGATGAACGCCACGGTTCCCCCGGAGACTCCGGGAATGACGTTGGCAGCCCCCATCGCGGCTCCCTTGAGAAAATGGGAAATGCCTTCTTTCATGGCCTGGTTCGCGCGGTGAGACAGGAGAACTCGATCAACCGAACTGCTGCTGCATCTCCTTGAGCTGCCTTCGGATCGCGAGCTTCCTAGCGCTCGACATCCGATCGATGAACAGCTTTCCGAAGAGGTGATCCGTCTCGTGCTGAATAGCCCTGGCAAAAAGACCATCGGTTTCGATCACGAGGGTTTCTCCTTCGAGCGTGCCCACGGTGGCCTTGACCTCGAAAGGACGGGTAATATCCCCGCGCAGGTCGGGAAAGGAGAGGCAGCCTTCGACATCGGTATCCTTGGCTCCGAGGAGTTCCAGTTCCGGATTGATGAAAGTCAGGGGACAGATCTCTTCCAAGCTCGCGTCCTCCCCGTTGACCCGAAGATAGCTGATGCACTCGGGATCATGGGATACATCCACGATCGCCAGTTGCAGGGACACTCCCACCTGCGGCGCGGCCAGTCCGACGCCATTGGCATCATACATCGTCTCGACCATGTCTTCGGCGAGAGTTCGCACTTCTTCCGTGATCTCATTGACGGGAGAAGCCACTTTGCGGAGAACAGGCTGCGGGTAGAAAACGATGGGACGAATCATGATACGGACAGGTCTACGATTCTACCTCAGCGCTTCTTTCGTGCAAACCATTCCCGCGCCCGATCTTTGCATCTCATGCGCCCCTGTCGCCAGGCTACTCCTCGAGTAGAATCCGCAGGGGAAGTTCTCCGATTTCCAATCCGGCCTCGGTAGCGGCATCCCAAACTTTCACCATGAGCCCAAGAGGAGCTCCTTCGTCGGCCTTGAGTTCGAGTTCACGCTCCGGGTTCTGTCGACGGAAGGCGAGCAACTCGGCGGACAGATTCGCCATGGGCACGATTCGCTCTCCCAGGGAAACGGATCCATCTTTGCCCAGGGCCAGGGAAACTCGCAGGTCGGCCTCTCCCACCGAGGTCATTTCGGAGGACTTCGGTAGATTCACTTTCACCAACGACTCCTTCTTCTTGAAGGTCGTCGTGACGATGAAAAAGATGAGCAGGATCGCGAGAATATCGATCAGGGTGATGATCGGCACCGCAGGACGCTCACGTCTTTTGTGATAAAATTTCACTTCAGAAAATCACTTTGATCTACTTCCTGACCCGTCTGCTCGATCGCTTTGACCAGCGCAGGGTCCGGTTCATTTGCGGCCAGTGGGGTCGCCATTTCGGCAGGATAGAGACTCGGCCCGCCATTCCGATAAAACTCATGGAGGAGATGCCCCGCGATCACTTCCAGTCGCGCCGCGACCCGTTCCAAACGGCGGTTGAAATAGGAGTGCAGGATCACCGTGATGACGGCAACGACGAGCCCTGCGATGGTCGTGTTCAACGCGACCGCGATGCCTGCGGCGATCAAGGACGGATCGGGACTCTCTGCCTGCACTCCGAGGGTGGCAAAAACACTGACGAGTCCGCTGACCGTTCCCAGCAAACCGAGTAGAGGAGCGATCGTGATCACCACCTCAAGCACTCCCATTCCGTTCTCCAATTTCACCATCTGCTCTTTGGCCGTCGCTTCCACCGCCTCCGTTGCTGTCTCTCGAGACTGGAACTCGGGGGAAAGAGCGACCCGTCCGATTCGCCCCACTGGGCTGTCGCTGTTTTTCAGGGCACTGAGAACTCGTGCCCCCTGCCCCTCGAGGAAAAGATCCCCACAGCGATGCAGATCCCCCCGCAACGAGACCGGGATCACCGCCGTCCATTTCAAGGTCAGCGCGCGGTGAATCGCAACGGCGATCGCCACGAAAGAACAAATGGCAATGCAGGCCATGAAGACTCCCCCAGAGAGAAGGAATTCCCAGACTTTTTCGCTCATGGAGATCTCCGGCATAGGTCAGGTCAGTAGATGATGATGTCGTAGTTCAGCTGCAGTCCTCGCTCGCCCAACTCCTCCGCCACTTCCTTGGGCATGGGAGGAAGCTTGGCATCGAGGATGGCACGCAGGGAGAAATCGGCCAGCATCGTGTTGGCCTTGTGCTCGACGATTCGCAAATCATGAACCTTGCCTCGACTGTCGACCCGGCACTTCAGCTTGAGGATGCCCCAGCTCACGGCGGCGGCATTCTCGACTCGATACTGGTGCCATTTCTTGGCGATGATCTGACGAACCTGGCTCTTGTATTTTCCGACCGCCGTTCCCTCGGCATCGACTGCATTCTGCCCGAGGTTGGTCAGTGTCCCATTGGTCGTGCTCTGCATCTCCTCTGGCGAAAACCCATCCGCAAAGAGTCCCTGGTCGGCAGGTCGCATTCCCGGTTTCTCCGCCGGTTCGGCGGCCTCGGGGAGACTCTCCTCGACCTGTTCGGTTTTTTCCTCACGGTCGGCTTCCGGATCATCGCCTTCGCCTCCCCGTGCTGCCATGGCCTCCTTTTCGAGATCCGTCTTTTCGCCCAAGGGATCCTCGCTCTTGGGCTCGTTCGCGGCAAAGGTGTCTTCCGTGTTTTCCTCCACCGGGAGGGCCATGGACGGATCCCCCCCAGGGAGGGCAAAACTCTTCTCGGCCGCCGTTTTCTCTGCGTCGCCCTCCGTCGTCGCCTCCTCGGGCCGGGTCCGTTCCGCCCCAATCTCGAATTCGGGATCGACTTCCGCCCCCTCTTTCATTTCCTTTTCCTCTCCTTCGTCGCTCTCGCTCTCAGGCTTGGGGGGAAGCGAGGTCTCTTCCTGAACCAAGGCCGGATCGGTCGGGAATCCGCCCCCGGGTGGCTCTTCGGCCATCGACACCTCCCCCTCCGCTGCCGGATCGACTCCCGGCGGTGCCGCAGGTCGATCGAGTTCTCCATCGACATATTCCCGCTTCTGCAGGGTCAGCCTCTCGATTGGAAGCACTCCTTCCGTGGTCGGCCCTTCCCGCTGGGGAAGATTGGGATTCGGCATCATTTCTGAAGCTGCCGTGGTATTGCGATCTGATTCGAACTTCGGGTCGTCGGGAGCTTCGGCTTCGGGAGTGTTGAGATCCGTGGCGATGAATGGGCGGGGCTCGTCAATTTCGGGTTCGGGAATCTCTTCCGCTTTTTCCTCTGCTCCGACCTTTTCTTCTTCTTCCGGCTCTTCGGTCTTCACCTGGTCCAGCAAATCACTGAGCATGACCGTGACCTCCTGGGGGCCGGACTTGTTCGGTGGTTCGCGGAGGGCCGAATCCACCTTGCTCGTGCTGAGGAGAACCGCCAGCAACAGGAAGAGAAGCAGGTGAGCCGCGACGGCACCTGAGAGACTCGCAAAGATTTTCTGCTGATCCGACATACTCCTGCTCTTCCAGTCTACACCACGATGAACAAATTTCCGAAGAACCTGTTCATCGAGTTCCGACCGCGATTCGAATCGGTCATCCCATCTCTACATGGTTTTCCGAGCATAGTGAAAAAGATACTGTTGGGCATACCCGGCATTCTCTCCGAAATACGTCTCGGCCCACTTCTGGAGCTTGGCTCCTTTGACGCGTTTCCGATAGTGTTCACGGAGGATCCTCTCGATCCAGACGTCGATCGGGAAAGCGGCCCATTTTCCGCAGGAAAAGAGCAGCGTACAATTTGCGATCTTCTCCCCAACCCCGTGCAATCGCATCAGCTCCGATCTCGAAAAATCAAGATCCTGGGAGTTCTCCAGAGCCTCTAAATCGATTTCACCCTTCTCCAGAGCCTCTCCTGCGAGAGCCAGCGACTTGGCTCGATATCCGAGAGCGCAAGTTCGCAATTCCGTTTCGCCCACCTCAGCCAGCTTACCCGGGGAAGGATAACCATGAAAAGTCTTCCCATGGAGCCGATGCGCTTCTCCGTATTTCTGCCGCAAGGCCATCGAAATGGATCGAATATGCGTCACCTGTTTCAGCGAAGAGGTGATGAAGGTGGCGAGGCATTCCCAGACAGGCTGACGCGCAACGCGAATCCCCGGGCAATATTGGATCGCCGCATCGAGCACCAGGTCCTCTCTTGGAAACGTTCCGTGGATCTCCCCGAGAGACTGATCCAACCCGAAATAGCGAGAAATGGGAGCCTCGTCTCCGCTCAGAGTCAGGACCGTTTCCGAGTCCGGTTGCGCGATCCAGTAGGCTTTCTCGTTCCCAATGCATCCGGCAACCCCCTCGATCCCTTCGATGACGAGAGGTTCCCAATGAAAAAGCTGACCCGACTTCAAGGTGTCGGCGAGCGAGAAGGGTCGCTCGAAAGGCACGGATACGAGCGAAGAAGGAAAGCTCATGAGCAGTCCCTTGGGACCCGGGCGCGGTTCGCTAATTGGCAAAGAATCCCAGGCTCCCCAACTCCGCGGCGAGGTCGACATGATTGATCTCGACCGAATCCGGGACATTGAGCACCGCAGGAGAAAAATTGAGAATCGCACCGACACCGGCATCCACCAGGGTATCCGCGACCAACTGACCCGCCGACTCCGGCACCGCGATGATGGCCATACGGACCCCATGCTGTTTCACGTAGTCGCCAAGTGCATCGACATGCAATACCGGCACGCCCATCTCCTCGGTCGTCGATTTGACATGAAGCGGATCGGCATCGAAGGCGGAAATGATCTCGTAGCCTTCCCGGCGGAATCCGCCATAACGCAACAGGGCCGCACCGAGGTTTCCGACGCCCACGAGGACGACGGGCTGGAGAACGGAAAGACCGAGGATGCCGGAAATCGCGTCTGCCAGAGTCCGCACACTGTAGCCGAGACCTCGCGTCCCGAATTGCCCCACGTGCGCAAGGTCCTTCCGAAGCTGCGGCGGCTTGACTCCGGCCGAGGAGGCAAGTTCCTCGGACGAAACGGTATCGACTTCCTGCTCGAAGAAACGCTGAAGGCAGCGTTGATAGAGAGAAAGTCGGTAGACGGTCTTGCGGGGGATATCAATTTTTTCCAAAACGGGGGGGGAGTGTTGGATTTCTATGATGGAACGGACATCTTACCACGATTCATAGACCTTTGTGTCGAACTTTTGTTTCCTGGAGAAGTCCCCTCATTGCGCCGGCAATCCGATCGCGGGAACGACTACAAGTCCGTGTCTGAGAGAGACCGAGAGGCCACCTGACCGCTTCGCACCACGACCCTCTCGAGGTGGACTCCGTCTTTCACCACGCCGCCCGGCCAGATCACGCATTCCTGCAAACGGCAATCCGCTCCAATCACCGCCTCGGCTCCGATACTCGACACCTCATCGACTTCGGCGGAGGGGGCGATCCGAGCGCTTTCATCGATTCTTTTCCCCCCACCCTGTCGGACTCCGGATCGCAAGGAGGAAAGCGCATCGAGGTAGGAATCGCGTTCTCCGAGATCGGACCAGATCCCTTCGTCGACAACGATGCCTCCCACTGCCGCGCCTGCCTCGATCGCTCGCAGGAGCGGGAAGACGATCGACTCGATTTCCCCCACCTTGAGGAAAGGAAGAAACTCAGGAGACACAAAGTAGATCCCGGTGAACTGATAGCGTTCTTCCCACTCGGGACGGAGGGCCCCCCGTAAATCGACGATTCTTCCCGTCCCAGCATCGTAGCCGACTCGCAATTCGTCCCCGGAGCTTCTCAGGATCAGGGTGGCGAGATTCCCCGAGTCGAGGTGCGCTCGCCAGGCTTGCTCGAGGGGGAGATCGGTCAGAATGTCGCCATTGTAGATGGCGAAAGACTGATCGGCAGGAATCCAGTCCCGGATATTGTCCAAACCACCGGCCGTATCCAGGAGCACCGGCTCGTGCCGGAAGGAAACCTTCGTCTCCCGATATTTTCCTTCCGGAAACCATTCCCCATAGCGATCCGAGCAGTGATGCGTGTTGACGAGAAATCGCGTCACGCCCAGATCCGCAATGAGATGATCCATCGCATGGTGGATGAGTGGACGATTCCATACCGGCACGAGGGGTTTGGGCAAATCATCGGTCAGCGGGCGCAACCGTGTGCCCAACCCTGCCCCGAGGATAAAAGCGGAGATTTCATCACTCATCATCGGCGCCAAGGTGCTTCCATATGACTCCCTTTCAACTCCAATTCCCCCGACAGGAAAGAATCGAAACCTACTCATCCAGAAGCCCCCGGAACGCCTTTGCGCATCGTTTCCTCCATTGCAGGAGTTGGGATTCTACGCCAACGTGGGGGATGGGATATGTCATCAACGGTCAAAAGATCGAAGACTCGGTTCTCGAAGACGAGTTTGAATCGATCAAGGAGCACTACCAGAGCATGGGTGAGGTCGTCTGCTGCGATCGCGACGAGGAGTTCTGGAAGTATGCCCGAGAGAATGTGATCAACCGGACATTGCTGGAGCAGGAATCCAACAAGCGCTTTGGCGAAGTGGCCGACGCGGATGTCGATGCTCGCTTCGAGGAACTGAAGACAGAGCATGGAGGGGAGCAGGAGTTCTACGACAACACGGGCTTCAACCTCGGCGACAAGAAGGTCATTTGGCAAAAGCTCAAGAGCAGCCTCACCGTCGATCGACTGCTATCGGAAGAGCTTGAGGATGAGCGTGAACCTACGGAAGAGGACCTCACGAAGTATTACGAAGATCACATCGACGAATACATGTGTCCCGAGGAAGTCCGGGTCAGCCAGATCTTTATTGAGCCTTCCAGCCATGATGCGGCTCGAGAGGCCTATGTCGCGCTTCGTTCGCTCCGGGACGAACTGCTCGATGGAAAGGATTTCGACGAAGCGGCCCGAGAGCACGGTTCCGATGAGGATCGGGAGATCGACCTTGGTTTCATGAAGGAGGGGCAAACGATGCCAGAAGTGGAGGCAATCACCTTTTCCATGCGAGTTGGCGAAATCAGCCCGGTCATCGCCACCCATTACGGGTTTCACATTTTCAAGGTGACCGACCGGAAAGAGCCGACTCCTGTTCCACAATCCGAAATCGAAGGCCTCGCGGAGCAGTGGAAAGTCGAGGCGCGCAACCTGGCCATCGAAAAAGTGATCGATCGGTTGAAGGAATCGGGCTCGATCGAAGAATTCTCGGAAGAGTCCGACGAATCAGCCTAGCCCCCTGGGCTCGTCAACGGGAGGCGTTCCCGGCAGAGCTACCTCGGAAAGAAGAACGAGAAAAGGCTTGCGACGAGGAAGCGAGGAATTTCCTGCTCACCCAGGAAGGTCTGATCGGCAGGTTGGGTGAAGACGAGACGCAACTGTGTTTCGTCGTACTGGATCGAGAGATATACTGAGATCTCTTCGATCTCGTCGTCTCTCATTCCCGAGAGAATGAATCGCTCGCCGGCAAACGGTCCTTCGGGGACGATCACCCCTTCCCGCAAGAGGCGAGCCGTGGCTTCTGCCCCACCCATTGAATCCGGGATCACATGAGCGACCCCAAGAGCGGCCAGCGCCTCGGACATGGATGCAACCATTTTCGCATTCTGAGTCGCAGCGGCTTTTTTCGCCGACTCCCGGATGTTCCCGATGATGGGAAGACTGATAGCGAGAATGATTCCAATGGTCACGATGACCAGCAAACCTTCAACGAGGGATAAACCTCGATTGCTAGAGAGCGGAGCTTGCGGGTTGTTAATTGGGGAAAATTCTAATTTTCATAAAAATTAGAATTAAATTGATTTTATTATAAAAATATTTAACTTTCAGTAAGCTAACAACAGAGATTTGTATCTTTCACAATATTTCTAAAAATCAATTTTTCAAGAATTTTACTGACATTTGATCTTGAAACACTTGCGTCAAATTCTTGCTGTCTCTGGATTCGCTCTCTCTGCCGCCCTGCTGAGCTTTCCCGACAGTCTGCTTGCCTCGGACGCATCTTCGCGAATTCGATTCACCACCTTGTCCGAAGCCACCTCGCCGGGGCTGCGATCGGACTTCGTGAGAGATATCGTCCAGGACGTATCCGGATACGTCTGGATCGCCACCGACCAGGGACTTGATCCGCTTTGACGGCTGGGAATCCCTCCATTTTCAAAAAAAGTCGGATTCTGGAAGAACACCCGGCGGAAACGGGCTGAGCAGCAATCACCTCACCGCGGTCTGCGCCAACCTTCGAAATTCGGGACCGGTGTGGATCGGCACGTCGGATTCCGGGCTGATGCGACTCGACCCTGCCACCGGAAACACGGAAACCGTGTCCAAGGAATCCCCCTTCGGAAAGGGCCTCCTCAGCGATCACATCGTGGACCTGGCCATTTCGGAAGAAAAATTCCTCTGGATCGCAACCGACCGAGGGCTCAATATTCTCGATCTAGCGACTGGATTCGTCATTCCGGCCGATGGCCCCCTCGGGAAGCAGCCCATCTCGTTTGTGAGCTGTTTCCGAAATGACGAAATCTGGGTCGGAACCCAGTCCGGAGGGCTTTTCAAATGGGATGCCTCGGCATCCTCCTTCCGGAAAATCTGGCAGACCTCCGTCCCCGTGACCGCTGTCGCAAGCGACGCCGACAATCGCGTCTGGATTGGTACGGACGGCAAAGGCCTCTTTTCTCTCCCTGCCGATGAGAATGCCGAACCCATTGCCGCAAACCTCGAGACCAAGTATGTGAATTACCTCTTTGTCGATTCCAAGTTCAACCTCTGGGTTGGGACCATGGATGGTCTCGCTCAGCACCATCGCATCGACGGGACCTTCACGTGGTTTCAGCAAAACCCGAGGCAACGGGAAAGCCTCACGGACAACCAGGTCGTGACCATCTACGAAGATCGGTCGAACGTTCTCTGGATCGAAACCGCCGGAGGAGGAACCAGCCGTTTCAGCTTGGATCGCCAATGGTTCACCCATATTCGTCAGAGCAACAACGCATCTCAAGAACTCCCCGATCGGACCATCCGTGCGGTTTCGCCAGGGAGTGAAGGCAAGCTTCACATCGGAACCGATCGAGGGATCGCCGTTTGGCATGCCGATCAGAAATCCTTTGGCGATGCCCCCATAATCCCTGCCGCCATCAATGAGAGTATTACCAGTATCGTCGAAGACCGAGCTGGAAGCCTGTGGATCACGATGAGGGGCAATGGAGTCATTCAACATGATGCGCAGGGCCGCACGACACACTTCAGCCAGCACGAGGAGGGCCTCTACTCTCTCCCTCACGACAACTGCAATCTTGTTTTCGAAGACGCTGCCGGCCGTATCCTGATCGGTACCGTCGGACATGGACTGCTCGAGTATCTTCCCGATGCGGAAAAATTTCGCCAATTCACCTCGCCTCAGGACAACGCCGATGAGACCATCCTCGACATTGCCGAAGACGAACTGGGTCGCACCTGGGTTGCCACCGATACGCAACTCCAGGTCCTGCTCCCGGGAGCCTCCAGATTGGCTCAATTCCGAGATATCTTCCCAAATGCAGCTCCCCTCTCTTCTGACCGGGTGCAGACGGTTCTGCCTGATTTGAACCAGGTTTTCTGGATCGGGCACGCCGATTCTGGTCTCGATCGCTTCAATGCAGCAACCGGCCAGGTCACGAATTTCACAGCAGAAGTGCATGGCCTGCCCGACAACACGATTCAATCCCTAGTCAAAGACAAAGACGGTTTTCTCTGGGTCGCTACGCGAAAAGGGATCGCCCGACTCAATGCACTCCAGAATGAGTTTCGCGCATTCAATGTCGAAGACGGACTCCAGGAAGACGGATTTCTGCATCGCTCCGCTGTTCGCGGGCCCGATGGAAATCTCTACTTCGGAGGTCACAACGGATTCAACATCATCGCCCCCCGCAACCTACCCGCTCCCCAGCGCACCCCCAACCCCATCCTGACAGGGCTCGAATATTTCGGAGAAAAAGTCGTCCCATCACCCGGGGGTATCCTTGAAAAGGAAATCGCAGCAACCGATGAGATCACCTTCCCTTTCGACAAGCGACTTCGCTTTGGGCTCGGGTTTGGAAATCTCGACTACCATTCTCCGAAACGTGGTCACTTTCGCTACAAGCTGGAAGGCCACGACCTCGACTGGCAACTGGCTGATGAATCGCGCAAGGCAATCTACTCGGGCCTGTCCTATGGAGACTATCTCTTTCTCGTCCAGAGTTCGGCTGATGGGCGGAACTGGCCCAATATCTCCGCGAAGGTGAAAATACGGATCCCTCCTCCCTGGTGGGAATCCTGGTGGTTTCGGATCCTTGCCGCATTGCTTCTCATCGGAGCGACGGTCATGATCACTCGCATCCTGGTCCGTTCTCGGGTCACGCAGCTTCGCCGGCGTGAGCAGAAACTGACCGCTCAGCGGGATCGAGCTGAGGCCGAGCTAGCCCGTCAGTTGCAGAACCGGATGCTAATCGAACGAACTACGACCGAACTCCACAACGAACTGCGCGAAGACCAAATTCTCAACGATCCTCTCGAAGGCATTACCAAGCAATTCGGAGCCACCCACTGCATTGTCCATCGGATCGGGACGAGCGCGGAAAGGGACCATCTCCAGCTCAAGCAAATCGGCTTTTTTGGAACAGCTCCGGGCTCCCACGGCATCGATCCTCCCAGACTGGAAATCGACCATCCTTTCATCCAGAAAATCCTCCAATCCCCCGAAGTCTTCACGACCCAGGATCTCTCGGCGGTCCCAAAATCCCTCCAGGACTATTTTGGGAACGAAACCTCCATCTCCGTGCTTTCCTCGAAGACGACCTTTCTCGACTCGGCCAATGGGCTCGTCACCTTGATTCGACTTGGGTCGGAAAAGCTCTGGGAGGAAGAAGACATCAAGCTTCTCGAGGCGCTGACCGGCCAATTTGGAATTGCGATCGCCCAGCTCGACACCGCCGCCACCGAGAAAAAATACCAGAAACATCTCCAGGAAGCTCGGCACGAGGCGGAGGTCGCCAACCGGGCGAAGAGTGACTTTCTCGCAAAGATGACACACGAGCTCCGGACGCCGTTGAACGCGATCATCGGTTTCTCGGAAATCCTCGGCGAAGATCGCACCCTCAACCCCCGGCAACGGGAAACCCTCGACATCATCAACAACAGCGGGGAACACCTTCTCGATGTCATCAACGAAATCCTCGACCTTTCCAAGATCGAAGCAGGCAAGGTGGAGAAAAATGACGAGACATTCTCTTTCGTGCCGATGCTTCGTTCCGTCTACGAGATGCTGGCGATGAAGGCCGACTCGAAACGCGTCGGCTTCCATTTCGCCGCGCACTCCGAGATGCCTGGGGAAATTCTCACCGATCGATCGAAGCTGCGCCAGATCCTCATCAACCTGATCGGAAACGCGATCAAGTTCACCGCCCAGGGCGCAGTGAGCCTTTCCGTCAAATCAGTCCCCCTCGCCGCGCCCGTAGAGGTAGACCAGCGCCTGCGACGACGCACGAGAATCGAGTTCGAGGTGAAAGATACCGGTCGCGGCATCACCCAGGAAGAAATTCCAAAGCTCTTTGAGCGATACACCCAGACCGAGAGTGGTCGTCGAACTTCCGAAGGCACCGGACTCGGTCTCCCCATCGCGAAAAGCTTCATCCAACTGCTCGGCGGTGATGTCGTGGTCGAGTCGGAATTCGGCGAAGGGACCACCTTCCGCTTCTACATCGAATGTGACGAGCTGGCGGTCGCCGCCGCATCTGAGAAGAAGCTCAGTACCTCGCTCGACGAAACGACGGCTCAGAAGATTGTCGGAATCAACTCGGCGGACGAAGAAATCCGCATTCTCATCGCCGAGGACCAGCCTACGAACCGACTCCTTCTAAAGAAGATCCTCGGAAAAGCAGGATTCACCCTCGCCGAGGCTGAGAATGGACAAGAAGCCGTCGAGATGTGGAGCGACTGGAAGCCCCATCTCATTCTCATGGACGAGGATATGCCGGTGAAGAAAGGCTCCGAGGCAACACGGGAGATCAAATCAATCGCGACCGACGAGAACTCCCCCGTCATCGTCTCTCTCACCGCTTACGCACTCGAACAGGCACAGGCACGGGCACAGGCTCTCGAAGCAGGCTGCACGGACTTCGTCGCGAAACCGTTCCGCTCCCACGAGCTTTTCTCTGTCATCTCGAAGCACCTCGGGATCGAGTATGTCTTCAACGACGAGGCGGCGTAGCCTGCCTGCCGGAAGTCTTCCAGGCAGCAAGGTCTCTACGAGTAAGAACGATCGTCGGGCTCACTCAGGTCATACTGACCCGCCACCTTCTCAGCGATACAGGGCCCACTCGCTTCGGCCCAGGCAGCAAAATGATCACTGGCCTTGTGCGCGAGAAATGCTTCACGGTCGGTATAGACTTCGTAGATCGCAAACCTCGAAGAGTCCTCGACATGCCGAGACCACTCCCACTTCAAGCAACTCTCTTCTTCCCGAGAGTGACTGGCATTGGCATTGAGAGCAGCGATCAGATCTTCCTCTTTTCCAGGCTGGGCGACGATGGTGACGACGATGGCAAACATGATGCCGCCACGTAGCCTGAATCGTGACCCCTTGCAAGGTCCCGTGACGAGAAATCAGGCCGAGGCCTGCTGCCGGCGAAAAACCAATCGCAAATACACGATTCCCAGCACCATTCCCAGAATTCCGCCGAGGTAGCTGGCATTGTGGATGTATCCCACGGACATGAAGGCAGACCGATCCTCGACTCCCAATGCCTCCATCCACTCGACCCAGCCCATTGCATAGCCGGTCCTTGTTCTCCACAGCCCCCACAGCCAGCCTCCAACCGCGACCAGGGCCGAAGTCGAAAAGACGATGACGAACGCGATTCCCATGACCCGCACCGGAGCCACACGTCCCACCTGCGCGACGGAAACACGGGCGAGGCCCCAGGCCGTCAGCGCGCCTACCCACCAGGTCGCGAGAAAACCGATACGACTGGCGAACTCCAGTTCCGATCCACTCGCAGGACGCGCGTAGTAGAATTGATCGAATTTGTTCCGGGTGAAATACTCCTCGGAAATCCGGTAGGTAACCTGGTCATGGAGAACCCCATAGGCACCCGCCAGCAATGCCCCGGCCAGGGTCACGAGAAACATCCTCCCGATCTCTCGTCTCGGGAGAGAAGGGATCACAAGATCACGCCATCTCATGATCCGCTGGAAAGGGAATCCTCGAGGAGACCTAGAATCCCATGCCCGGAGGCAGTCCCATTCCTGCCGTCAGTTTTCCCATTTCTTCCTGACTGCACTGCTTGGCGTCCTCGATCGCCTTCTTGACTCCGCTCAGAACGAGATCTTCCAGCATTTCGACATCGTCCGGATCTACCACCGCCGGATCGATCTTGATGGAGATCACCTCTCCGTTGCCATTTGCGACCACCGCGACCTTGCCGCCACCGACGCTGGCCTCGAACTCTTTCTCGGCCAACTCTGCCTGCATTTCGCCCATCTTCTTTTGCATCTGCTGGGCTTGCTTCATCATTTTTGCGATATTCATAATTCTCGTTTGGTTAGGATTTAATGACCCGGGCCTCGAACACGGAAAGTGCCTCGCGAATCAAGGGGTCGTTTTGAAAGGATTCCTCTTCTTCCTCGGGAGCGGCGGGCTCGGGTTCTTCTGCTGCAGGGCCGGGCTCTTGAGGTGCTTCCTCTGCAGGAGCTTCTCCGGCAGCCGGTTCGCTCGGCTCTTCTTCCTCCTCGATCTCCATCTCGAAGGGCTCGAGTTCGCTTCGCACTTCGATCTTCAGACGAATCGGTCCCCCGGCAAGCTTGCTGATATCCTCGGCCATTTCCGGCTCGTAGCGCGAGAGGGAATCTCGCATCAGGGCCTGTTCCGAGGCGAAACCAAGAACGAAATCCTCTCCCTCATGCGAAAGAAACTGGGCCGCAATGAGCCAGGTCTCAAAAATGGGCTTGGCATCGATCAACGCCGTGCGGGCCGCCTCCCAGAGCGCCAAACCGGAAAAGGGTCCGACCGCAGGTGTGGCCGCGGAAGTCAAGGCCGGTTCCAACTCTTCCTCTTCTTCGGAATCGTCCGCGGATTCTCCGGAGTCGGGTTCTGCATGCGAGGCGACCTCAGGAGAAACTTCCGGCGAAGGGGAAGATGCGGTAGAATCGTCGGGCAGGGTCAGTTCGACCCTCGCCCTTTCCTCCACGGGAGGAGCCTGGGCTCTTGGCGTGGAAACGGGTGGGGCAGCCGATGCATCTGCAGGAAGGGCATCTGCCGCCGATGCTGCCGAGGTGACCAGGGAAATCACGTCGTCAATCGAAGCTTCACTGAGAGCCTGGATCGCCTTGATGACACCGATTTCAAAATGCAGCCGCTTGTTCGGGGCCCACTTCATGCGGCCATCGGTCTCGGCGAGGAGATCGATGACGCGCAGCAATCTCTGGACATCGACTGCCGCAGCCTGCTGCCGAATGATCTCGAGGATGTCGGTGGGCATCTCCCCCGTCTCTGCCTTTGGATCCACCTTGAGAACGAGAACGTTTCGGAAATGGCCGATCAAATCGCCGAGCAATTTCGCGAGATCCTTGCCTGCCTCGGAATGGGCGTAGATTTTCTCCAATGCTTCCCCACTCTTCTGATCGAGGATGACAGCAGCGAGCGAGGCAATGGCTTCGGCGGAATTGAAGCCGAAAATTTCCAGCACATTCGACTCATCAATCGTTTCCCCGCAGAACGCGACGAGTTGATCCAGCATCGACTGGGCGTCCCGCATCCCGCCTTCGGCGCCCTTGGCGATGGCAAAGGCGGCGGCTTCGCTCAAGTCGATTCCTTCCTCCTTCGCAATGAAAAGGAGATGGGACGCGATGACATCGGTAGGAATCCGGCGAAGATCGAATCGCTGACACCGACTGATGATGGTGGGCAGAATCTTCTGGGGCTCGGTCGTCGCGAAGATGAATTTCACATGGGCCGGCGGCTCTTCCAGCGTCTTGAGAAG
Source organism: Verrucomicrobiales bacterium (assembly GCA_029213195.1). Classification (GTDB taxonomy): domain Bacteria; phylum Verrucomicrobiota; class Verrucomicrobiia; order Verrucomicrobiales; family DEV007; genus Arctic95D-9. The sequence continues at coordinate 22,642 of JARGNI010000030.1, forward strand.
GGCATTGAACGCTGCTGTGGTCAGCATGTGCACCTCATCGATGTAGTAGATTTTGAACTGCCCGGAGCTGGGAGCAAACTTGACCGTATCTCTTAATTCCCGGACCTGCTCCACGCCATTGTTGGAAGCTCCATCGATTTCGAGGACATCGAGACTGTTGCCTTCTGCTATCTCCTGGCAGATCGGATCATCGGCATCGAAAACCGCGCTCGGCCCTCCCGGACAATTCAACGCCTTTGCGAGAATCCGCGCCGTGGAAGTTTTTCCCGTGCCCCGGGGGCCCACGAAGAGATAGGCATGGGCAAGACGATCTTTCTCGATCGCATTGCGCAATGTCTGGATGACATGATCCTGTCCCAGGACATCCTCGAAGGTCCTGGGCCGATACTTCCGTGCAAAAACCTGGTAGTTGTCGCTCACGCCGTCACTGTAGGGAAGAATCGGCGAAGGAAAATGAAGAATCCGAGAAATTTACCTCCCGATTGACGAAAGTGCGTCACCCTTTCTCCTTGTGCGCCTTGAAACGGCGCAGGGTCTCGTCTCGTTCCGTCTTGTGGTCCACGATCGGGAGCACATAGTCGGGAGCGAGCGGGCGATCGTCTTCCGGAGGCTTGGTGAATCGCTTCGGATCGACCTTCTCCAACTCGGGCAGCCATCGCTTGATGTACTCGCCGTTCTTGTCGTAACGATCGGTCTGGGTCCAGGGGTTCTGGATCCGAAAGTAGGGAGCGGCGTCGGCTCCCGTGCCAGCGGACCATTGCCAACCGCCGTTGTTGTTCGCAATCTCTCCGTCGAGAAGATGCTGGAGGAAGTGCGATTCCCCCTCTTTCCAGTGGATGTGGAGATCCTTGGTCAGGAACATCGCGGTGATCATGCGGACCCGGTTGTGCATGTAGCCCGTCTCCGCCAGCTGGCGCATCCCTGCGTCGACGATGGGGAATCCGGTCTTCCCCGCTTTCCAGTGCTCGAAACGATCGTCTTTCCCGGGATCATCCCAGTCCAGACCTCGCCAATCAGCATTGAAGTCCGTTTCGAGGACTTCGGGAAAATGGCCGAGAATGGCCATGAAAAACTCCCGCCATCCGAGCTGTTTCTGGAAAGTGTGAATCGAACTGCGAGTCGACTCGGACCGCGCCCTCTCTCTCGCCTGCTCCGCCTCGTGAAACACCTCTCTCACCGAGAGCGTCCCGTAACGCAGATCCGCTCCGAGATGAGAAGTCGCGTCGGCCGCAGGATCATTTCTCATGCCCTCGTACTCGCCGATCACCTCGTCGATGGCCTGCTTGAGCCGTTGTCGGGCCGCCTTCTCCCCCGGGGTTCGGAGCAGTTCGCCTTCATACGGCAAGCCCCAATCCGAGACCGTGGGGACCGAGCCTTTCCGTATCGTCGTCAGGGTGTGGATCGTGCGGACCGTGTCCTGGACGGCGCTTTTCTCCTGGTCGAACCAGGTCCGGGAGTAGGGTGTGTAGACCTTGTAGGGACCACCTGAATTCGTCAGCACCTCATCCTTTTCGTGCAGCACGGCATCCTGCAAGTCGTGAAACGCGATCCCCTTGTTGCGGCACAACTCGCGGACCCGTTTCTCCATTTCCTTCCCGTAAGGATCCGGGTCACGGTTGCAGTAGACGGCCTCGGCCTCGCTCTCATCGATGAGCTTTTCGAGTTCCTCGACGGCATGGCCACGACGAAAGATCAATCGCCCCCCGGCATGATCAATATTCTTCGAAAGGGATTCCAGGCAGCCACAGAGAAAGGCCTGTCGCGCGGGGCCGGTCCAGTGATGCTCCCCTTTCCAGTCGCTGGAAATGTAGACGGGGAGAACCTTTTCCGAGTCCCGAGTCGCCTGGAGCAACGCCGTATTGTCCGAAAGTCGGAGGTCCCGACGAAACCAGTGAATTACATTTCCGTAGCCAGCCATAGCAGTTTGATTGGTTTACGGACAGTTGCCGAAATCGGACGACTCTTCATCGAAGAGCCCCTGGCCCGACAATCTCCGCCCAAGCCTCTTCGATCGATCGGGAAATTCGCGACGATTCGCCCTCGACGGAAACGCTTTCCGCGATCTGTCGGTATCGTTCGGCGCGCTCGAGTTCGTTTCGCTTGCGAGCGCCCTTCTCGAGGACCCGGCATTTCTCGACCAGCCCGTTCTCGGCGAGTCGACGTTGTTCCTCGTTCAATTCATCGCGCTCCAAGAGTTCCAAGAGCGCTGCAACGCGATAGCGATCCATCGCCGGGGTGATCCGGGACAATTGATCCGATCGTCCCCCTTCCTTGACGACGAGAGCTTCCCCCGGCACTTTTCCCACCCGCTCCTGCCGGGCAATTTCGAGCCACAGCGCGTAGTCTTCACAGACGCGGTATCTCGGATCGAAGCCTCCCACGATTTCCCACAAGGATCGATGTAGCATGACACAGGACGGTCCGATCGAGCATCGCTCGACCGAGTCGGCAAACAAATCTCCCTCGCCCGGCTCCCAGTGGGAAGGTTTGTGAATCGGCTTGCCATTCCTTACCCACTCCTCCGTCACCTGGGAGATCCGCGACTCCGGATTCTCTTGATGCCAACCCACCTGCGACGCCAGCTTCTCCTCCTTCCACCAGTCATCGGAATCGAGAAAAGCAACCCAGGGCGACGAGGTGGCTGCGACACCTGCATTCCTCGCCGCAGCAGGCCCTGAATTCTCCGGCATCCTGAGCCAGTTGATCCCGGAGGACTCCAAATTTTCGCGTATTGAAAGCAGATCGGTCGTCGAAGCGTCATCCACCACCACGACCTCCGTAGCCTTGCAGCTTTGTTCGAGAACGGATCGGCAGGCGCGGAGCAGGGATTCCCCGCGCTGGTAATTGGGGATAATTACGGCGATTTCGAAAGCAGACATCTCGGAACGATCATGTATCCTTTCTTCCAGTTCTGATGCGACGCAATCCCGAATGAACGAAGACGACCCAGCTCCCGAAGATCTCACCGACGCGGATCAGGACGGACATCGCCCCGAGGATTCCCAGGAGATCCCCTTGCCTCCTCCGAATCTCAAGGATGGAGATGGATCGGCGACCTATCGCAACGAAACTTCGGTGGCCCGACGAACCAAGGAATGGGGCGTGAAATACGAGCACCCTCTCGACTCCTACGCCACCGCTCCCAAGCAGCGCTCACTGGGTATCGGCGGATGCATTTTCCTCGGGATGGGACTCCTCCTCGTCTGCCTGACGTTTTTTGTTTTCCTGCTGGGCTGGGCCACCACGGGACGGTTTGTTCAGAAAGGCTACGAGGTCGTCCGCTTGTCCGATCGAGAGTCGGTCTTGACGCAGTCCCCCGACGTTCCGACCTGCTATTTGGGTCGCAAGATCGATGTGCGCATCCCGAAGTGTTCGAAGCCGATCGCCGTCATCGGAACCGACGTGACCCTCCGCGGCGATTTTCTCACCCCTGTCAGCTTCATGGCCTTTCGCCTCCACGCGACGAAGCAGGCCAGGTTTGCTCGTGACCTCGAGATTTACGCGGGTGAATTTCACGACGAGAGTGTTACCCTCCTCGGGGACCGAAGCGGTTTCACTCTTCGCGAAACCGGCCCCGAGAAACCCGAACCCAATACTCCCTGACATGGTCGAAATCCAAGCTGTCTACGAAGGCACCCTCCGCTGCTCTGCCACCCATGGCCCCTCGGGTTCCACGCTCCAAACGGACGCCCCCGTCGACAACCACGGACGTGGAGAAAACTATTCCCCCACTGACCTGGTCGCGACCGCCCTGGGCACGTGCATGATGACGATCATGGGGATCTATGCGCAGCGCCACGAGATCGACCTCACCGGAACGACGGTGAAAGTCCAGAAACACATGACTCCGGAACCTCCGCGACGAATTGCCCGTCTTACCACCGAGATCGTCGTCCCCCTCCCCGAAGATCACCCTCACCGAAGCGCAATCGAGCGAGCAGCCGTCGGATGCCCCGTCCACCGAAGTCTGCACGACGAGGTCGAGAAGCCGGTGGTTTTTCTCTGGAACGGGTAGAGGGAACCCGAGACAGAGGACTTGCAGCCGTTTCGCACCCTCTTCCAGGGTCCGATAGAAGATGCAATGCCGCGCCGGGTGACTTTGCGATGACCATTTTAGTCTTCCCATGTTCCCTGCGGTTCCGCTAGCGTCACGAGATGAAAATGCTGTCTGGTCTTGTCCTGTTTTTCGCCTTCTGTTTCCCACCTTCTCAGGCCCAGGAAGGACAGGACTTCAATCCGCTGGGAAGAGACCTGCCGATCGAACAGCTGGATCTGCAGCTCCGCATTCAGGTCGAATGGATCGAGACCTCTCACGAGATTGTCACGGCTCTTCTGGAGGATGACGAGAATGCCCGGCTGAAAGGAAAACTCTCCGGAAACGCCGGCCCTCTGCGCAAATCACTACGCGAACTGATTGAGGAAGATGACGCTCGAATCCTCGAAACTTCGATCGTAATCGCGAGAAGCGGTCAGAGGGCCAAGGTGGAGTCGATCGCCGAGTACATTTATCCGACCGAATACGACCCGCCCAACTCCGTCCTGCAATCAGGCAAAGAATCCGAAGCCCTCACGACAGCGCCACAGGCGGCGGCGTTTGAAACGAGAAACGTGGGCACCACCCTCGAAGTGGACCCCATCATCGGCGTCGACAACCGAACGATCGACCTGAACCTGGCTCCGGAAATCGTCTACCTGCTCGACGAAGTGAACTACGGGGATTTCGAATCCGATGAGAGCAATGTCGAGGTGACGATGCCTGTCTTCTACACGATCAAGACCACCACTCAACTCACCATGATCGATGGCGAATACGCCCTCATGGGGGTCCACAGCCCTTTCAATGAAAAGACCTTTCGGAGCGACCCGGAAAGAAAAGTTCTGGTCTTTGTGAAGACGGACATTCTCCACGTCGGGCTCGGCCTGCCAGAGGAGGAAGAGAAAAAATGAGAGAGAGCTCTCGGTGCGCGCTCGCGATCGCCTTGCTCGGATCCCTCCCGGTCATTACCCAGGGTCTCGATTCGACATTGCCGACCCTTTCCATCAAGGAGGGGAACGCGAGACAACATCTCGCGATCCAGAAGCTCGTCGTTGCTGTCGAGTGTGTCGGCCTCCTTGCCGAGATCTCCTACGACATCACCTACGCCAATGGATCCCGGAGAAACCAGGAAGGCGAATTCCAACTGGAACTGCCCCCAGGAGCCCGGGTTTCCTCCTACAGCCTTGAAGTGGAAGGCCGGATGCGGCCCGCCGTCTCGGTGGAGAAGGAAAAAGCGCTCCATGCCTACGAGTCGATCAAGCGGAGAGGGGTGGATCCGGGAATCGTAGAAAAAGTGGGCGACACCAGCTACCGCACACGCATTTTCCCCATTCTTCCCAACTCGACGAAGCGGGTTCGCATTTCCTACCTGCAGAAGCTGCCCCGCTCCGGGGAACTCACCCTTCCTATCTCGCACGATTCCGAGATCGATGAATACAAGGTCATCGTCCGGGGCGCACGGGAGATCGAGAGAGGAGCCCCATCCCGAATCGCCGAAACGGAGACCCTTCCCGGATTTGTCAGCACAGCTCGGCAGAGCAAACCGGATGACACCTTTCATTTGCGAGCCGAGCTCTCCGGCCGGGAGAAGCCGTTGCTCCAATCGTATGAGGACCCGAAGGGGAACGTTTCGTTCCTCCTCCAGGGAAACGTTCCTGAAGCAGTTCCACCTACCCCGGTCGACTGGCCGGAACTGCATCTGATCTGGGATGCCTCCCGCTCACGAGATCCGGACCGGAAAGAGGCCGAACTCATAGCGCTCCGCAGTCTTTGGAAGGAACTCGGGACAGCGCGCGTCCTCTTTCACGAACTCCGCAACACGATGTCCAACGTCCGCGAGTTCCAGGTTGTGGAAGGAAGAGCCGCGGCCTTGGAAAAAGCGATTCAGGCCATGCCTTACGATGGCGTTGCCGATTTTTCCCAGGTTCCCCCCTCCTCGATTCCCACCCTCCTTGTGAGCGACGGCCGGATCGCGAGCCCCCTCCATCGACCCGCAGAGGGAGAAGCAACGAACTGTTTCCTGCTTCATCTTGCCGAGAACCCTGTCTCGAGCGGCTTTCCCCCTTCCGGATTCCAGCCCGTCTCCCTGAGCGCAGCCAACTGGACTCAGAAGCTCTCCGCTCGCAACAGCCCCTACGCGGTGGACGGAATCGAGAAAACGTCTTGGACCTTATCGGAGCACGATGGCCGCTATTTCCTGTCAGGGACGTTCCCAGCCGACTCGAGTGAGAAGGTGATCGCCCGTATTGGAAGGTCCTCGAAGATTCCCATCTCGACCCATTCCGAGGGAGAAGAATGGAACCTTCTCCGCCGGTTTCACGCGCTGCAGCGACTCGATGTCCTCGAGCAGGAGGGCCAGACGGAAGACATCATCCGCCACGCGAAGAAGGAGCGCCTCGCGACCGACTACACTTCGTTGATTGTCCTCGAGGAATTCCGTGATCATCTTCTCTTCAAGATCCCTCCTCCCGAACCTGAGTTGCTCGAAAAATACGAGAGAGAGCTTAAGGAACGCAATGAGCGCTCACTGCAAAGCCGCCATTCTCGATGGGACCGAAAGCGTGAGCAACATGCCGCTGATTCCCCTTGGATCGATGCCGAGCTGAAACTCGAACTGCAGACCGTTTCCGTCTGGGTCAGTTCGGCAAACAAGGTGTTCCCCCCGGAACAGCGGAATCAGGAAGAACTTCGTCCCTATGAAGAATGGACGGAAGCTGCAGAAGCACTCTTGAAGAAAAAGGATCGCCTCGAGAGTTCCCAGGAAGTGGCCGGATGGATGACTGACGTCCATCGACACGTCGAGTCACTGCAAGAGATTCGCAAACTCCCCCCGACGGTCCATGAGAAGGAAGAGATTCATGTATCGGTTCGGGGATTCGTAAATACACGCGGCCTCGTTTCCGACGAAGGCCACCTTTCTCTCCGCAAAGCGATTCGAGCCGCCGGGGATCCCAATCACTACGGATCTCGCGAGATGGTTTACCTCTACCGAAACGCCTCACGAACGGGATACAACCTCAAGAGTCCCCGGTATGTCCCCATCCCCCTCGAGTGGGGCGATATGGTCGTGGTCGAAACCCTTCCCCAGCCGAGTTTCCTGTCACAGGATGGCTTTGCCGCAGACCCGTTCATGGATCCCGGATTCAGCGGTCGAGCATCCGGAGGCTCGAGACCTGCCGTGTTCGAGGAAGGACAAATCATGCCCCTCTCCCAGTTTCGAACCGAAACGCCCTCCGCTTCCGATCCGTTTGGCTCGCAAACGAACGAGGAAGGCCGCCCGTCCGTTCCCGCCCCCGATATGCAGACCAGCATCTTTGATCTCCCTCCGCTGACCCTGGATGAAGATCTCCTCGCGAAGTTTCAATCTTCGGAGACCCCCGGGCAGACCTATCGATCCTGGTTGAAGGATTCCGAGCAGAAAACCTCCCTGCCCACCCTTGTCGAGATTGCCCGCATCCTCTTCGACCATGAGGAGGTTGCAGAAGGCATGCAGTGCCTTTCCAACCTGCTTGAACTGCAGAGCGATCCAATTGAAGCCTCTCGCAGCATGGCACTCTGGCTCGCCGATTTTGGAAAGACGGACCTGGCAACCGCGCACCTCGAACGATTGCTGTCCCTCGATCTGGATCCTTCGGCGAGGGAGCTCATCCAGCATGATCTCGGACGGATCTCCTCCCGGATCGAAGGATACCATGCCTCGTTCGAGATCGGAAATGCTTCGCCCACTTCCCGGAGTCTCTTTCTCATCTCTCTCGTCGACCTGTCCCACCTGGGTGGGATCGACCCCTTCGGTCTGCTCGTATCAGACCCCTTGCCATCCGATCTACGCATCGTCATCACGACAGCCGGAGCAGACATTCACCCGACGACCACGCCTCCGGCCCGCGCGACCGAATGGGGGGATGCCGGAATCCTCCGCACCGCCACTCCCAGGGTCTCGGAATTCCTGATCCGCCAAGCCTGGCCCGGTCGCTACCAGATTGAAGGAATGTCATGGGAAAGCGAAGCGCATCCCACGACAGTGTGTGTGGAAATCTACTCCAACTGGGGTCGCGAATCCCAAACCCTCTCCCGCAACACATTCTGGATGACCGGGAGAAAACTGGAACTGGGGACCGCAGAGTTTTCCTGGAAGTAGCTACCGGCTACTGGCATTTCCTGCAAAATGAGCTGAGAACCAACCACTCTATTTCCTTCTGCTGTGGCTCATCCCCTAACACTTTAGCAAATTCGAGTTCGAACTTCGTCGAGGCATAGGTCGCAGCAAGAGCGGTGCATCCGAAAAACACGATCAACAGAACTGCCAGAACACAAAAAGCGACCCTCCACCCGTCTCAATCTCGCAACAACCTTGTATCGTCCCTCTCACTCAATCCGGAATCCTACTGACACGCGGACCAGAGGACAAGTACAGGCAGGCGGGAAGGAAACGGAGGGACATCGTCCTCGATGTCCGCAGAACCGGAGATTACGGACCGTCGAGAGCAAACGGACCGCGGGGACGCGATCCCTCCAGGAACCGGGGAACCCTTTCTCCCATTTCACAACGATGAAACGGAGGAACATCGTCCTCGATGTCCACAGAACCGGGGATTGCGGACCGTCGAGAGCAAACGGACCGCGGGGACGCGGTCCCTCCAGGAACCGGGGAACCCTTTCTCCCAATTCACTGAGACCCAGAGGAGATTTCGATTCGCTTCTCCTCAACGCACGCCTAGGCGATCACGTCCGGAATCGGATCCGCACCCTCAACGCCCACGAGCTTGTGGTCGAGCCCTCCGAAGAAGAAGCTGAGGTTGTTCGGATCGAGCCCCATCAGTTGCAGGATGGTGGCGTGAAGATTTCGCACATGGTAGCGATTCTCGACCGCAGCGGAACCCAGTTCATCGGTCTGCCCGACGGAAACACCACCCTTGATTCCTCCCCCAGCCATCCACATCGTGAAGCCATAGCTGTTGTGATCGCGCCCCGTTCCCTCGGCATACTCCGCGGTGGGTTGGCGTCCGAATTCTCCGCCCCAGACGACGAGAGTATCCTCCAGCATGCCACGACGCTTGAGATCCTTGAGAAGTCCTGAGATGGGCTTGTCGGTCGCTCCGGCGTGGAGATTGTGATTCGTCTCGAGATCCCCGTGGGCATCCCAGTTGTGATCGTTGTGGGCTCCGCCCGAATAGATCTGGATGAAACGAGTGCCTCGCTCGACCAATCGACGGGCCAGCAAACACTTGCGCCCGAAGTCCTCGGTCTTGCTTTCATTGAGACCGTAGAGCGACTTCGTCTCTTCGGGCTCCTCGTCGATGTCGATGGCCTCCGGGGCCGTCGACTGCATGCGATAGGCAAGCTCGTAACTCGCGATGCGGGCGGAGAGATTGGTGTTGTCGTAACGCGAGGAGAGATGCTCGGTGTTGAGATGATTGAGGGAATCGATCAGCATCCGCTGCTCTTTCTGGCTCATCCCATTCACGTTCTTCAGGTTCAGGATCGGATCTCCCTGTGAGCGGAATACGGTTCCCTGGTAACTCGCAGGCATGAATCCCGAGGTCCAGTTCTTGGCACCCGAGATCGGCCCTCCACTCTGGTCCAGCATGACCACATAGCCGGGGAGATTCTCATTCACCGAACCGAGACCGTAGTTGACCCAGGATCCCAGCGAAGGATGTCCACTGATCAAGGATCCGCTGTTCATCATGAGCAGCGCGGACCCGTGAATGGGCGAGTCGGCCGTCATCGAGTGAATGAAAGCCATGTCATCGACACAGGTCCCGAGATTGGGGAACAGATCGGAGACATACTTACCGCTCTCGCCATACTGCTTGAACTTCCACTTGGGCTCGACAATTCGTCCCTGGTTCTTCTTTCCTCCGCGACCAAAGGTCTTTACGTCGATCGTCTTGCCGTCCATCCCATACATGTTCGGCTTGTAGTCGAAGGTATCGATGTGGCTCGGCCCTCCATACATGAAAAGGAAAATGACGCTCTTCGCCTTCCCGTTGATCATGGGAGGCTGGGGCGCGAGAGGATTCAGCGAACTCGCAGCATTGGCCTTCGAGAAAAACCCTTCCTGTCCCAACATACCGGTCAGCGCCAGAGCCGGGAAACCGCCTCCTACCGTGTGGAGAAATTCGCGACGGTTGAACTGGCCGCAGAAGTTGGACTTGTCTTTTTTCTTCATGAGGAATCAGTCGAGGTAGATGAATTCGTTCAGGTTCAGGGCGAGCAGAGCGATACGGTCGAGTGCTTCCTGTTCGGAGAGACCCGCTTCCGTTTGAAACTTCTGATAGAGCGCTTCAAGGTGATCCAACTCGTCCGTGGTTGCCTCCCGTTGAAAGAGTTGAGAAAGACCTGCCGCGATCTGATCGCGCACCGTCTCTCCCTCGGCCCGCATTTTCCCAGCAAAGACGACCGCCTGGTCGTTGACGAACTTGGAATTCAACATCGCGAGGGCCTGGGTCGGCACGGTCGTGGTGAATCGAACGGCACAGGCCGTGTCGGTATCGGCCTGGTCGAAGTCGGCCAGCATTTGGTAACGCAGACTCCGTTTCACATGGATATAGACCGAGCGTCGATAGTGATCCGATTCTTTTTTGGAGATGGGCCACCCTTTGCCGGGACGAGATGCGGTCGCAAGGACTTCGGGAGGCAGCGGTGGACAGACCCATGGCCCGTGGGATTCCAGATTCAAATTCCCGGAAACCGCGAGAATCGTATCCCGCAACTCTTCTGCGGTGAGGCGACGCATCGAATAACGCCAGAAGTGATTGTTCTGAGGATCCACGGCCAGGTTGGCGCTTTCCGGATCCGATGACATTCGGTAGGTGCGGCTGTGGAGGATTTGTCGATGCATCTCCTTCATGCTCCATCCATTCTCGACGAACTGGTTCGCCAGCCAATCCAGCAATTCCGGATGGGTCGGTTTTTCTCCGAGTTGTCCAAAGTCGGAGGTGCTCGGAACGATGCCCCGCCCGAAGTGATGTTGCCAGATGCGATTGACCATGACCCGGGCGGTGAGCGGATTCTCCTCATCGACGAGCCACTCGGCAAGAGCGAGGCGACGTCCGGAAGAAGCACGACCGTCCCGCTGGATGGGCTCGGAACCGACGGTAGCCGGTTCGGGGCCATCGCTGGCAAGCACGGCAGGAAGGCCGGGACTGACCTCATCTCCGAGGGCATGAGCGCTTCCTCGAAGATGGATGTGCATAGGTGCTGGGCTCGCGCCGTTCTCCGTGACCACATTCAGAGGGACTCCAGGCTTCCGTGTCCTCCAACTGGCGATCGAGCCAATGACCTGTCGATACTCGGTCGCCAAAGTTTTCCCGGACTCTTTGTCGACCTGCTTGGCTACCTTGTCCCCCGGCCTGCCGGAGAGGATTTTCTCGATACTGACATCGCTTGCCTGCTCGCGAAGAGCCAGGTCGAGATATTGTCCACCACCAGTGTTCACGCAGTGCACCGCGAGGGTGTTGCGACCGGTCTGAAGGACGTTTCGAGCCTTCTCCGTCAGGTTGATCGTCTCGTAGTTGGTCGTATATCCGCTCGCTTCGTAGATCTTCGAGCCGTTGAGGTAGATCTCGACATCCTCGTCGTGATAGAGTTCGACGACGAGGGACCCGGGAATGCTGGTGAGCCCAAAGGAGGTCCGAGCCCAGATTTCATTGGTCTTCCACTCGGTCAGAATTTTCGCGTTCGGGGGATTGCTTGCTCCAAATCCCCCAGGTGCCTTGAACCAGGACTTGTTGCGGAACCCCACATCGCTCCAGTCGGGAGTCGGCTTGGTCGTAGTGTATTCCCAATTGGCTCCTCCACTTCGAGCGCTCTCGACAAAGGTCACGATTTTCCCGCTGCCCTTCTTGAGTCGATTCTGAGCCTCGAGGATGGGACGAAGCTGCGTTTCCAGCTCTTCCTTTCGTTTCCCGAGACGCTGCAGGTTCCGATCCCGCTCTTCCTCGAACTTGGCTTTCTCCTCGGGACTCGCCCACGAGACGAGGGTCCCCTCGGTCTTGTAATGCGTCACGCCGCCAAAGAATGCCATGAAGGAGTAGTAGTCCTTCTGCGAAACCGGATCCGCCTTGTGATCATGACAACGAGCACAGCCCAGGGTCGTGGCGAGGAAGGCTTCACTGGTGACCTGGACATTGTCGGCAAGGACATCGTAGACATGCTGCTTGCGATCGGCGGGCTCGTCATCCCACTGCATCAATCGATGGTAGCCCGTCGCGGTCATCGACTCCATCGTGGGATTCTCGATCTCATCCCCGGCGATCTGTTCGATCACAAACTGATCGTAGGGCTTGTCCTTGTTGAAGGCCTCGATCACATAGTCGCGATACTTCCAGATGTGCGGCTTGGTATTGTCCCGCTCAAATCCATTCGACTCGGCATAGCGCACGACATCGAGCCAGTGCCTCGCCCATTTCTCACCATACTGAGGACGGGAAAGAAGATCCTCGACCAGATCCCGGTAGGCTTTCTCGGCATCGTTGGCGTAGGCATTGACGAACTGCTGCACCTCCGCGGGCTGCGGAGGAAGTCCAAGGAGATCGTAGAAGACTCGACGAACGAGAACCTGGGGAGACGCCAGCGGATTCGGCTTCAGCCCTTCCCGGTCGAGCTGACTCTTGATGAAGGCATCGATCCCATTTCGGGACCACTCGGGATCGTCGACCTCGGGAGGGTCGTTCTTGGAAACCGGTCGATAGGCCCACCAGTCACGGTCCGCGTCGGTGATGGTGAATCCTCGTCTCTCCTTCGCATCCCCCTTGATCTCCACGGCAGGGTCGTAGGGCGCACCGCGGTCGATCCACTCGGTCAGGATCGCGATCTCCGCCTCGGGCAATTTCCCCTTGGGAGGCATCTCGTATTTTTCGCTCTTGTAGCTGATCATCTCGAGGAGAACGCTCTTCTCCGGTTCGGCTTCATTGTAGCCCGGCCCGAAGTGTCCTCCGTGAATCAACCCCTCACGACTCGTAATGCGGAAATCCCCCTTGAGATGGTCGCCTGCACCATGACACTTGAAGCAATTCTTCTCCAGGATTGGAAAGACCTGGTCATTGAAAAATGCGAGATTCTCGGCCTCGTCAGCACGCAAGGAGGAGCCCCCGGCCGAAACCAGGAATGTGATCAGCAAAAAGGGCAGGCAACAGGGTCGAGTCATACAGTCAACAGGGTTGAATCCTCCGTCGTTCTCAAAGATAGGCGCATCTCAGTCGAGGGGAATATCGAGCTTGGGACGTCTTCACGCTGAATCTGGCCACTTTCATCAGAGATCTGTCCGATTGTTCTTTGACTCGAGATCCTCGACCGAATTTTCGCACGGCATGCCCTGCAGCCTCCAGGAAAGCATCCCTCGATGGAGGTGATAGATCTTCTCGAAGCCCTCGGCCTCGAACGCACCGAGCGAGAGTCGACTTCGAAAGCCTCCATCGCAGTACACAAGGAGCGGTCGCGACCGGTCGAGTGGCTTGGCGGCTTCGTGATCCAGCTCGCCCCGTCCGTATTTCACCCGGATCGCCCCAGGAAGGTGCCCGGAAACGAAGCTCTTCTCGGGGCGCACATCGATGGGCTGCACGCCCTCCTCCCCCTCGAGAAGAGCAGCAGCCTCCTTGGCGCTGACATTTACCACTTCCATGGTCTCTGATTGCGAAAACAAATTCTGGTCCCAGGCATACTCGAAAACATGCCAGCCGATGGCAAAGAGTCCAAAGCCAGCGAGAAAGCGAAGAAGCCACTTTTTCATCTTCGGACTCTCCGCTCGCGTTCCTCGTTCTCAAGTGACGCTATTTCGCCAACCGGCCGGACCGGTCATCGGGACTGCTCTACCCTTTCTTCTTTTCCTCAGGTTTGGGAGCGACCCACTGCTTCTCGAGGAAGATTCCCGTCGCGTTCACGATCATGTTCTCTTCGTTGGAACCCTCGGCGATCTCACCGGTCACGATCAGTTCGTCGAGCTCGCTGAGCCCCTCGACCATCTGGAGACTTTCTGCCACGGGACCGTTGTCTCCATCCAATACCTGGATCGTGAGACGAGATGCCTTGATCACCTCGGGAGCCTCGCAGCACGCATCCCAGGGAGACTCGCAGAGATCCTCGGGGATGAGATCACAGGTTTTCAGGCTGCGATCGGCGAGGACGAAGGTTGCGAAGCCTTCGGTGAAGGGACTCATCGCGCCCCCTACTTTCCCAGCGACGACGACCTGATCGCCGGGCTTCCCGGATTTCCGAAGTTCGAGGACGGGGGTCGCGGCTCCCGGCTTCTCCTTGAGGAATACCGGGGAGAGAACGGCCGAGGATTTTGCCTCGACAGCTTCCTCGCTGACGATGATTTCCGTGCTCTTTTCTCCGCAGGAGGTGAGTAGACTGGCTCCGAAGAGCGCGAGGAGGGCGGCCACGGCCGACGCAGGGAGTTTCAAATACGTTTTCATGATATGGAGTCGTTTGGTTTTCTGGATACTGATGGAATTCTATGAGGCTCGCAGGGCTTTCGGCAATGAATTTCCCAGGCAGCGAATGGCCGGAGGCAGAGCCCCGATCGTGCCGAGAAGAAATCCAGTTCCGAGTCCTAACAGGATCACATAGAGAGAGAGTTCGAGGCGAAACGTGCCCATCGAGAAAGGAACGGAAACACCCTGGAGGAGAAAGGTCGCGAGGTAGGCGGCGGTAAGAGTTCCGATCAGGGTTGAGAGGAGGCTTTCCTGGACCAGGGAAACGAGGATGGCCCATCGCGAGAAACCGATCGCCTGCAGGGTGGCGAGTTCTCGAATCCGCGAGGAGAAGGACGCGTAAAGCATGTTGAGCCCTCCGAAAATGGCGCCGATCGCTACGAGACCTGCCGTAACCCAGGTCATCGCTCGGATCGGCCCATAGAATCGGGCCAGCTTCTGATAGTAGGCCGGCTCGGGAACCGCAACGAGTTCGAGATCAAGTCGCTGCTTGGTGAAAAGGTCAACCTGCTTGAATTGGGCAAGATCTTTCATTCGGACCACGACACAGGAAAGCGAATCCCGTTGCACCAGGGTCATGAGATCATTTCGGTCCAACCAGATTTCCGACTCCATCACAGTCCCCGGCGCCTCGAACAGACCGGAGACACGATGATCGACTCCTTCGAAACGGATCGTCTTTCCCGGGAGGAGATCCTCGCGAGGAAGCCCCAGCGAATGCCACGCCAGTCGCCCGACCATGACTTCACCGGGCTGGGGAAACCGTCCCTCGATGACTCGGACTTCCTGGTGAACCTCGAACGCCGACGGCGTGATTCCACGAAGCAAGGCCTGCGCATCCGCATAGCCGCCCTCCGACGTGCTACCTTCTCCACTCACGACCTGGATATTCCCCATGTAGTGCACCTCTCCCGATACTGCGAGGGCACCAATGCGATTCTGGATCCCGCGGATCCCCGCCGCAGCCTGCTCCTCGGCCTGCACCGGCACCTCACTGCGCTCGACACTTTCTTCCGAGCCAGCACTCAGCAGGATGATGTTCTGGGGATCCCCACTGGCACGTAACAAGGTCTCCATGCCTTCATTGAAGGAAGAAGCCGCAAACATCAGGAAGACGACGAGAGACGCCCCTACGACTTTCTGGAAAAGTTTCCAGGGGTCTCGCAAAGCGTTTCGAACGGCGTAGGAAAAGGGCAACATGTCAGGCTGTCCGGAGAGAATGAACGATGGGTTTTCGAGCCGCGACCATCGCGGGCCACAGGGAGGCAACAGCACCGAGGAGGACCGAGAGCAGCAGTCCAGTCAGGATCACGTCGACACTGGGGCGCAGAGCGAGCGTCAACCCCTCGTTCCCCAGGGTGAACCGTTGCATCTTGAAGAAAGCGGCCGACCCGAGGCATCCGATCATGCCCCCGAAGAGCCCCAGGAGGACACCCTCCCAGAGCATGATTCCACCTACGGCGACACGGGAGAATCCGATCGTCTGGAGGATGGCATTCTCTTTGACACTTCCTCGAGCGACGAGGAGCAGCGCATTGACCACCAGCGCGAGAACGGCCGCGACCGCGCCCCACCCCAACCAGCGGGTGAAGTCGATCATTTCGATCATATCCTTGGCGGTCTTGGCAAAGAAGGCTTTTTCGGGACTTGTCGTGGTGGGGGCCTGGTCACTGGCAAAAACTTCGTCGATGGCTTCGCTCGCTTCCTTCAATCGCGAGGCGTCCTCCACCTTGACGTTGAACTGCGTCACCACTCCCAAGCCGACACGGGACGACTGCTGCAGGAATGGCAAGTGCACGTAGGCGACATTGTTGTCCTGGGGAGAAGGAGACCGAACAATCCCTGACACAAACACACGAACCCCGACCGCTTCGAACTGATCCCCTGGAGAAAGCCCCCGACGAGCTGCAAAATGCTCCCCGAGGAGAGCCCCGTCACTCCGCTTCTCCCACTCGGCCAGCGATCCTTCAACAATCTCGAGCTCGGGATTGAATCGAGCCAGCTCCTCGGGAGGAACCCCACGAAAGGTGATGACATCGAGACTCGCTCCGCAGTTGTTGACGACGATCTGGATGGGAATCGCCTCTACGACTCCCGGGATCCTCTCGATCTCGGACTGGTAGTGCTCGGGCAATCGGGAGGTCATGGGGCAAAACCGATTTTCCCGATAGACCACCAGGGTCGTGTCGTCGGCGCCCTGTCGGGTCGCAACCTCGAGAGACGCTTGCATGGTCTCGACGGCAGAGAAAAGAAACATTCCGGCGGCCACTCCGGCTATGGTGAGAAGACTTCGGATCCGGTGACGGACGACCTGTTTCCCGGCGAGAAAAAGGAGATGGAAGACCTTCGTCATCGCGCAACCTCCTCGATCGACTCGATGAGCTTTCCTTTCTCGACATGAAGAATCCGGCTGGCGGACTCCGCAGCCCGAGCGTCATGCGTGACCATCACGATGGTCTTGCCGTGCTCCTTGGAAAGCTGACGCAGCAATCCAAGAATCTGATCGGCACTGTCTCGATCGAGATCCCCGGTCGGTTCATCTGCAACGAGGAGCTCCGGATCGGTGACCAGGGCTCTCGCAATGGCGACTCGCTGCTCCTGCCCGCCGGACAGCTCCGATGGCCGATGATCGACTCGATCACTGAGGCCCACGAGGTCGAGCGCTGCCGAAACCTTGTTTCGCCGTTCGCTTCGGGAGAGCCCCGACTGGAGCAGGAGAGGCAACTCGACATTCTCGAAGGCCGAGAGCACGGGGACGAGATGGTAGAGCTGAAAGATGTAACCGCAGTGGCTTGCCCGCCACTTCGTGAGCTGGCCCCGCTTCATGCGACTGATCTCTCGGTCTCCCACCCAGAGTTCTCCCGAAGTCGGCTGATCGATTCCCGAAATCAGGTTGAGCAGGGTCGTCTTTCCCGATCCCGATGGCCCCATGAGAGCGAGAAACTCTCCAGCCGGCACATCGAGCGAAAGGTCTTCGAGTGGAGTCACCTCGATACGACCTTTGCGATAGGTCTTGGTCAGGTTGCGACAGCGGATGAGGGTATTTTCGCTCATGTCGACTCCTCCATGGTTTTTACTCGATACCGATCACCTTCTTCGAGATCGGCAGGGGGATCGATGACAACCTGGTCCCCGGGTTGAAGTCCCTCCAGCACCGGCAGGTAGCCATCTTTTGCGAGACGGCCCAGTTGGATCGTCCGTCGCTGCAGCGTCTTCCGCTCGGCGTCCGGGGTCCACACGACGGCTTCTCCCTCCGTCCGCTCGATGAGCGCGTCAACCGACACAAAGAGACTGACACTGTTTCCAGCCCCTTTGACTCGCGCGCCAGCTCCCTCGGCATCGCTTAGCTCCTGGGAGAGGAACTCTGCGCGACAGAGCATATCCGGTCGGAGGCGAGGGTCGGGATCCTGCAGTTTCACCTTGGCCTGAAGGGTGTTTCGCTGGAGATCCGCCTCGCCCACGATGCGAGTGACGATCCCACGAAACTCTTCTCCGGGAAGAAATCCCGAACGGAGGCGCACGGCCTGTCCGACGCTGAGTTGACTGGCTTCCTCGAGGGGAACATCGATTCGTGCCTGGAGAAACCCGGGCTGAAACAGAACCGCAATCGTCGAGGAATCCGGATCGTCCATATCCAGCATTCTCTTCTGTCCCGGAACGGCATGGAGACGGAAAACGATGCCGTCCACGGGAGATCGAATCTCGGTTCGCTCCAGGGCGAGGCGACGACGAGCAACCTCGGTCTCGGCTTCCCGGACCCGAGCCTTGAGTTCCTCCCGCTGCGCCTCCAGTTGGTCCCTCTCCCGAGCGAGTTCCTCGCCCGAAGCCGCGAGTGCCTCCACCTCGGCTTCGTGGGTCTGAAGGGCGAGAGTAGCCTGCACGATCTCTCCCTCGGCAACGGCTCCTCCTCCGGCTCGCTTGAGACGATCCCGCCGATCGATCAGTTCGGCACAGCGAAGCTCGCCGGCTCGCACCTGCTTGCGGAGAGTTTCCTCCCGGGCATCCAGCGTCCGGATCGTGGCCTCCTGCACCGCCAGGCGCGAACGAGCTGCAGCCGCAATACTCTCGGCTGTCGCCAGGTCGAGTTCGAAGTCCTCACGGATCAAGGTCGCGAGTAGATCTCCTTTTTTCACGGATTCCCCTTCGAGGACAGCCACCGAATCGACGACCCCATTGACGAGCGAAGTCGCCTTGATCGGCAGCGGGTCCGGTTCGACCCAGCCCGAAGCTTGAAACCGCATGGGTGCCTCCCAGGGATTCCGGCTCGATTCGGAAGCCTCTTCCACGGTGACCTCGTCACCGGGGCTCTCCTGCGCCTCCGGATCCTCGAGATGTCGCAGCGTCACGACGGTCTCCAATTGGACTTCCTTCGCCGGGAGAAGTTGTTTTCCGAATAGCATCCAGGCCAGCCCGGCAAATCCGAGGAGGAGGAACCACGGAAGCGTGGCGGTCCACCGGTGACTTCGGGAAGGCGGTGATGCCTGAGATGGGGTTTTGTCCCCGGGGTTTCCGAGGAGATCTTGTAGGGTCGTATCGTTCAAGGATTCAATGGATTCGTAGTTCTGAAAGGCTTTCCACGAGGAGCAGAAAGCGGGGCTTGGATCGAAGGGATCCAAGGAAAGGTTTCAGAACCGAATCAAACGAGAATGCGCTCGCATTCCCGGAAAAGCAATCGACCGACCAGCGGCGGTGGGGGTGCAGGAGGACGCACCCTCAAGACTTCGAGAGGACGAACCTGCAGGAAATGATCGTCCCCGTAGGAAACTAGGCAAAGAAAAGAAGCCGCGACGAAAGAACGAAGTCCCTCGAGGACAAACTCATCGAGGCTTTCCTCGAGATCGAGGCAGCACGGGCTCTCCGAATGATCCTCACAATCATCCACCGAGGACATTCCGCAGGGTTCGCAAACGGATTCGGTCTCGCAAGCGCAAACATCGAGCGTGACGAGGCAGAAGGTCTCACTGCGGCCGGATTGCGGCAGGACATAACCCAGCATCAGGGCGATCAGGAGAATGGCTTTGAGCGCACGATGCATGCCCCAGTCTAGCCCCAGATCAAACCAGGGTCAAATCCATGCCCCCCTCGCCCCTCGGCTACCGCTGTTGAAAGTATCGTTCCAGCAGCTCCTCGATCAACGTGTCTCCCTCCGCCCTGGAGAGGGCGCGATCGTAGATGAGGACTTCGAAAAAACCGGACAAATAGGCCTCCGAGAAGGTCTCGGCAAACCCTCTCTTCCCGATTGTAGCCTTGACGAAAGGTGGCGCTTTCGGATTGAAGGTCCCGGAGATATTGCCCTCCTGGGTGTTGATCTGTCCACTTCCGGTTTCCCCCACGCTGAGACGATGCGTGCCTCCTGGCAGGTCGACGGAATAGAGAAACACTCCCGCATCGTAGATGGGACGATCGAGAACAATGCGACTTTCCTTTCCTTGGCGTGCCAGCTTGCTCACGACTTCGATCTTTCCGGTAATGGCCGAACCCAGTGACAATATCCGCCCATCGAAGGGCTCGGGCACCACCTTGAAGAAGCGCCCTGCCCCCGGCTCGATCCGCCCGACCGCAACCAGGGTCGCTTGGGAACGCAGCGTCAGATGCCTCCCACGACTCTTCAGGAAGGCCTTGTTGTTGAACGCGACTCCGGCCGTCGACTCTTTCAGAGTCGGAATCTGGCCCGATGTAAACTCTCGCAGGATGGGAAGAAACTGCCCGATGGAATCCTGGGGATCCCGAATGAGAAGAGATTCCTTTCTCTGATTCCGGACATTCCCCCAGATCGCGACCTGCTCTCCATAACCAGCCGAACTCTTGTAGTCTCTCCCATAGATCTGGTGACCCGAGAGATATCTCGCGACCACTCCCTCCTTCAGGGCCAGCGCCGGCACATTGGCATTCGGTCGCATCGCAAAACCGTTGCCGGGAGCCGGCAGGGTATCAAGGGTTTCCGGATTCGGAGCGCGCACCTCCCCGTTACTAGCCGTCTCGCCCGGATTATCTCCTCGCTCTCCTCGAAACAGGAAAAATGCGCCGACTCCGAGAATGAGAACTCCGATCCCAACACGTAGCCACATATTTCCACCGGATCCACCTTTCTGGCCTCCGGAGCGTTTCTTCTCCGGCGCCTTCCTAGCCTGGGGGGAAACGCTACGGGTCGAGCGCCCGACAGCCCCGGTCGTCGGTCCCGTTACGGGACCTCCACGGACGGCACCCGTCCTTGGCGCTGGCAGCACAGGCTGGCGAGACGTCTGGGGACCCGTAGGGGTTCGCACTATACTCCCCGTCCCGGGAGCACTTGCGATCGGACCCGATTCCACGGCCTTGGCAACCGGAATAACCGGTTCACTTTCCGGGGGAGGCAGGGCAATGGGGGCCGAGGGGGGGGAGTGCTCTGGCTCCGGGCTTTCCATCCCCCCGGCAGAACTCGCCTCGAGCGGACTTTCCCCCGACACCGCGGCATGAAACAGTGCCAGCGCCGCTTCCGCATTGATGGGACGATCCGAGGGTCTCCTCGAAATCATCTTCATGAGCCAGTCAGCCACCGGTTCTGGAATATCGGGACGCAACTCGTGAATCGGAATGCACTTGTGCTTGAGGTGATTCATCGAAGTCTCCGCCGGATTCTCCCCGGTGAAAGGAGACTTCTGGGCCAGCGAAAAATAGAGGACGCACCCCAGGGAATAGAGATCGGTTCGCTGATCGAGAGGACGCAATTCCAATTGCTCGGGAGCAATGAAATCGATCGACCCGAGAAACGAGCCCGCCTGGTCCAGGGTCTGCATCGACGGTTGGTGACTGAACTTGGCGAGACCGAAATCGAGAATCTTCACGAGAAATTTCTCGGAGGGAGTCATCGTCACCATGATGTTGCCTGGCTTGATATCGCGATGGAGCAATCCGAGCTCGGAGGCCTCGACGAGCGGCTCGAGACATTGTCGCGCAACATCCTGGAAATCGTCCCACGAGAGCGCCCCCTCGGTCAGGACAAAATGAAGATCTTCCCCCTCCACCAACTCCATGACCACATAGGGACCATCCGCGTCTTCTTCAAAGGCATAAACCGAGACGATATTGGGATGCTGAAACTGTGCGAGCGCGGCGGCCTCCTTCTCAAGGACGTTGCCGGCATCCTCGTTGAGATTGGTCTTCTCGAGGGGCAGGAGCCGCTTGATCGCGACCTCTCTTTTCATCACCGTGTCGAAACCACGGTAGATCGTGCTCATGCCACCACGGCCGAGCTTTCCCTTGATTTCATATCGTTCGGACATTCGAAAGGGTTTGTCGTGCTATTGAAACCCTATTGCCAAGGATTCGACAAGTGGCGAATGTGTCTTCTCGTGCTGATACTTTCCGAAATCGCGCTCCGAATGACGATTGACCCGGCCCCCGAAAAATGGAAGTCCTGTAAGAATGCGATTGACCGCCCTTCCTGCTCTCACCCTCGGCTTCCTTCTCAGCACTCCTCCCGTCTCCTCCTTCGCTGATGCCCCCGCTTCAGCAAAGCTCATTCTCGAGGACGACTTCGACCGGAAGGAACTCGGCCCGGGGTGGAAGGTTCAATTCGGCGACTTCTCCCTCAAGGACGGAGCGCTCCATGCTGCGCAGAAGCCCTCCGACAACCATGCCGCGGCAGGTCGGAGAGTTCTCGAAACCGGCGATGCCATCTACACGTTTCGTTTTCAGCTGGGCAAGGAATCCGAGGGACTTCATTTCGGATTCGATCCAGTCCGAGGTGCACTCGACAAGAAAGGCCATCTCTTCTCCATCATCATCACGCCAAAGCAATGGAAGATCATGAAACATGTCGACAAGAATCGCCCCAAGGAGGATCCCAACGAGGTTCTTGCCCAGGAGAACAAACCCTTTCTTTCCGATACCTGGTATACCCTCCAGGTCACGACCCGAGGCAAAAACGTAAAGGCGATCGTCGATGACGAGAAGTCACTGTCCGCCTCCCATCCGACATTCTCGGTGCGGAAACCAACGCTCGTATTCCGGGCAATCGGAAGCGGAATCGTCCTCGATGATCTCACGGTCCGAAGCCTCGACCTCACAGACTAGGCACGGTCCCACGAGCCGATTTGGCAACGAATTTCGTCCATCCAGCGCGCCAGCGCGAGAGTGTCTTCGTGAGCGTGCTCCGGGCATTCGGTCTCGCCCTGGCGGAGCGCCTCCATGACGGCTTCGATCTCTGCCCTCACCATTCCACCGCTGCTGTCCTCGATGGCCTCCACTTCTTCTCCATTCTTCCAGAGAGACACTCGAGTCGCGGCGTGAAACCTGGGGATACGAATCTCGCCTTCGGATCCGAGGATGCGTGCACCCATCGACTCCTCACTAACAAAGGAACATTGAGAGATCCCGACGGCTCCCGATTCATGCTCCGTGACAAAGGCTGCGACATCCTCGACCCCGGTAGAAGACAGGTGACCTTTCGCCGACAGGGAACGGATCTCCCCGAGAAAGAATCGCTGCAAAAAGAGCGGGTAGATCCCGACATCGAGCACCGCGCCCCCGGCGAGATCGGGATTCATCAGCCGGTCTTCCGGATCCGTGGGACCCTGGAAACAAAAATCTGCCTGGGCCAGTCTCACCTCTCCAATGGCGCCGGATCGAATCCACTCGCGGGTTTTCCGGATCGCGGGAAGAAGTCCCGTCTTCATCGCCTCCATGAGAAACAGTCCCTTTTCCCGCGCAAACTGGATCAGTTCTTCCGATTCCCGAAAAGACGGGGTGAGCGGTTTCTCGCAGAGCACCGCCTTTCCCGCAGTCAACGCCGCCCGGGAGAGGTCGGCATGGAAAACATGGGGGACGACCACATAGACGACATCGATCTCCGGATCAGCAAACAGGTCCTCGTAGCTCCCATAGGCCTTTTCGAAACCAAAGTCGGTGGCAAAGGAAGAAGCTCGCTCCCGATTTCGCGAAGCCACCGCAACTCTCCGCGCCCGGGGGACCTCCGCCAACTCCGAAGCAAATTCTCGGGCAAAACGTCCTGGCCCGATGAGTCCCCATCCTATCGTCTCACGTAAAAATTCCATCTTCTGCTCCTCCTTCTTCTTTCGCTCTCGACCTTCTCCAAGCCCCTCTCATCGTGTGGTTCGCAAAAGAAGACTTTTCGATCTTCTCTGGAAATATCATGGTTCGAACCTAAGATGAAGATGGTAGTGAAGAAATGCGCCACTCTCACGAGCGCAACACCTCGCTCCTACCATGCTTTTATTTTCGACCGACATCGACGGAACCATCTACGACGGGCCTGACAGTGCCAGAACTTTTTCCGACTTCTGGAATGGCCTGCGAAGCCGCCCTTCTCCGCCACTCCTGGCCTACAACACGGGGCGCTCCATCGACGACACCCTCAGGTTGATCTCCGAGACTCACCTCCCTTCTCCCGACTACCTCATTGGAGGAGTGGGCACCGAGATTCTCCATCCCGAAACCGGACAACTGCTGGAGGACTGGACCGCGACGCTCCGATCGGGTTGGGATGTAGCGAAAGTGGAATCCCTCGTTGCCGACGAGGCGGAGGAGATCGAGCAACAACCGGAAGAATGCCAGAATCCCTTCAAGTCGAGTTGGTTCTGGCATGGAAAGACGAGGCAGGACATCGATCGCCTCCAGGAGAGATTGGATCGCGGAGGCCTCGAGGCCCAGGTCGTGTATTCCTCGGCTCGCGACCTCGATGTTCTCCCCCTGAAAGCCAACAAGGGGAACGCGATCGCCTGGCTCGCGGAGTCTTTGGGAGTCGACCTCGATCGGGTCGCGGTCGCGGGAGACTCAGGGAATGATGCCTCGATGTTCCTCGTCGACGACGTCTATGGAATCATCGTCTCGAACGCGGAGAGTTCCCTCCCCGCAGCCGTCTCAGGAGCGCGAATTTTCCATTCGGCTCGCCCCTGCGTCGAAGGCGTCATTGAAGGGCTCACCCGGCTTCTCGTCAGCTGAATTGGATTTTTAAGAACCTCATGAAAGCGAAAATCCCGGACAACCTCTACTTCGTTCACATCTCGATCCATGGATTGATCCGCGGCGAGGATCTCGAGTTGGGCCGCGATGCAGACACCGGTGGCCAGTGCAAGTATGTCCTCGAACTGGTCAAGGCCCTGGCCGAACACGATAGCGTCGGCCAGGTCGATCTTTTCACTCGACTCGTCGCCGACCCAAAGGTCAGTTCCGATTATGCCCAGCCCATCGAAGCGCTCGGCAACAACGCGTTCATCCGGAGGATCACGGCAGGCCCGAGACGATACCTCCACAAGGAGTCGCTCTGGAGATATCTCGACGCTTTCATCGATCACTCTCTCGCTCTTTTCCGGGAGAACGGACGACTCCCGGATGTCATTCACGCACACTATGCCGACGCGGGCTACGTAGGAAGTCGTCTTGCGTCCCTGCTCGGCTGCCCCTTCATTTTCACGGGGCACTCCCTCGGCAGGACCAAGCTGGAGCGGCTCCTCGAGGGAAAAGCCGACCGCGCAAAGGTCGAGAGACGCTACAACCTCCCAGCCCGGATCGAGGCCGAAGAACTCGCCCTCGACAGTGCCGCGATGGTCTGCACCAGCACACGCCAGGAAGTTCGAGAGCAATATTCGGTCTACGAACTCTATGCTCCCGAACGGATGCGCGTGATCCCACCGGGAGTCGACATTTCCCGCTACTCTCCCCCCGAGGGAGACAACATCCCGGAAGCGGTTTCCAGCAAGATCGAAAGATTTTTCGATCACCCCGAGCGCCCCGCCATTCTCGCCATCGCTCGAGCCGATGAGAAGAAGAACCTCGCCTCCCTCGTGCACGCCTACGGACAGAGCAAAACGCTTCGAGACCAGGCAAACCTTGTTCTTGTGGCAGGAAATCGGGACAAGATTTCGGAGCTGAACGCCGGTGCCCGTCGTGTCTGGACCGAACTGCTGCAACTCATCGACGACTACGACCTCTACGGATCCGTCTCCATTCCCAAGCATCACGAACCCGACGAGATCCCGGCCTTCTACCGCTACGCCGCCTCGAAAAAAGGATTCTTTGTGAACCCGGCCCTGACCGAGCCCTTTGGTCTCACCGTGATCGAAGCCGCGGCCTCTGGACTCCCCGTCCTCGCCACCAACGATGGAGGCCCCCAGGACATTCTCGGTAACTGCAAGAACGGCGTCTTGATCGATCCCTTTGACGTCCCCGCAATGACCGAGGCCCTTGAAGCGGCGATCGCGAATCCCGACCAGTGGGAAGAATGGTCCCGCAACGGCATCGAGGGAGTCAATGAACACTACATCTGGGCAGGACACGTCGATCGCTATCTCGAAGAAGCGGCCGAGCAGCTCGAGGGAATCTCTCAACCGCACCTGATCACCGACAAGATCCGTACATCCCTGCCCCTCGCCGACCGCATCGTTTTCACCGGTCTCGAAGGGGAGCTCGTCGACGGCGATGTCGAGGCGATCGGCTACCTGCGTGAAATCACCGGGAGAAACGTTCCCAACATGGGCTTTGGCATCGCGACCGGACGGAGCATGAAAATGGCTCGAGACCTCATCGAGAAACACAGCCTGCCCGAACCCGATGTCTTCATCACCCAGCTGGGAGGCGAGATACACTACGGCAAACGCCAGGTTCTCGACCTTTCCTGGGAGAAGCATCTCGCCCATCGCTGGGAACCCGACCCCATCATGGAAACCCTTGATGGTGTTGAAGGCCTTTCTCTCCAGGAGGAAACCGGTCACCAACACCAGTTCAAGATCTCCTACAATTTCGAGAAGGGCGTCGCACCGAAACGACGTGAGGTCCAGCGTCTCCTTCGGGAGAACAATCTCCCCGCGAAGGTCATTCTTTCCCAGGGAAAATGGCTCGACATCATCCCGCTACGTTCCGGAAAGGGACAGGCGATCCGGTATGTCACGATGCGTTGGGGGATCCCGGCCGACAACGTGCTCTTCTACGCAAGGCGGGGCAGTGATTACGAGGCGCTCTCGGGTCAATTCCTCGGAGTGATCGGAGGCGACCACGGCTTGGAACTGAAGACCACGACCTCGCTGCCGCGCGTCTACCTCGCGAAGAAAAACAATTTTGCCGGACTCGTCGAAGGCATTGAAGCCTACGAGTTCGAAGGCAAAATCCGAGTACCTAAGAGCGCGGAAGGGCTTCAATTGGACGAAGGAGAAGAAAAAGAAGCCGTTTTGGCACCAGATATGGTAGTGCATACAAACGATGGAGACTGAAGAGACCATGCAAGATTCGAAAGAAACTCCCCTGCTCGCGGGGATCGAAGCCGGGGGAACGAAATATGTCTGCGCTGTCGCGACCGATCCCGCAGAGCCCCTTCTCGAAACGAGATTTCCCACGGGAGAGCCCCAGGAGACCATTGAACATGCCGTTGCGTTTTTCCGGGATGCTACGGAAAGATATGGACCGATTCGCTCCATGGGAATCGGAACCTTCGGCCCCGCGGACATTCAGCCCATGTCTCCTGGATACGGCTCGATTCTGACCACTCCCAAGAGAGGATGGGCAGGGTTCAACGTCGTCAACGCCCTGCGCGATGGCCTCGGCCTGCCTGTTCCCATCGCTTTCGATACCGATGTGAACGCAGCGGTGGTCGGAGAAGCGGAGTATGGAGCGGCAAAGAATCACCGCTTCGTGGCCTACATCACGATCGGCACCGGGATCGGAGCGGCATTTCTTCACGATGGTCAGATCGTCCATGGCCGCATGCATCCTGAAGTTGGTCACATGGTCATGCCGGACTTCGACTCGGCCTACGGCAAAGCCACCAACGTATGCCCCTTTCATGATTCCTGTTTCGAAGGACGTGCCGCAGGACCCGCCATCGAGGCCCGCTGGGAAATGCCGGGGAACGACATCCCGGACGATCACGATGCCTGGGAGCTGCAGGCGACCTACCTTGCTGCGGGATGCATCAATCTCACCGCCGTCTGGTCACCCGATATGATCATTCTCGGAGGAGGAGTTTCGCAAAAAGCAGGCCTCCTCGACCGCGTTCGTCGCCAGTTCGAAAAACAAGCCGGGGATTACTGGAGCCTTCCTCCCCTGGAAATCTATCTCCAGACCCCGACCCTCGATCAGCGCGCCGGAATCGTCGGTTCCCTCGCTCTGGCACACCGCCTGCTGTAAGGAGCCGAGCGGAGAACACCTTCTCCCTCCCCCACTATTCTCCATGGTCATCTCTGAACAACAGTGCCAAACGGCACTCTCCCGTCTCAAGGTCCTCCTTGAAAAAAGATATCCTGCCGAGATCGGATCCCCGGAATGGGAAGGGTTTCAGTTCCGACTCGAAGAAACCTTCCCCACCCTTCTCCGTCACCTCCTCGAGCTCTACGGACACCATTTCGATTTCTACTACCACCTCGAAAGACTTCTCGAAGTCATGGCCGATGCCTGGCTCGAGCGATCCCCCGACTGGAAAAGCACGGACGCGATGCGCGAGGCGGACCGCACCTGGTACAAATCCGGTCACCTCATCGGAGCGATGGCCTACGTGGATCTCTTCGCCGATGATCTCAAGAAACTGCAGGACCAGATCCCCTACCTGAAGGAAATGGGGATCACCTATCTTCACCTCATGCCCGTCTACAAGTCCCCCGAGGGAGACGACGACGGGGGCTACGCCGTCAGCAGCTACCGCGAGATCGATCCCGAACTGGGAACGATGGACGACTTGTGCGATCTCTCAGCCGAGTTGCGGCGACAGGGTATCAGTCTCGTCCTCGACTTTGTCTTCAATCACACCTCCGACGAACACGAGTGGGCCAAGAAAGCCTATGAAGGCCTCGAGGAATACCAGGACTATTACCTGATGTTCGATTCCCGGCAGGAAACCGAGGAATACCAGGAACACCTCCGCGCGATCTTTCCGGACGAGCGTCCCGGAAACTTTACCTATCTCAACCGGATCAAGAAGTGGGTCTGGACGACATTTCACACTTACCAGTGGGATCTCAACTACCGAAATCCTGAGGTCTTCAACGCGATGGCGGCAGAGATGCTCTTCCTCGCCAACGTCGGTGTCGAGGTTCTCCGCATGGACGCGGTACCGTTCGTCTGGAAACAAAAGGGCACCAATTGTGAGAATCTTCCCGAGGCCCACACCGTGCTGGAAGCCTTCAATGCGATCGCGAAGATTGCGGCACCGAGCATGGTCTTCAAATCCGAAGCCATCGTCGCACCGGACGAGATCAAGAAGTACATGGGGCCAGACCAGTGCCAGATCTCCTACAATCCCCTCCTCATGGCCCTGCTCTGGGAGGGCCTCGCGACTCGCAATGCGAAGCTGCTGCGCACCTCCATGGAGAAGCGCTTCGAGATTCCCGACGGATGCGCCTGGGTCAACTATGTCCGATCCCACGACGATATCGGATGGGGATTCGACAATGGCGACGCGGAACGGCTCGGCATCAATCCGCACGATCACCGCCTCTTCCTGACCCAGTTCTACGCCGGGAAACATCCCTCCACTTTTGCCGAAGGAGAACTCTTCCAGGAAGACCCGGTCACCGGGGACGCCCGCGTCTGTGGGACCACAGCCTCTCTCTGCGGCCTTGGGAAGGCCCTGAGGGAAGACGATAAAGAAGAATTGGAACTGGCGCTCCGACGCATTCTCCTGATGCACGGGGTGACCTTCACCATCGGAGGCATCCCCCTCATCTATCTCGGCGAGGAGATTGGTATGCTCAATGACCATTCCTACAAGGATGATCTCGACAAGGAGGGGGACGAACGTTGGCTGCATCGTCCGCGATTCGATTGGGGGAAGGCGGAAAGGCGGACCCAACCCGAATCGGTGGAACACATCATCTACGAGGGCTTCCTCAAACTGACCCGACTTCGCTCCAACAACATCGCTCTTGCTCGCGGGGAAACCGAGATCGTCGATCCCGGGAACGATCACGTCTTTGCCTATTTCCGAACCACTCGCGAACAGAGCATTCTCTGTCTCGCGAACTTCAGCGACAAGGCCCAGACTGTAGCCGCCCCCCGACTCCGGCAACTTGGACTCAAGAAGGTCCTCATCGACATCATCGCCGGACAGACGGTCATTGCCGCGAAGAAACTGGAGCTCGAGCCTCACCAGTTCATGGTCCTGCTGCGCCAGGGAGGTTAGACCGATTGCCAGACGGTCTAAGAACCGAGTTCACGGATAGTCGCTTTGTCAGGATCCCCGGCGGCTTGCCGACGACAGCTTCCCGTCTCAGCGCTCCGAACTATTCCTCGAGAACCGTGCCGGGTGTTGTCGCTGCGTTCTGCCACCTCGTCCGTTTCATTCGGGCCGAATCTTCATCCTCTCGGTGTTCGTCGAGGACCTTGCCATTCTTGAGCACCCGGATGCAGAGACCAATGATCTTGTCGGAGGCCACGGCGTCAGTTCTCCCTCCATCGCGATCGATGTAGGATTCCGTGTTGAAGGTCCGCTTGAACTCCTGGCGACCTCCCGGCTTCATCTCGTCGATCTTGAAAGAACCGGCGACACTCTGCAGTTTCTCAGTTTTCTCGCCGCCCACCGCGAGTCTCGTGTAAGCCTTGTTTGTCGTGTCCACGAAATCTGCGACATAGATTTCGTAGCGAACTTCGATATCCTGAACCGATGTCGTCTCCTTGTTGTAGACGATCATCTCGTAGGTGTAGGGCATCACCTTCAACTTGTCCTCGGTCATACTCCCCGGCTCCTTGACCTGGCGTGTGTGTTCTCGCTCGAGGTCGGTGTAGAAATCGAATTTGTATCGCACCGCACCCGGATTTTTCTCGATCCAGTCGGCAATCTAGGCCTGGTCATCGATGGAGAACATCGTGACCGGAACGACAAATTCTTTTCCACCCCGATCGATCACGACCGACGTCCCCGCGTGAGCGACCAGCTTCGCGTGAATCGTACGCCCCTTGGCATCCTTGAACTCTCTCGCGAAACCCGGGGTAAAAAGCAGCGCGAGAAACAGAATGATGGATGCGAGCCTCATTCCCCGATGAAATCGCAATCCTATATCGATCGCAAGTTTTTTGAGAATCAACTGAGGACGGAGAGCTGTCTCGTGGAGTCTCCAAAACGCTCTTCCTTGATCCCGGTACGATGCAGCATGTCGAGAAAGAGATTGCTCATCGGAGTGTCCTCTCCCAGGTCCGTATGGAGTCCCGTTTTGATGGTTCCACCGCCCTGTCCGGCGACAATCACCGGCAACTCGTTGTGACGATGACGATCCGGATCGGCGAGGCCGCTGCCCCAGACGACCTGCGAGTTGTAGAGAAGAGACTTTCCATCGGCATCCTTCTTCGACTTCAACTGATCGATGAAGTAGGCGAACTGCTGGCTGTAGAACAGATCGATCTTCGCCAGTTTCGCGAGATTGTCAGGATCGTTTCGGTGATGCGAAATCGTGTGGTGTCCATCGGGAACTCCAATCTCACGGAAACTCCGATTGCTGCCATCATGAGCGAGAAGAAAACTCGCGACCCGCGTCGAATCGGTTTCGAAGGCAAGAACGAGCATGTCCATCATGAGTCGGATATGCTCCTCGTAGCTGGAAGGAACGCCTGCAGGCATGTCCACGTCGGGAACCTCGGGGAGCCCGAATTTCTCGACCTTCTCAATTCGGCGCTCGATCTCCCGGACACCCGTCATGTATTCATCGAGCTTCATCTGGTCATTCCGACCCAGCTGGCGATTGAGCTGTTTCGCGTCCTCCATCACGAAATCGAGAATGGAACGCTGCTGCTCGTTTCGGAGCTGAAATCCCTTTTCCCGCTCTTCCTTCGAGCCGGTACCAAAGAGCCGCTCGAAGACGTGACGAGGATTTGATTCCGGAGCAACTGGTGTGGTATCGGAGCGCCAGGAAAGATTGAACTGGTAGGCGCAGGAATAGCCGGAATCACAGACTCCACTCTTTCGAACCCCATCGCAGGAAAGCTCGAGGGAGGAAAATCGAGTCGAATCCGATGCGGCGCGTGCGATGACCTGGTCCACCGAGATGCCGAGCTTGATGTCGGCACCCGCAGTCTTGCGAGGACGCGTTCCGGTCAGGAAAGTCGCGTTGGCGCGAGCGTGATCCCCGGCCCCATCTTTTCCGGCGGTGCCATTCGCATGCTCGAGATGACTGATGATGTGAATGTCATCTTTGAGATGGGCGTAGGGCTGATGCGTTTCGTTGAACCTGTAATCGGCTCCCGTTCCTTCGAGCTTCCACTTGTTCACGTTGACCCCATTCGGCTTGTAGAGGAATGCGGTACGCAGAGGCATTCCCGAAGCTGTCGTCGCAATCCCCCCTTGCTGGGCAGCGGCTGCGGAAGAGGGTAGAAACGTCTCAAACATAGGAAGCGAAATACCCGCTCCTATGCCACGGAGAAAATGACGTCGGTCGACTTTTTGGATCATGTTTGATTACGTTACGTTCGGAACACGGACTGCCAAATCACGCGTTTAGGTGGGAGGTTTCTGCGTGTATCTCACACTTGCGTTGGAATCAGGCTGATCCGAAGAAAGAAGCAGGATTCCTACCGTTCCTGTGCCGCACCAGCCTGGACTTGCGCTTTCTCCACGGAAAGCCCCTGGATAAAGGCGACGAGATCCCAGATCTCAGCCGGCTTGAGCATTTCGGCGTATCCGATCATCGGGGTGCCATTGAGCCCCGTAGCAATGGTTCGATACAAGTCCGTGGGCGCATCTCCCGATTTGTGATGTTCCTCGGACAGAGCCGCGGGAGCGATCGGATTTTCCCACACATCGACGAGCCCTTGGCTTCCCGGCCCATCCCCTTCTCCCTTCGGTCCATGACAGACGCTGCACTGCGCGGCAAAGGTCTTGGCTCCATTCTTCGCGTGAGCGGCTTTCTTTTCGGAATCCCGATACCAATCCGGTGTCTCCGGCAAATCGAGCGGTTCACCCACCAGCTTCTCGTCGTCCCAATTTCGAGAAAGGCTCTGCAGGTAGACGATCAGCGCGGTGACGTCCTCATCGGAAAAATCGGCGAAGAAAGGCATCGCCGTCCCTGAGATCCCTTTTCGAATCGTGCGCCGCAAGTCGTCATCGGTCGGGAGTTTCCCAAAAGGGGTCGTCCGAAACTTGAAGACTCCGGTGCGGAAATTGCGCGGCTTGTCGGTCAACTCCGCCGCCCACGGACCGTTCCCTCTTCCCGTCGTGCCGTGACAGGTTGTACACTGCTTTTGGAACAGGTAGCGACCTTTCAGATAGTAATGCAGTTGTCGGCGACTCTCCTCGTCGCTTTCTTCTTCCGCAACTCCACCCCCGACTCCGGCAATCAGGACTCCCACAAGGAGAATGACTTGCAGAATCTGCGAAGAAACTGAACTACGTGATTTCCGCATGGTCCCACCTTCATCCCAAAGAGACGAGACGACCCTGCATCATTTGGTTTTCAATGGGCGGAAATTTTCGCTCAGCCAGGCCAGGGAAGGCTCGGCATAGGGTCGAAACACCTCTCCCTGCCCCTCCGCTTCGTCGTAGTAGAGCGCCCGATTGAGCCCCAATGCCGAAGCCGCGCTCGAGTCGACGAGACTCGCCGAATCGGTCGCGCTCATCTGGAACAACACCTTCTTCTCGAACTCCCCGGCCGCTTTCCGTCCGAGACAGCGATGCACGTTGTTCAATGAATCGAACGAGGCGATCACGTGATACCCCCAGCCGGGACCTTCACAGATCAACTCGTTGAGAGAAGCCGAAGGTTTCTTCACCGTATCCTCTTCCATCGAAAAACCGAAGTCCTCCTCGTAGCGCAGCTTCTTGTGCCGCTGCAGGGAGGGGATAAACAAGAAGATCGACGGAGCTCCCGTCGCATCCCCTCGCTCCGAGACCTCTTTCATTTCTTCCGAAAGCCCCGCAAGCAGCTCGTCGATCTCGGCAAGCTTGGGAGTCTCCACTCCGCTCACGGTCTGGATCCGCTGGGCCATCTCACTGTTCTCGTCGGAAGCCCCCGGATGAATCACGATCAGGCGGGCGGTGTCGCCCAATTGCGCTCGCAACAGCCCGAGTGAGATCGGCAACAAGGCCTCGACAACGTCTTCCCGCGATCCGACAAAGAGGAGGTTCGCTCCATTCTGCCGTGGAAAGCTCACCTCGGTTGGCCCCTTGATGGCATTGGGAGCACCGAGAAGAATGCGTGGATTCCGGCCGGTGACATCTCCTTGCTTCAAGATTCGCGAGATCTCAGCATCCGTCGTCGCATCGCCTGGAGTATTCCCTTCGAAGACGACCCGTTCGCGATCATCCTTTCCGCTTTCCTGCGCCCATCGCTCGATCGCCGCGAGACGTTCGTCTCGATCTTTTTCGTCCACCCAGACCACCTGGAATGGAGAGTTCGCCTCCACCGAACCTGCGCGATCATTGTAGATCCCTTCTCCAGGACGGCTGAGCAGACGAGGAGCCGGATTGGAATCATCCATGATGAGATACGCGTCGGCCTCGTTGCAGGCCAGGGCGATCCGGACAGTCATCTGCCCCAGCGTCGCCCGTGCGAGGGTAAAAGCTCCGCCGAGAGTCTGAGACCCGAGGACCGCATGGATACCAAATGCACGCCCCTGCCTCACGATCCGGTCGAGAAGCACTGCAGCCTGCTGCGAAATCTGGTCGTCCTCGATGAAGTATTCCTGGAACTCATCGATGAGAAGCAAGGTGCGAGGGAGTGGTCGTGCGCCCTCGGTGGCTCGGTATCCCGGCACATCCTGCACCCCGGCCTGGCGGAAAAGTTCTCCCCTCTCCCGCAGTTCCTGATCGATCCGTTGCAGCACACTGAGACCGAACTCGCGATCACTCTCGATCGCGATGACCCGGGCATGGGGCAGCTTGTGATCGGCGTAGCACTTGAATTCGACCCCTTTCTTGAAATCGATCAGGTAAAACTCGACCTCGTCGGGATCACACCACAACGCGAGATTGGTGATGATGACATGAAACAAGGTCGATTTTCCGGAACCAGTCTTTCCTGCAATCAGCGCGTGCTGACAGGTACCTTTTCCGAGGGCCAGTTCCTGCAACTTGGTAGCTCCACTTCTCCCGATCGGGACCGCAAGCTCCTTGGCGGTGCTTCGCGTCCAGTGCCCTCCGGTCTCCGGTGCGATCAGGGAGAACGGCACCTCGATACGATTCGAATCCCGATTCGCTTCTCCGATGCGATGAATCCACTTGGCGAACTGCTCCGGTGGTGGTAGCTGCGCCAACTCGACAGGATGCCCCTGGACCAGCGAATCCTGCCAGGAGAACCCCTCACCGGATCGCTCGAGACAGAGGCACGCCTTTCGCAGATCCTCCATCTGGAACCCCATGGGAAGATCCCCCCTCAGATCACTGTGCACGAGGAGAAAGACCCCACAACGCGCGCCTGACGTCGCAATACTTTGCAGGCGCCGAGCCGCCAGTTCACTGAAACCATGAGGAAAGTCCGCGATGACGAGAAAATGATATCGCTCTGCGATCGTTCCCGCGGCTTCATTGTATTGCGTGATCGTCTCGAAATCGTTCCGGAGATACATCTGGATGACTTTCTCCATGTGCTCACAGAGTTCACCCAGACGATTCTCGATCTGGTCCTCTCGGGTCCGAATCCGGGATTGGATCAGGATTTCTTCATAATCCGACAGATGCATCAGCCCGGCAAAACTTTCGCCCAAGCCGACGGGATCGATCAGGGAAAAGGAAAGCCGTCCCGGCGGGGAGGAAGCCAACCAACCGAGCGTGAGGTAGTTCAAAAACTGAATCGCCTCTTCACGACCCGCCTGCCTCGTCTCGAGAAGAATGGAAGCGACATCGGGAATTCGGAGGCGTAGAGGCAAGTCAAAGGCCAAATCCCCCGGCATCGCAAATCGATCCGACTGAGGAATCTCGAATTCTTCCGAGGCCGGAGCAAATCGTAACTTCGCAAACGGGAGCAACGATTCGAAATGCTCGGGCGGGGTCCACTGCTCCGGATCCTGATCGAGGAGACCCAGCTCCTCGGAGTCGGATTCCGATCGCAGTTTCTCGTAAGATTCCGGGATCACCTTATCCCAACGAGAGACCAGTGCCTGGAGTTTCTCCTCGAGATCAGCCACCGATTCCTCACTCAGGGAAGGGCTCTCCAGTCTCTCGAGACGCTCTTCGATATCCGCCGTGCAGCGAGCCACCTTCTCACGATACGCCTCGCGTATGGATTCGATGCGGCGTTCCTCCGCCCCCTCGATCTCCGCTTTTAGTCGTGCCGCTCTCTCCTCGACATCGGCAGGCCCCGCATACCGAGTTCCGCCCTGGCCCTCTTCATCCGAGACGAGCCCGGACTCGAAGGCGGCTTTCTCTTTGGCGAAAAGAGTTTCAGCTGCCTCGATCGCCTTTTCCTGCTTCGAAGAGACCGATCGCTTGACCCCGAGTCGATCCGCTTTCGCGGCTACCAACTCGTCAGCGGCCTCCTCGGCAAATTTGCGAGCCTGAGATTTCGCGTTCAAAAAGAGCATCAGCAGCGGGAGGGAGAGCACCAGCGCAACCCCTAACGAAATCGCAAAGGTCATCTTCGGCCCTTCGAGCCCGCCCCAGAGAAAAGGGGCAAGCCCACCTGCCGCGAGAAGGAGAAAAACCTGGACGGCGAGTGGCAAAACGTTGTTCAGCATCACCCCGAACGTTTTCCGAAACGCCGAGAGCCGGATGAAAAACTCTTCTGCATCCGATTGAAGCGCAGGAGTATCCCGATTCGGTTTCGCCGATGGCTCACTCTCTTTGAGCGATCGAATGATGAGATTCTTCGATGCGGGAAACCCTCGAAGGGCGTGGACGGTCTGCTTCTCCAGACGCACCCAGTGGCTGTTCATCTCCACCGCTTCCGGATACTCCTCATCATAAATCCGAGCGGCTTCGGCGATCGACTTTTCACGGGTTTTCCCCGCCTCCATAAAGCGATACTGCAGGGCTCCTTTCCGCTCGCCCTGGATCGCCTGAATCCCTGAAATCACCGCATTCCGCACCGTGATCTGGGCTTTCTCGGTGCGCTTGATTCTCTCTGCGAGGACCGACCTGACTCGCGCGATCTCCTCATCGCGCTCCTGTTCCAGCCGCGAGAGGGACTCCTTTCTCTCCTTCTCCAGCCCCTCCTTCTCTTCTTCCAATCCCTTTCGAAGTTGAGAAGTCTGACGAAAACGAGCGCTCTCGATCTCCTTCTCACTTTGGGTGAAGCCCTCGAGTTCGCGGAGCAGTTCGCCGACCTGGCGAATCGATTCTCGTGCCGAGTTTCTACTCATATTCACAATCCGCCCGGAGCTTGTTCAGAATTTTGTCCAGATCCTGCATCGCAACGGAAGCATTATCGACGGCATCCATCAAGGGCTGCATGTATTGAGTGTCAAATTCCCGACACTTGCGATCATTCCAAACCTCCTGGGTGTCCTGCCATTGCTTGAGCAACTCGCGGGAGATCCCGGTCAGACGGTTTCTGCTGTTGCTCAGGCTCATCAGGAACTGGAATCGGACTGGTATTCCTGCAGCAGCCGATACGACTCCGACAGGTTCTGGATCGCTTTTTTCATATCGATGTCAAAAATCTGCCTCAGCTTCTCCACATTCCGCGCTTCGGTTTCGACGACGGAGTCATAGTTGCGAAGCCATCCCGCCACCGCCCGGAGCGTCGTCTCGAGCTCCCGGATTTCCTTTCGCTTCCGATTGATCTGCATCTGCTGACCCGTCTTCGCGGTTTTGAGAGGCGAAAGCCGCGCCGTAAAAAGCTCCTGTTGCAGCATCTCCATCTCCCGCGCTTTCCGTTTCATCTGGCGCTTGAGATGAGGGCCCTGCTCACTCTGCAGCCAGATCCGGGTCCGCTTCACCTCCTCGCTGACTTCGTCGAGGACGATGTTCGCCCGCTCCAGGAACAGGACGAGATGGTTTCGGAAACGCTCCAGCGCTTCGATTTGGGAGACATTGGCTTTGTCGCTCACGGCTCGACGGTTGAAGGATTCGAAAATTCGACGCTTGCACTAGCGCTGGTTCAGGTACTCCTCGATTCGCTGAGCCTTCCGGAGGAGAAACGGCGCCTGCTGACCCGAGCTCTCCATGAACCTTCGCAGCACTTTCATCGTTTCCTGGAAGTCTTCCGCAAACTTGGCGTGCTCGTGATCCTGCCACGTCTCTCCCAATCCCGAGAATCGGGCCTGGAGAGAGGACAAGGAGTTGCTGAGATCGCTGTTAAATCGCTTCAATTCCTCTGCGAACCTCCGCAATTCTTCTGGATCTGCTACTGCTTTTGCCATGGGAAAAAGCTTATCGAAATTCCTATCGAAATAGCAATGACTTTTGCCAAATGTGCGAAGCCCGCGCAGGGCGTCTTTTGTCCTGTTTTTCTTCTTCTCGATGAGGACCGCCTTTCGGTTGCGCAAGGCAGAGACTCAGCTATGTAGGAACATCCCAATTCCTCATTATGCTCACGATCCGGAATCTCAAGAAATCCTACGGAGGACAAGCCCTGTTCGAAGATGCCGACCTCCAGGTGAACTATGGAGAGCGCGTCGCCCTCGTCGGCCCCAATGGTGCCGGCAAGTCGACCATCTTTCGAATCATCCTCGGGGAAGAAGAAGCCGACAAAGGAACTGTCGAGCGGGACGAATGGACCCTGACCGGATTCCTCCCGCAGGAAAGTGAAGACGTCGGCGACTATACCGTCATCGAGATCGCAACCGGTCGGGCGGGAATGATCCAGGAACTGGAAGCCACCTTGAAAAAGCTCGAAGACGAAGGCGACGTCAGCTGTCCGGCCTATCTCGAGGCCGACGGGAAATTCAACGCACTCAACGACCCCAAGGTCGAGGCCAAGGCCAAGGAAATGTTGCGGGGCCTCGGGTATCGTGACACCGACTTCGATCGCCCCGCTAAGGAGATGAGTGGTGGTTGGATCATGCGAGCCCACCTCGCTCGCCTCCTCGTGATCGAGCCGGACCTCCTCATGCTGGATGAGCCGACCAACCACCTCGACCTCATGTCGCTCCTGTGGTTTCAGGATTACCTGAAGAACTACTCGGGTGCCATCCTCATGATCTCGCACGACCTCGAGTTCATGGATGAACTGGTCGAGTCGGTTCACGACATCGACAATCACAAGCTCGTTCACTACACCGGCAACTACAGCGACTTCGTCAAGCAGCGTCACGCCAACTACGAAAACCTGAACAACGCCTACAAGAATCAGCAGAAACAGATCAAGGAACTCCAGGCCTTCGCCAACAAGTTCCGATCCGTCTCCTCCAAGGCGAGCCAGGCTCAGTCCAAGCTCAAGGAAATCGAGCGGATGGAGAAGATCGAGAAGCCGATGGCTCCGAAAAAGCCCTTCCGCTTCCAGATCCCGGATCCTCCCCGCGGCGGTCAGAAGGCCATCGAGCTCAGCGGCATCCATTTCGCCTACGGAGACCACAAGGTCTACGAGGGCATCGACCTCACCATCGAGCGAGGCGAAAGAACGGTGTTGGTCGGACCGAACGGCTCGGGTAAGTCGACCCTTCTCAAGCTTCTCGCCGACGAATTGCAACCACAGCAAGGCGAACGCAAGGAAGGCCACAACGCCAAGATCGGGTATTTCTCCCAGCACCGCGCTGCCACGCTGAACCCGAACAACTCGGTTCTCTCCGAGGTCCTCGAAGCCGCCCCGACCCTTCGCGAAGACGAAGCCCGTGGCATTCTCGGTTCTTTCATGTTCCGCAAGGAAGAGGTCTACAAGATGACCAAGGTCCTCAGCGGAGGAGAGAAATCACGACTCAATCTCGTCAAATTTCTCGTCGACCCGCCCAATATCCTCCTCATGGATGAGCCGACGACCCACCTCGACATCCTCACCGTGGAGTCGCTCATCCTCGCGCTGGACAGCTACGCGGGTACGTTGGTCTTCATCTCGCACGACGTGCACTTCATCAAGGAACTCGCCTCCGACGTCATCCATGTCGCCGATGGCAATGTGAAACGCTTCCACGGCGACTGGCAGTACTTCATCGAAAAATCCGGTGCCGGCGACGAACGCGCTGCGCTGACCTCGGAGAATTCGTAGTCGCCCGGCTTCACCTGTCGCCGTGCTCTACCCCTGTCGCCGTGGTCTTCGACCACGGGGGGCCAATCTTCTCTCGACCCAACAGGGTCGGGTCAACCGTGCGACAGGGTGAAGTCCTCGCCCCTTTTGCGTGTCGCATCCAAAACCGAAGCGGGCTACTCCGAATCCCCTTCGCTCATCGATTTGAGAAACTCCCGGTCGGCAGAGGATAGCTGATTGACTTCGATTTCGATCCACTGGCCTCTTACCTGGAGAGAGATCCGGTCACTGCCAGGGGAATACCTGGCGGTCGTGGTCACTTCGGACCCAGAAAGATTGGTCCAGGTCCTCTCGGGAAGGCTCTTCACTTCCGGCTTCGTTTCTTCCTCGGAAGCAGACATCTCCCGGCTCCCTTCTCCTGGAGACTTCGTCAGATCCGGCAATCCAGACTCGTCGACTTTCCTGGGATTCACCTCCGCTCCGGTTACGAAAATCATCGCGTCATGCCGCACCTCATTGGCGCCCAGATACATACCCCACCGAAACGAGTTGGTTCCCTTCGGTCGCGGATATTGCCCCGTCCCTACCTGGTGACCGTTCAGAAAAACCTCATAGTCGAGCCCGTTGTCCCGAACTCGGAGATGAAACGGCTTCCCGATCATGTTGCTGGCAAGAGATCGGTCTTGCCCTCTTCGATGATTCAGACGGATATTTCCATCGTCGTTCATATTGATGGATACGGACCAGTCATTCTCCGAATTCTTGGACTGAAAAATCATCGCCCCATGAGGTTTGATCAGCGTGTAGGTCCCGACCCACTCATGCCACTCTCCTGCAGTTTCCGAGGCCGGCCCGAGGTTGACAAAGGATTCCACCCGCGCGGCCAGTTTACGACTGCTGGCACGATTCTCCTCTCCTTCGAAGAGTCGGAAAACCTGGGTATTCCCGTCCTCCTGGTACCATCGCGACCATTTGTCGAACTCCCCACGATGGATTCTCGTTGATCCCAGGGTATGCAGAAAAAGGTCGCTCGGAATCCGGCGATCGGCGTTCGGGCCATCGCGGAGAAGGGAATCGTTCACCCGTATCTTCGAACCCTCCACTCCCGCATGGGACGCAGCCCCCCGCTTCAGATCGCCTTTCCGGAGGATCTCGGCAAATGGCTCATCACGCCCCCTCTGCTCATAGAAGTCTTCCGGTTCGACGGCACAGGAAACACGACCAGAACAGAAAGCGAGAAGAGCCAACACCAGTGCATAGCCAACGGGCCTTCTACCATACGATTTCATTGCGAGAAACCTACGTCGAAACCGTCCCGCATCCAAGGATGGATCAAACGACTAGATCGACATCGCGGAGAACCCTCCGTCGACGATCATCTCGATTCCGGTGACGAAAGATCCCGCTTTCTCGGAAGCCAGAAGCAAAGTCGCTCCCATCAACTCCTCCGCCTCACCGAAGCGATTGGCGGGAGTGTGCCCCAGGATCGCCGCGACGCGATCTTCGGTCAGCACCTTGCGATTCTGCTCCGCAGGGAAGAATCCAGGGACGAGCGTATTCACCCGGATTCCCTGCTCCGCCCACTCGCGAGCGAGATTCTTCGAAAGATTATGCACCGCCGCCTTGCTTGCGGAATAGGTAAAAACCCGGCTCAGTGGGCCAAGGCCAGAGATCGATCCGATATTGATGATGGACCCGCCTCCATTCTCCAGCATGTGCTTCCCGAAAATCTGGCAACTCCGCAGGATCGCTCCCAGGTTGATATCGAGAATACGGGCAAACTCCTCGTCTTCGATTTCGAGAAGTGGCGTGGGAGAGTTCACGCCCGCTCCATTGACGAGAATATCGATCTGTCCCGTCCGCTCCAGGACGGTGTCTCGCAGTGCCTCGAGAGAGGGGCGATCGGCAACATCGGCAGGGACAAAAAAGGCTCGCCCCCCGGCCTCATCGATCTCGCGAAGACGTTCGGCACCCTTCTCTTCGCTTCGCCCGACCACCGCGACTTCCGCGCCAGCCTTTGCCAGGCCCTTCGCCATTTCTCCACAAAGGACACCGGTGCCTCCAATGACGACAGCGGTTTTTCCTTCCAGCGAGAACAGATCTTCTACGTAACTCATCCGCCACCGATACGGAATGTAGAGCGAAGGTCAAGGGAAGGTCATTGGTCATCGAAATCCAAAATCCAAAATCCAAAATCCAACCAGCCTATTCCTCCCCCTCTTCCACGAACTCCGGCTCATCCACTTCTTCCTCCTCGTCCAGACCTTCCTCGATCTCCATTCTCCATCGCTTCGAGACCCAGGGGCGAACAAGCCCGTAGATGAAGTAACTCAGGAAAATCCCAAGGGGAACGAACTCCACGAAGTTGACCGCACAGACGAGCACGAGGACCGCAACAAAAAGCCATACCAGCGACCTTCTCGCCCGCCAGTTCATCGCCT
Organism: Verrucomicrobiales bacterium; assembly: GCA_029213195.1. GTDB lineage: Bacteria > Verrucomicrobiota > Verrucomicrobiia > Verrucomicrobiales > DEV007 > Arctic95D-9. The sequence goes on from JARGNI010000030.1 coordinate 64,523, forward strand.
TGAAACTCGGATACTTGAACTCGCTCAACATCATGAACGAGAGCAGGAGCATCAGCACGAGCAGCACATACCGCCACGCTCCGATCTCGTGAGGTCCTTCATTCAACCAGAGGATGAACATCGTCAGGGAAGCGATCAGTCCCGCGGCTGCGGGAATCGGAAAGCCCACAAATTCTCCTTTCTTCCTCAGGGAAGGGTCTTCCGCTTCGGCCTGGGCGAGGCAGTTGAACCGGGCAAGACGCATCGCCCCACAGAGCAGGTAGATAAAGGCAATCGTCCAACCGAGTCGGTTGTCAAAACTGCTCAGGACGATGTCCATCACCAGCAAGGCCGGAGCAATGCCAAAGGATACAATGTCCGCGATCGAATCGAATTCCCGGCCGAACATGGACTCCTGCCCCTTCATTCGAGCGAGGCGTCCGTCCAAAGCATCGAAAAGACAGGCTCCGAGGATGAGGAGGATCGCCAGGTGGAAATCCTTGGGAGAATCGGTCGCATCCCGCATCCCTTCGAAAATCGTAAGCACAGCACTGAAGCCACAGGCGAGATTGCCCGCCGTCATCAGATTCGGAAGGAGATAGACCTGGGGATTGCTCCAGGGACCAGGGACGTGACGCTTCATTGGCGGCTAAGATCGTCGCGGATTGTGAATTTCCCATCAGAAAAATCGAATGTAAAAAACAACCAGTGGTCTAAACTGAAACCCGATGTCAACTGTAGCAGAATCCCCTTCCATCGACGGCGAGATCACCATGGGTGAGGTTCTCGATCGATTTCCCGGCGCCAAACGAGCTCTCTTTGCCCGATACCATATCGGCGGCTGCCAGAGCTGCAGCTACGACAACTCCGAAACCCTCGCCGAGGTCTGTGAGCGAAACGAAGATCTTCCTGTCGACGAAGTCATCGAGCACATCCTGAGCGCACACGAGAACGACAGGAAAATTCTCATCGAACCCACCGACCTCCAGAAACGGCTCGAGGGGAAAGAGGATCTCCGCATGCTGGACCTGAGAACCCGGGAAGAGTTTGAAGCCGTCGCCCTCCCCGACTCGGAGCTTTTCAGCAACGACCTCCTCCAGGAGATTTTCGGGTCCGAGCCCAAGGATCGCCTCATCGTGCTCTACGACCATACCGGAGACAAAACCCTCGATCCCGCTGCCTATCTCATCGGTCACGGTTTCCACAACACCCGGGCGCTTCGAGGTGGCATCGATGCCTATGCGCAGGAAGCCGACACCAGCATCCCCCGCTACAAGCTGGAGTTCGAAGACTGAGAATTCAGGCCCTTCCCCTCAACCCCACTCTTTCCCTCATGAACACCGAAGACAAGATCCAGGACGCGATCGCCAATCCCCAGAACATGGGAGAAATGACCGACGCCGACTCCGTCGGAACGGTCGGCAATCCCGAATGCGGCGACATGGTGCGGATGTGGCTCAAGTTCTCCGAGAAGGACGGGAAGAAAGTCATCGATCGAGCCTCGTTCCAGAGCTTCGGCTGCCAGACCGCCATCGCCGTCGCCTCCATGGCTACGGAAATGCTCAAGGGCAAATCCGTCGAAGAAGCCGAGGCTTTGGAATCTACCGACCTCTCCGAGCCTCTCGGCCCCCTGCCTCCCATGAAACTCCACTGTGGCGAGATGGTCGAAGGTGCTCTCCGAGCCGCCCTCAAAGGCGACTCCGAAGACTGCCCTGAACCAGCCGAAGCTTCCGCAGCCTCTTCCAACACCCTTCTCGGCGACATGAACGCTCCCGCCATGAAATCCGGCAGACTCAAAGTCGTGAAACTCGACGAATAACTTCTCCTTTTACCTTCCCACTTTTAACCTTTTACCGTCTCGCGAACGCGAGACAAAATTAGCCATGCACGAAGAAATCGAAACCACCCGCGAAGTCGAAGCCATTCAGATTCCCAGCGGAGACCTCATCCGTCTCCCCGCCGGAACCAAGGTCATGATCACCCAGGCCCTGGGAGGCACCTACACTGTCGCAACGCAAAGTGGCCTCGCTCGAATCAAGGCGGAGAACGCCGACGCCATCGGGATCGATCTCGAAGCCGAGAAAGAGAAGCAATCTGCCGCCAAGCAAAAGGTGGCCGATGGGGACCTCCAAGGTGCCGTCTGGGAGCAACTCAAGCTGGTTTTCGATCCTGAGATCCCGGTGAACATCGTCGATCTCGGTCTCGTCTACGACTGCACAATCAAAGAGGAAGAAGGCGAAAAGAATGTCGAGATCAAGATGACGCTCACCGCACCTGGCTGCGGGATGGGCCCCACCATCGCTGCCGACGCGCAATCCAAGATCCTCATGCTCGAAGGCATCAACAACGCCCAAGTCGACCTCGTCTGGGATCCCGTCTGGAATCAGGAAATGATTTCCGAAGAGGGCAAGATGAAGTTGGGGATGATCTGAATTTCGCAGGCGAAATTCAGATCAGTGAAAGGTGGGAAAGTAGAAGGTAAAAAATGTCCTTGCGTGAGGTGCTTTCCAGTCCTGGAAACTTTTCACTTTCCCACCTTTGACCTTTTACGTGATGCTGCGCACCGCTAGGCCACCCGATCGAAGTAGAGGAAGGTGGTGTAGCCAAAATAGCCGAGAAGGAGAATGCTTCCTTCCCAACGCGTGATCACCCGTCCCTTCCAGAGGACCGGGATCAACATCAGCGTGAATCCGATCATCACGTAGAGATCGATCATTTCGATCCCTCCGCTGGCGACAGGTTTCAGAATCGCCGTCGCCCCGATCACGCAAAGGAGATTGAAGATACAGGATCCGATCACGTTCCCGATGATGATGTCTCCTTCCTTCTTCAAAGAGGCCACCACCGAAGTCGCCAACTCGGGAACCGAGGTGCTGAAAGCGATCAGGGTCAGGGAGATCACCGCTTCCGGCACTCCAAAGCGTTTCGCGAGACTGACACCTCCCCTCTCCAGCCAGTCAGCGCCGAAGTAGAGTGCCACGAGTCCGGCAAGGATGAGGAAAATCAGCAAATAGAGTGGCGTTTTCTTCGCCTCCTCGGGATCGAACTCCGCCTCGAACTCTTTTTCCACGGCGAGCGGTTCTTTCACATTCTTTACCAGCGCAAGCTGGTAGACCGTGTAGCCGACCACCGAGGCAAAGAGGATGATCCCCTCCACCATCGAGATTTCTCCATCCGAAAGCATCCAGCAAAAGGTAACCGTGGCGAGCAGCAGCACCGGGACATCCCGGACGAGAAGCTCACTCTTTACGTGCAGCAGACAGATAAAAGCGCTCACTCCGAGAACGAGGCCAATGTTGCAGATATTGGATCCGATCACATTGCCCAGGGACATATCGGGGTAGCCGCTCATGTTGAACCCGATCGAAACGAACAACTCCGGAGCGCTCGTACCAAAAGCCACGACGGTCAGGCCGACGACGAGCGGAGAAATCCCATATCGAACCGCAAGCTTCGCAGCCCCGCCCACCAGCCATTCAGCCCCAAAATAGAGGGCGGAGAGACCGGCGATGAGCCAAAGGATATCAATGAGAACGGGCATCCGCCACTGTGACAGCGACACTGAAACCTTCCAGCGGAAATTCTTTCACAATTTCGACTTGCCATCTGGCCAGAAGTCCGCATATTTCCGCCCCGCGCTCGGGTCGTCACGATCCCTGTTCAGCGTCGAACGCGACCCGTTCGTCTAGCGGTTAGGACTCCGCCCTTTCACGGCGGCAACACGGGTTCGAGTCCCGTACGGGTCGCCA